>NZ_JAMYBV010000003.1:0-333119 GCF_024126635.1 Pseudomonas sp. VA159-2 | reverse complement strand
GCGACACAAGGCCGCTCCTACAGGGGATCGTGGATTCTTGTAGGAGCGGCCTTGTGTCGCGAAAGGGCCGCACAGCGGCCCCCGCTTCTCCATACCGCTTACTGTGCCTGATAGATCTGATCAAACACCCCACCGTCGTTGAAGAACTTCGGTTGTGCAGTCTTCCAGCCGCCGAAGTCCTTGTCGATGGTCACCAGGTCCAGTTTCGGGAACTGCTTGCCGAATTCAGCGGCAACCTTCTCGTCACGCGGGCGGTAGAAGTTCTCGGCGGCGATCTTCTGCCCGGCCGGGCTGTACAGGTGCTTGAGGTACTCGGTGGCGATCGCGGTATTACCCTTCTTCTCGGCGTTCTTGTCCACCACCGCCACCGGCGGCTCGGCCAGGATCGACAGCGACGGCACGACGATCTCGAACTTGTCGCCACCGCCGTCCTCCTTGAGCGCCAGGAAGGCTTCGTTTTCCCAGGCCAGCAGCACATCGCCCTGGCCGTTGTTGACGAAGGTGATGGTCGAGCCGCGGGCGCCGGTGTCCAGCACCGGCACGTGCTTGAACAGCGTCTGCACGTACTCCTTGGCCTTCTCTTCGCTGCCGCCGGCTTTCAGGCCATAGGCCCAGGCGGCGAGGAAGTTCCAGCGGGCGCCGCCGGAAGTCTTCGGATTGGGAGTGATCACCGAGACGTCCGGCTTGATCAGGTCGCCCCAGTCCTTGATGCCTTTCGGGTTGCCCTTGCGCACCAGGAACACGATGGTCGAGGTGTACGGGGTGCTGGCCTGCGGCAGGCGCTTCTGCCAATCCTCGGGCAGGGTCTTGCCGAGCTTGGCGACTTCATCGATGTCGCCGGCCAGCGCAAGGGTCACCACGTCGGCGCGCAGGCCGTCGATGACCGCGCGTGCTTGCTTGCCCGACCCCCCGTGGGACTGCTGGATCTTCACCTTGTCGCCCGGGTGGGCGGCCTGCCAGTGCTGGATGAACTCGGCGTTGTACTGCTGGTACAGCTCGCGGGTCGGGTCGTAGGACACGTTCAGCAGTTCGTAGTCCTTGGCGATCGCGGAACCGGCAAAAACAGCGCTGGCCAGGGCGGCCAGGGCATAACGGCGGATGGACATGGTGAAGCTCCCGATTGGCATTTTTCTAGTTTTGAAGTGATGCGGTATCAGCCAGACTTGTTGCCGGGCTGCTGCAGGCGGAACTTCTCCTTGCGTTCGATCTGCACCACCTGGGCGTTGTGCACGGTGATCTCCACCGCGCCGAAGCGCAGGTCGCGCAGGGCACTCTGGATTTCCCGCAGGATGGTGGTTTCGTCCTGACCGTCGATGCTGCGCAGAGATGCACTCATGCTCGTTCTCCTGTGAGTAAGGGTGCCGGGCAGAGGTTCTGAAGGGGATTTGCGCCTGGCGTGAAAGCCATACTAGAGAGGCGCGGATATTCTTAAAAATACTGTTTAAGAATGTTTATATAACCAACGATGAGCAGCATTCCTGTAGGAGCGGCCTTGCGTCGCGAAAGGGCTGCGCAGCAGCCCCGGCAGCCTTGCATGATGCGGAGATCCTGGGGCTGCTGCGCAGCCCTTTCGCGACACGAGGCCGCTCCTACAGGGGTCAGTGTTGGGTTTTGGCGGTGTGCTCCGGCTCGCGGATCTTGTACCAGGCCACATACAGCGCCGGCAGGAACAGCAGCGTCAGCAGCGTTGCACTGATGATGCCGCCGATCATGGCGTAGGCCATCGGCCCCCAGAACACTTCCCGGGCGATGGGGATCATGCCCAGGCTCGCCGCCGCGGCCGTCAGCAAGATCGGCCGGCGCCGGTGGTTGGTAGCCTCGACCACCGCGTCCCAGGGGGCGAAGCCCTGCGCCTCGAACTCGTCGATCTGGGTCACCAGGATCACCGAGTTGCGGATGATGATGCCGATCAGCGCGAGGATCCCGAGGATCGCCACGAACCCCATCGGCGTGCCCGTGGGCACCAGCGCCAGGACCACGCCGATCAGCCCCAGCGGCGCCACGCTGACCACCAGGAACAGCTTCTGCACGCTGTGCAGCTGGACCATCAGGAAGGTCGCCATGAGGAACAGCATCAGCGGCACCACCTGGCGAATCGGCCCCTGGGCCTTGGCGCTCTCCTCCACGGTGCCGCCGGTGGCCACCTCGTAGCCGGCGGGCAGCTGGCTGGCGAATTTATCGATATCCGGCTTGAGCTGGGCCACCAGGTCGGTGGGCTGGATCTCGCCGTTGACCGAGGCCTTGATGGTGATGGTCGGCTTGCGGTCGCGGCGCCACACCAATGGCTGCTCCAGCTCGTAGCGCACGGTGGCGAAGGCCAGCAGCGGAATCGAGGTGCCATTGGGGCTGACGATCTGCAGGTTCTGCAGGGTATCGGGCGAGCCGCGCTCGCTGTCCTCGGCACGGGCGACCACGTTGACCAGGTAGATGTTGTCGTTGACCTGGGTGATCGGCACGCCGCTGACGATGCTGTTCATCACGTTGGCCACGTCCTCGGACGACAGCCCGAGCTGGCGCGCCTTGTCCTGGGCGATCTCGACCCGCAGCACTTTGCCCGGCTCGTTCCAGTCGTAGATCATCTCGCCGATGTGCTCGTTCTGGTCGAGCAGGGTGGCCAGGTCGATGGCGTGCTTGCGCACCTGGTCGATGTCCTTGCCGCTGACCCGGTACTGGATCGGCCGGCCCACCGGCGGGCCCATTTCCAGCGACTGGACGTTGGTGCCGATGCCGACGAAGTCCCGGGCCAGGCGCTCCTGCAGGCGCTGCATCAGCCCGCCGCGCTCCTCCAGGCCCTTGCTGACGATGACGAACTGGGCGTAGTAGGGGTTCTGCAGTTGCTGGTCCAGGGGCAGGTAGAAGCGGATCGCGCCCTGGCCAATGTAGGTGCTCCAGCTGACGATGTCCGGGTCGTCCTTGAAGGTGGCCTCGAAGCGGTCGACCACCTTGCGCGTCTCCTCGATCGAGGCGTTCTGCGGCAGGTTGAGGTCGACGAGGATTTCCGGGCGGTCCGACGACGGGAAGAACTGGTTCTGCACGAAGCGCATGCCCACCACCGACAGCACGAACAGCACGATGGTGCCGATCACCGTCACCCAGCGGTGGCGCAGGCACCACAGCAGGCCATGCTCGAACGCGCGCCCCACCCGTCCCGGTTCGGCCTCGTGGGCCTTGAGCTTCTTGCTGTCGAGAATGTGCACGCCCAGCACCGGGGCGAAGAACACCGCGACGATCCACGACACCAGCAGCGCCACGGCGATCACCGCGAACAGGGTGAAGGTGTACTCGCCCGCGGAGCTGGCGTTCAGGCCGATCGGCACGAAGCCGGCCACGGTCACCAGGGTGCCGGTGAGCATGGGGAAGGCGGTGGAGGTATAGGCGAAGGTCGCCGCCTGCTCCTTGGTCTCGCCCATTTCCAGGCGCGTGACCATCACCTCCACGGTGATCATCGCGTCATCCACCAGCAGGCCCAGGGCAATGATCAGCGCGCCGAGGGAAATCCGCTGCATGGTGATGTCGGTGTATTCCATGAACACGAACACCATGGCCAGCACCAGCGGGATCGAGCAGGCCACCACCAGCCCGGCGCGCACCCCCAGGCTGACGAAGCTCACCACCAGCACGATCACCACGGCCTCGAACAGCGCGCTGGTGAAGCCACCCACCGCCTGCTTGACCACCACCGCCTGGTCGGAGACGGTATGCACCTCCACGCCCACCGGCAGGTCGTTGGTGATCTGGTCCATGCGCTCGCGCAGCAGTTTGCCGAACACCTGCATGTTGCCGCCGGCCTTCATGCCGATGGCCAGGCCGATGGCGGTCTGGCCGTTGTAGCGAAACATCGGCGACGGCGGGTCGACGTAGCCACGCTCGATGTCGGCCAAATCGGCCAGGCGGAAGAAGCGGTCGTTGATGCGCAGGTTGACGGTTTCCAGGTCCTTCTCCGAGGCGAACTGCCCGGTGGTGCGCACCGAGATGCGCTCGGGCCCGGCCTCGATCACCCCCGCCGGGGTCACCGCGTTCTGCGCCTGCAAAGCCTGCATCACCTGGCTCTGGTCGATGCCGAAAGAGGCCAGCTTGCGGGTCGAGAAGTTCAGGTACAGCACTTCGTCCTGGGTGCCGATCAACTCGATCTTGCCGATATTGGGCACATCGCGCACCTCGGCACGCACCTGCTCCACATAGTCACGCAGTTGGCGCAGGGTCAGGCCGTCGGAGGTGAAACCGTAGATCGAGCCGTAGACGTCGCCGAATTCGTCGTTGAAGCCCGGGCCCTGGATGCCCTTGGGGAACTGGCCGCTGATGTCCTGGATCTTCTTGCGCACCTGGTACCAGATTTCCGGGATGTCCTTGGCCTTGGTGGTGTCGCGCAGGTACACATAGACCGTGGACTCGCCCGGCCGGGTGTAGCTTTTCACGTAGTCGAGCGAGTCCAGTTCCTCGAGTTTCTTCTCGATGCGGTCGGTGACCTGCAGCAGGGTCTCGTCCTGGGTCGCCCCCGGCCAGCGGGTCTGGATGACCATGGTCTTGATGGTGAACGAGGGGTCTTCCTCACGGCCCAGGTTGAGGTAGGAGAACACCCCCATCACCAGGCTGACGGCCATCAGGTACCAGACGAACGACTGGTGCCGCAGCGCCCACTCGGACAGGTTGAAGCTTCCTTTCATCGTGCGTCCTCGTCGAAGGTGACCTTCTGGCCGGGCTTGAGGATGTTGACGCCAGCGGTAACCACTCGCTCGCCGGGCTGCACGCCGCCCGCCAGGACGATGCGCTGCGCGTCACGCTCGAGCAGTTGCACGTCGCGGGTGGCGACCGTCTTGTGCTGCGGGTCGACCACCCACACCTGGGTCTTGCCGTCGCGCTCCAGCAGGGCGGTGCGCGGCAGTTCGCTGCGCGGGCTGACCGCCGAGCTCAGGGTCACGCTGACAGCGGTGCCGAGGTGGAAGGTATCCGGGGTGCTGGCCAGGGTCAGGCGCGCGCGCCGGGTGCGCGTGGTGGCGTCGGCCTGGGGCTCCAGCTCGCGCAGGGTGGCGGTGGTGCTGATGCTCGGCTCCAACTGCAGGGCGACGGTGAAGGTCAGGTCCTTGCTCAGCTGCTCGGCCAGGTAGGTGGGCAGGTCGATCACTGCCTCCTTGACATCGGGCCGGGCCAGGGTGACCACCGCCTGGCCGGCACTGACGGTCTGCCCGGCTTCGGCCTGCCAGGCGGTGACCACGGCGGCGTGGTCGGTGCCCAGGGTGCTGTAGTCGAGCTGGTCACGGGCCTGGCTGACCGCCGAACGCGCCTGCTCCAGCGCGGCACCGGTGGTCTTCAGGTTGGTCTGGGCGATGTCCAGCTGGGCCTGGGCCCCCACGCCGCGGTCGTACAGCTGCTGCTGGCGGCGGGCGTCGGCCTGGGCATTGATCCACTGCGCCTGGACCTTGGCCAGGTCGCCCTCGGCGGCGCGCAACTGGTTCTGCTGGTCGGTCGGGTCGAGGGTGGCCAGGGTATCGCCGGGCTTCACCTGGGCGCCGACATCGACCCAGCGCCGGGCGATGCGCCCCGAGACGCGAAAGCCCAGGGTACTCTCGAAGCGTGCCTGGATGGTCCCGGCAAAGCGCCCCAGTTGTGCCTGCACCTGGGGTTCGACCAGGGTGGAAAGCACTGGCCGGATCGGTTCGGCCTGTTCCTTGTCGCTGCCACACGCGGCCAGCAGCAAGGCGGCTGGCAGCACGATCATCAGGCGGTTCATTGCGCACCTCCGGCGTCACGGGCGTCGATCTTCTGCACCTGCATGCCCGGGTGCAGCAGCTGGGCGCCGCCAACCACCACGGTCTCGCCGCCCTTCACGCCCTCGGCGATCACCACCTTGCCGGTCAGGTAGCGCCCCACCTGGACCTTGCGCAGCTCGACCTTGTCGCCCTCGCCCACCACCCACACCGCCGGCTCGTGCAACGCCTTGGTCAGCGCCGCCCACGGCAGCTCGATGCTGGGCCGGCTCTGGGCATTGGTCGCGGCGGTGACCGGCGAGCCGAGCTGCATGCCCGCCGGCACGTCGCGCAGGGCCACCTTGATCTGCACCGTGCCGCTCTGCGCCGACACGGTCGGGGTGATCTCGCGTACATGGCCCTTGGCCTGGATCTTCGGGTCGTCGAGCAGGCTGACCGTCACCCCTTCATCGCTCGGCCCGCCCACCAGCAGGGACTCATAGACGTTGAACACCGCGTCGCGGTCGCCATCCACGGCCAGGCTGAAGATCGGCATGGTCGCCTGCACCACCTGGCCGACCTCGGCCTGGCGCGCGGTGATCACGCCGTCCGCCTCGGATACCAGCCCGGTGTAGCTCAACTGTTCGTTGGCATTGGCCAACTGCGCCTGGGCAGCCTTGAGCGCGCTCTGGCTGCTGCGCAGGGCGGCCTCGGCGGCGTCGTACTCGCTCTGGCTGGTGTAGCCCTTGGGCAGCAGTTTTTGCTGGCGGACGAACGCGGCGCTGGTCTGGGTGACGCGCGCCTGCTCGGCGAACACTTCGGCCTTGGCCGAGTCGACGTTGTTCTGCAGGTCTTTCGGGTCCAGCCGCGCCAGCACCTGGTTGGCCTTGACGTGGTCGCCCACATCGACGCTGCGGGAAATGATCTTGCCGCCCACGCGGAACGACAAGTCGGTCTGTACCCGCGCCTGAACGTCGCCGGTCAAGGTGACCCTGGCGGCGAAGTCGGTGGGCTTGACCTGTTGCACCACGACCCGCGGCAACGCCGGGGCGGCTTCTTCCTGGCTACAGCCCGACAGCATGAACAGCAGCCCCAGGCAAACGACCATCGGCGGACGCGTTACCGTCATGCAGGCTCCTTTGCTTCTTCGAATGGTGGGAGGGACGCGATTGAAAGCGTAGATCAGGGATCGACAAACGGCATTGACCAGGGTTCAACAAAGCGCAACGGGATCGGCGATACTGCCAGCCAACCGCTCAAGGACGCCGCCGATGCTGACTACCCTGGCCATTGCCAACTACCGCTCGATCAACCAGCTGGTGCTGCCGCTGGGGCGGCTGAACCTGATTACCGGTGCCAATGGCAGCGGCAAGTCCAACCTCTACAAGGCCCTGCGCCTGCTGGCCGAAACAGCCCGCGGCGGCGTGGTCAACGCCCTGGCGGCCGAGGGTGGGCTGGAGTCGACGTTCTGGGCGGGCCCCGAGAAGATCAGCCGGCGCATGCTCAGTGGCGAGGTGCCCGTCGAAGGCGGTCCGCGCCAGCAGGCCAGGCGCCTGAAGATGGGCTTCACCGGCGAGGACTTCGGCTACGCCATCAGCCTCGGCCTGCCCGAGCCAAGCCGCTCCATGTTCGCCCTCGACCCGCAGATCAAGCAGGAGACCATCTGGGCCGGCGCGCTATGCCGCCCGGCCAGCCAGCTGGTGCAGCGCAACGCAGCGAGGGTCAAGGCGCGCGATGGCCGCCAGTGGCAGGTGCTGCAGCAGCACATGACCGAGTTCGACAGCCTGTTCGACCAGGTCGGCAGCCTGCAAGGCTCGCCAGAAGTGCTGCATCTGCGCGAACAGATCCGCAGTTGGCGCTTCTACGACCACTTCAGGACCGACGCCGAAGCACCGGCCCGCCAGGCACGGCTGGGTACGCGCACCCCGGTGCTGCACCACGATGGCCGCGACCTTGCCGCCGCCTTGCAGACCATCGACGAGATCGGCGACCTGCAGGCGCTGCAGGAGGCGGTTGGCGATGCCTTCCCCGGCGCCCGGCTGACCATCGACGCCCAGCCCGGCGGCCTGTTCGGCCTGCGCTTTCACCAGGCCGGGTTGCTGCGCCCGCTGAGCGCCGCGGAACTGTCCGACGGCACCTTGCGCTACCTGTTGCTGGTGGCCGCCCTGCTCACCCCGCGCCCACCCAGCATGATGGTGCTCAACGAGCCGGAGACCAGCCTGCATCCGGACCTGCTGCCGGCGCTGGCACGGCTGATCCGCCGCGCGGCGCAGCATTGCCAGGTATGGGTGGTGTCGCACGCGCCGCGGCTGGTGGCGGCACTGGAGGAGGACGACGACTGCAATTCGATCCACCTGGAGAAGACCCTGGGGCAGACCGGGATCGTCGGCCAGGGCATGCTCGACGAACCGGCCTGGTACTGGCCGGATCAGGGCTGATCAGACGCAAGCCGCAGGAGCCAGCTGCTGGCGAACCAGGCACCGCGGTGCCTGGCACCGGCTATGCCGGTGTTCGCCGGCAAGGCTGGCTCCTGCGCTAATCACCTGGTTCAGGCTTGCGCCGCGGCCGGGGCCGGGCGACGGGCCTGGGGCTGCGACACGTTCGCCGCGGCGCCCTCTTCGATCGCCTGCTGGATCGCCCGGCGGCGGCGCTCTTCGGCCTGACGGCTGAAGTACCAGACCAGGAAGGTCACCAGCGACACCGACAGCAGGATCAAGCTGGCGATCGCGTTGATGTCCGGCTTCACGCCCAGGCGCACGGCCGAGAACACTTCCATCGGCAGGGTGGTCGAGCCAGGGCCGGAGACGAAGCTCGCCAGCACCAGGTCATCCAGCGACAGGGCGAACGACATCATGCCGCCCGCCGCCAGCGACGGCGCGATCATCGGGATGGTGATCAGGAAGAACACCTTCCACGGCTTGGCGCCCAGGTCCATGGCCGCCTCTTCGATGGACAGGTCCAGCTCGCGCAGGCGCGCCGACACCACCACCGCCACATAGGCGGCGCAGAACGTGGTGTGGGCGATCCAGATGGTGACGATGCCGCGCTCCTGCGGCCAGCCGATCATTTGCGCCATGGCCACGAACAGCAGCAACAGCGACAGACCGGTGATCACCTCGGGCATCACCAACGGCGCGGTGACCAGGCCGCCGAACAGCGTGCGGCCCTTGAAGCGGGTGACCCGAGTCAGCACGAAGGCCGCCAGGGTACCCAGCGCCACCGCCGCCACCGCGGTGTACAGGGCGATCTCCAGCGAGCGCATCACCGAGCCCATCAGCTGCGAGTTGTCGAGCAGGCCGACGTACCACTTGATCGACCAGCCGCCCCACACCGTCACCAGCTTCGAGGCGTTGAACGAGTAGATCACCAGGATCAGCATCGGCAGGTAGATGAACAGCAAGCCGAGCACCAGCATCAGCTTGGAGAAACTGAAGCGTTTCATGCGCGGCCCTCCATTTCTTTGGCCTGGCTACGGTTGAACAGCAGGATCGGCACGATCAGGATCGCCAGCATCACTACCGCCAGGGCGGAGGCCACCGGCCAGTCGCGGTTGTTGAAGAACTCCTGCCACAGCACTTTACCGATCATCAGGGTTTCCGGGCCGCCGAGCAGCTCAGGGATGACGAACTCGCCCACCACCGGAATGAACACCAGCATGCAGCCGGCGATAATGCCGTTCTTCGACAGCGGCACGGTGATCTTCCAGAAGCTGTTGAAGGTGCTCGAACCCAGGTCCGAGGCGGCCTCGAGCAGGCTTTCGTCGTGTTTCACCAGGTTGGCGTACAACGGCAGGATCATGAACGGCAGGTACGAATAGACCACGCCGATATACACCGCCAGGTTGGTGTTGAGGATCTGCAACGGCTGGTCGATCAGCCCCAGCCACAACAGGAAGCTGTTGAGCAGCCCGTTGTTGCTGAGTATGCCCATCCAGGCATAGACACGGATCAGGATCGCGGTCCAGGTCGGCATCATGATCAGCAGCAGCAGGACCGTCTGCGATTCCTTGCGGGCCTTGGAGATGGCGTAGGCCATCGGGTAGCCGATCAACAGGCACAGCAGGGTGCTGAAGAACGCCACCTTCAACGAGCCGAGGTAGGCCGAGATATACAGCTCGTCCTCGGTGAGCAGGCCGTAGTTGGCCAGGTTCAGCACCAACTGGATCTTGCTTTCGACGTAGGTGTAGATCTCGGTGTACGGCGGGATCGCCACGTCGGCTTCGGCGAAGCTGATCTTCAACACGATGAAGAACGGCAGCATGAAGAACAGGAACAGCCAGATGAACGGCACGCCGATCACCAGGTGCCGCCCCTCCGGCACGATGCGCTGGAACGCTCGCTTGAGCTTGCGCAGCTTCATGACCGCAGTACCACGCCGCTGTCGTCTTCCCACCACACGTAGACTTCGTCGTCCCAGGTCGGGCGGGTGCCCTGGCGCTCGGCGTTGGCGACGAACGACTGGACGATCTTGCCGGTGGGCAGCTCGACGTAGAACACCGAGTGGCCGCCGAGGTAGGCGATGTCGTGGACCTTGCCGCGCGACCAGTTGTGCTCGAACTCAGGCTGGGTGGTGGTGACCAGCAGCTTTTCCGGGCGCAGGGCGTAGGTGATGTGCTTGTCCTCGACCGAGGTGGTGACCCCGTGGCCGACGTAGATCTTGCGCTCCAGCTCCGGGCTGGCAATGATCGCGTGGCCTTCGGCGTCGTCGATCACCTCACCTTCGAACAGGTTGACGTTGCCGATGAACTCGCAGACCAGGCGGCTGGTCGGCGTTTCGTAGATATCCACAGGCGAGCCGATCTGGGCGATCCAGCCCAGGTGCATGATGGCGATGCGCTGGGCCATGGTCATGGCCTCTTCCTGGTCGTGGGTCACCATCACGCAGGTCACGCCCACGCGTTCGATGATCTCGACCAGTTCAAGCTGCATCTGCGAGCGCAGCTTCTTGTCCAGCGCGCCCATCGGCTCGTCGAGCAGCAGCAGCTTGGGACGCTTGGCCAGGGAACGGGCCAGGGCCACGCGCTGGCGCTGGCCGCCGGACAGTTGGTGCGGCTTGCGCTTGGCGTACTGGGTCATGTGCACCAGCTTGAGCATCTCGGCCACGCGGGCGTCGATCTCGGCCTTGGGCATCCTATCCTGCTGCAGGCCGAAGGCGATGTTCTGCGCCACGGTCATGTGCGGGAACAGCGCATAGGACTGGAACATCATGTTGATCGGCCGCTCGTAGGGCGGCATGTCGGTGATGTCGACGCCGTCGAGGAAAATCCGCCCTTCGGTCGGGCGCTCGAAGCCGGCCAGCATGCGCAGCAAGGTGGACTTGCCGGAACCGGAGCCACCCAGCAGGGCGAAGATCTCGCCCTTGCGGATTTCCAGGGACACATCGTCCACGGCTACCGTTTCGTCGAACTTTTTCGTGACCCGGTCGATCTTGACCAGCACCTGCTTGGGTTGCTGGCCACCCTCGAGGGCTTTCTTATAGGCACCGGAGGCAACTGCCATGAGTGAAACTCCCAACAAGATTTGTTTGCCCGCCGCTGCGCTGGCGGGCCTGGATTGTTACTTGCCCGACTTGACCTTGGTCCAGCTGCGGGTCATCAAACGTTGCACCTTGGGTGGCAACTCGGCGTTGACGAACATCTTGTCCAGCACTTCCTGCGGTGGGTAAACCGCGGCGTCAGTCCTCACGGCCTGGTCCATCAGGTCGCCAGCCTTGGGATTCGGGTTGGCGTAACCGACGTAATCACTGACCTGGGCGATCACCTCAGGCTTCAGCAAATAGTTGATGAAGGCGTGCGCCTGCTCGACGTTGCGGGCATCCTTGGGGATCGCCAGCACATCGAACCAGAGGTTGCCGCCTTCCTTGGGAATGGCGTAGGCCAGCTTCACGCCCTTCTTCGCTTCTTCAGCGCGGGCCTTGGCCTGGAACACATCGCCGGAGAAACCGGCGGCCACGCAGATGTCGCCGTTGGCCAGATCGGTGATGTATTTCGAGGAATGGAAGTAGGTCACGTAGGGACGTACCGCCTGCAGTTTCTGCTCGGCCGCCTGGTAGTCCTTGGGGTTGCTGCTGTTGGGGTCCAGCCCCATGTAGTTGAGCACCGCCGGCAGCATTTCGTCGGCCGAGTCGAGGAAGGCCACGCCGCACTTGCTGAGCTTCTTCATGTTCTCGGGCTCGAACAGCACCGCCCAGGAATCGATCTTGTCGATGCCCAGCGCCGCCTTGACCTTGTCGACGTTGTAGCCGATGCCATTGGTGCCCCACAGGTAGGGGACGGCGTACTGGTTGCCCGGATCGTTCCTCTCCAGACGCTTCATCAGCGACGGATCGAGGTTGGCATAGTTGGGCAGCAGCTCACGGTCGAGCTTCTGGAACGCGCCCGCCTTGATCTGCTTGCCAAGGAAATGGTTGGTCGGCACGACCACGTCGTAGCCGCTGCGCCCGGCCAGCAACTTGCCTTCCAGCGTGTCGTTGCTGTCGAACACGTCGTAGCGGGGCTCGATGCCGGTTTCCTTCTGGAAATCGGCGAGGGTGGTAGGGCCGACATAGTCGGACCAGTTGTAGATGTGCACCGTGGGCGCCGCTTGGACGCTGCAAGCCAGCGTCAGGCCCGCTCCGGCCATCAAGGCCTGGCGAAAAACAGAAATGGACAAGTGGGTGGTCCTCACAATCAGTGCCTTTGCGGGCAGTAAACCTCGGCCGCACACGCAAAACCGGCGCGCAACTTACCTTCACGGCGTGGATGCCGCAAACTTATTTGCCTCAAGCGCCCTCCAGGCCGGGAAACCCCGGCCCAGAGGTCCCTGCAACGGGCTTACTTGCCCGATTTGATCTTGGTCCAGCTGCGGGTGATCACACGCTGGGCGGCAGCCTCGGGGGCGGCGATCGCGTACAGCTGTTTCTTCACCTCGGCCGGCGGGTAGATGCTCGGGTCGCTGGTGATGTCCTTGTCGACGAACGCGGTGGCGGTCTTGTTGCCGTTCGGGAAGCGCACGGCGTTGGTGATCTCGGCCATGACTTCAGGCTGCATCAGGAAGTCCATGAACTTGTAGGCGGCGTCCTTGTGCTCGGCATCCTTGGGGATGGCGACCATGTCGTAGAAGGTACCGGCGCCTTCTTTCGGAATGATGTAGTCCAGCTTGACCTTGTCGCCGGCTTCGTGGGCGCGGGCCTTGGACTGCTCCAGGTCGCCCGAGTAGCCGACGGCCAGGCAGATGTTGCCGTTGGCCAGGTCACCGATGTACTTGGAGGAATGGAAGTAGGTGATCGAAGGACGGATGCTCAGGAACAGGTCCTCGGCGGCCTTCAGGTCTTCTTTCTTGGTGCTGTTGCTCGGCTTGCCCAGGTAGTGCAGGGCGGCCGGAAGCATTTCGGTGGGCGCATCGAGGAAGCTCACGCCGCAGCTCTTGAGCTTGGCGATGTTCTCGGGCTTGAACACCACGTCCCACGAGTCGATCTTGTCCACGCCGAGCACGGCCTTGACCTTCTCCGGGTTGTAGCCGATGCCAATGGAGCCCCACATGTACGGGAAGGCGTGCTTGTTGCCAGGGTCGCTGGCATCGCCGACGGCCTTGAGCAGGTCTTCGTCGAGGTTCTTCCAGTTGGGCAGCTTGGAGCGGTCCAGCTCCTCGTAGACGCCGGCCTTGATCTGCTTGGCCAGGAAGTTGTTGGACGGCACCACGATGTCGTAGCCCGACTTGCCGGCCAGCAACTTGGCTTCCAAGGTTTCGTTGCTGTCGAACACGTCGTACTTGACCTTGATGCCGGACTGCTTCTCGAACTTGGCGATGGTGTCCGGCGCGATGTAGTCCGACCAGTTGTAGACGTTCAACACCTTGTCTTCAGCCTGAACAGCGGTGGCCATGGCGCCCATCAGGGCGGCGGCCAGCAGCGTCTTGCCCATTTTCTTCATGCGTTATGCTCCAGAATTTATTATCAAGCCATCTGTTCAGCAGCCGGGTCCCACGGGTCACGCGCTGGGCGACTGAAACAGCCGTTAGTCTGGCAAGTTACAAGGCGCTGTTTCAACAAAAGCAGCACCTGTAACGGACTTAATGTCACCTCGCCAGCCTAGCAAACCGTCATTTGATCGCTTCGTACGTCAAATCCAGGCACTTGCGCGCCTTTTCCACCAGTTCGTCCACCTCTTGGCGGCTGATCACCAGCGGCGGCGCGATGATCATGGTGTCGCCCACCGCGCGCATGATCAGGCCGTTGTCGAAGCAGAAGTTGCGGCAGATCATGCCCACGCCCTTGCCCTCGTAACGGCTGCGGGTGGCTTTGTCCTTGACCAGCTCGATCGCGCCGAGCAGGCCCAGGCCGCGCACTTCGCCCACCAGCGGGTGGTCCTGCAGCTCACGCAGACGTTTTTGCAAGTACGGTGCCACTTCCGTGCGCGCCTTCTCGACGATCTTCTCGTCGCGCAGAATGCGCAGGTTTTCCAGGCCCACCGCCGCCGCCACCGGGTGGCCGGAGTAGGTGAAGCCGTGGTTGAAATCGCCGCCTTCGCTGATCACCTTGGCCACACTGTCACGCACGATCACACCGCCCATGGGGATGTAACCGGAGGTCAGGCCCTTGGCGATGGTCATCAGGTCGGGCGCCAGGTCGTAGTAGTCCGAGCCGAACCATTCGCCGGTACGGCCAAAGCCACAGATCACTTCGTCGGCGACGAACAGGATGTCGTACTTGGCCAGGATCTCCTTGACCTTTGGCCAGTAGGTCTCTGGCGGAATGATCACCCCACCGGCGCCCTGGATCGGCTCGGCGATGAAGGCGGCGACGTTGTCCTCGCCGACTTCGAGAATCTTCTTCTCCAGCTGCTCGGCCGCCCACACGCCGAAGGCGTCCGGGGTCATCTCGCCACCCTCGCCGAACCAGTACGGTTGCGGGATGTGCACGATGCCCGGGATCGGCAGGCCGCCCTGCTCGTGCATGCCGCTCATGCCGCCCAGGCTGGCGCCGGCCACGGTGGAGCCGTGGTAGCCGTTGACCCGGCCGATGATGGTCTGCTTGCTCGGCTTGCCCTTGAGCGCCCAGTAGTGGCGGACCATGCGCAGCACGGTGTCGTTGCCTTCGGAACCGGAGCCGGTGAAGAACACATGGGTCATGCCTTTGGGCGCCACCTCGGTGATCGCCTTGGCCAGCTCCAGCGCCGGCGGGTGGGCGGTCTGGAAGAACAGGTTGTAGTACGGCAGCTCGCGCATCTGCTTTTCCGCCGCCTGCACCAGCTCTTCCCGGCCATAGCCGACCGCCACGCACCACAGGCCGGCCATGCCGTCGAGGATCTTGTGCCCCTCGCTGTCCCACAAATGCACACCCTGGGCCTTGGTGATGATGCGCGGCCCCTTGTCCTTCAGCTGCTTGTAGTCACTGAACGGAGCCAGGTGGTGCTCGCCGCTGAGGGCTTGCCATTCACGGGTTTGCGGGTTGTTGACGCTCATGTGCCTCTCCATTTTCCGGTGGCCGCCCACAGGCAGCCTCAGGGTTGATCACACAGCAAACAGCAGGAACTCTCGCTCCCAGGAGCTGATGACGCGTTTGAAGTTCTCGTGCTCGGCGCGCTTGGTGGCGACGTAGCCGGCGATGAATTTCTTGCCCAGGTACTGCTCCAGCGCCCGGCTGTTCTCCATGCGCTCCAGGGCATCCTCGATGGTCAGCGGCAGGCGCAGGTTGCGCCGCTCGTAGCCACGGCCCTGTACCGGCGCGCTGGCCTCGATGCCTTCGACCATGCCGATGTAGCCGCACAGCAGGCTGGCGGCGATGGCCAGGTACGGGTTGGCGTCGGCGCCGGGCAGACGGTTCTCGACGCGGCGGTTCTGCGGGCCGGCATCCGGTACGCGCAGGCCGACGGTGCGGTTCTCCTCCCCCCACTCGACGTTCACCGGTGCCGAGGTATCGGGCAGGAAGCGGCGGAACGAGTTGACGTTGGGGGCGAACAGCGGCAAGGCCTCGGGGATGAACTTCTGCAGGCCGCCGATGTGGTGCAGGAACAGCTCGCTCATGCTGCCATCGGCATTGGAGAAGATGTTCTTGCCGGTGGCCACGTCGACCACGCTCTGGTGCAGGTGCATGGCGCTGCCCGGCTCGCCGGTCATCGGCTTGGCCATGAAGGTGGCGGCCACGTTGTGCTTGAGCGCGGCCTCGCGCATGGTGCGCTTGAACACCAGGATCTGGTCGGCCAGGTGCAGCGCGTCGCCATGCCGGAAGTTGATCTCCATCTGCGCCGTGCCGTCCTCGTGGATCAGCGTGTCGAGGTCCAACTGCTGCAGTTCGCACCAGTCGTAGACGTCTTCGAACAGCGGGTCGAACTCGTTGGCGGCCTCGATGGAGAACGACTGGCGCCCGGTTTCCGGGCGACCGGAACGGCCCACCGGCGGTTGCAGCGGGAAGTCCGGATCTTCGCTACGCTTGGTCAGGTAGAACTCCATCTCTGGCGCGACGATTGGCTGCCAGCCCTTGTCGGCATAGAGCTTGAGGACTTTCTTCAGGACGTTGCGCGGCGACAGCTCGACTGGGTTGCCTTTCTTGTCGTAGGTGTCGTGAATCACCTGTGCGGTCGGCTCGATGGCCCAGGGCACCAGGTACACCGCGTTCTCGTCGGGCCGGCAGATCATGTCGATGTCGGCCGGGTCGAGCAATTCGTAATAGATGTCGTCGTCGACGTAGTCGCCGGTCACGGTCTGCAGCAGCACGCTCTCAGGCAGGCGCATGCCCTTTTCGGCGATGAACTTGTTGGTGGGCGAGATCTTGCCGCGGGTGATGCCGGTCAGGTCGCTGATCAGGCATTCCACTTCGGTGATCTTGTGCTCTTTCAACCAATCGGTGAGCTGGTCGAGGTTGGTACTCATAAATACCTCAGGAGGTAATGTGGCCCGGTTGCGCAGAACCGGCCGCCACTGACGCCGGGCGTCGGGCAAAGTCGGCGCGTACGGCGCCGAGGGGCCTGGACAGGCCCGCGCCTTGATTCTGGATGCTGTGGCTGGCTAAAGCAAAACCCCCAGCGCAGAGCGGCGGCGAATACGCGCGATGGGCGTGGCCGCAGGTACGGGGCGAAGGGCGAACGGAAAGGAAGTGTTGCGCTAAAGCGTTACGAGGTATGGCCTTTTTATGCGAACCGTCAATTATTGCGGCCAGCGCAGCACCGCTTCGATGCAGGCGTGCAATGACCGGACGGCAACCGGGAGATGTACCTGAACGCACCGTGCAGGCGGCGCTGGCAGGTCTCGACAGGCGGACCATGTGACCCTCGTATTATTGTGTTCTGGGTTGTTGCCGAGCTTAGCCTCGTTCATTTTTTTACACAACTCTTCCGTAAAAAATAAAACACGGCCTGCTCGAGATAACCCTTCAGGACGAAAATAGCGGATAATGGCACGCCCCGATATGCGGCAAAACTGCCGTAGATGTGCCATTTAAGGGCATCATGGGGCTGGCTTGACTTCACCTGGTCTTTCCGATTGACTGGGGTTGCAAGCCCCCCTTGATTGATATTTTTAACAACAAAGGTGTTGCATCATGTCGGTACCCCCGCGTGCCGTTCAGCTTAACGAAGCGAACGCGTTCCTTAAGGAACATCCTGAGGTTCTCTACGTTGACCTTCTGATTGCAGATATGAATGGTGTGGTGCGCGGCAAGCGCATCGAGCGCACCAGCCTCCACAAGGTTTACGAGAAAGGCATCAACCTGCCGGCCTCCCTCTTCGCCCTGGATATCAACGGTTCGACCGTCGAAAGCACCGGCCTCGGGCTGGACATCGGCGACGCCGACCGTATCTGCTATCCGATTCCAGACACACTGTGCAACGAGCCGTGGCAGAAACGCCCGACCGCCCAGCTGCTGATGACCATGCACGAGATCGAAGGCGAGCCGTTCTTCGCCGACCCTCGTGAAGTGCTGCGCCAGGTGGTGAGCAAGTTCGACGACCTCGGCCTGACCATCTGCGCGGCATTCGAGCTGGAGTTCTACCTGATCGACCAGGAGAACGTGAACGGCCGTCCGCAGCCGCCACGCTCGCCGATCTCGGGCAAGCGCCCGCAGTCGACCCAGGTGTACCTGATCGACGACCTCGATGAATACGCAGACTGCCTGCAGGACATCCTCGAGGGCGCCAAGGAACAAGGCATTCCTGCCGACGCCATCGTCAAGGAAAGCGCCCCGGCACAGTTCGAAGTCAACCTGCACCACGTCGCCGACCCGCTCAAGGCCTGTGACTATGCGGTGCTGCTCAAGCGCCTGATCAAGAACATCGCCTACGACCATGAAATGGACACCACGTTCATGGCCAAGCCCTACCCGGGCCAGGCAGGCAACGGCCTGCACGTTCACATCTCCGTGCTGGACAAAGATGGCAACAACATCTTCACCAGCGAGGATCCCGAGCAGAACGCCGCGCTACGTCACGCTGTCGGCGGTGTGCTCGAGACCCTGCCCGCCTCGATGGCGTTCCTCTGCCCCAACGTCAACTCGTACCGCCGCTTCGGCGCCCAGTTCTACGTGCCGAACGCGCCGAGCTGGGGCCTGGACAACCGTACCGTGGCCCTGCGCGTGCCGACCGGCTCGCCGGACGCGGTGCGTATCGAGCACCGCGTGGCCGGCGCCGACGCCAACCCGTACCTGATGATGGCGGCCGTGCTGGCCGGCGTGCACCACGGCCTGGTCAACAAGGTCGAGCCGGGCGAGCCGATCGAAGGCAACTCGTACGAGCAGCTGGAGCAGAGCCTGCCGAACAACCTGCGCGATGCCCTGCGCGAGCTGGACGACAGCGAGATCCTCAACAAGTACATCGATCCGAAGTACATCGACATTTTCGTCGCGTGCAAGGAGAGCGAGCTGGAGGAGTTCGAGCATTCGATCTCCGACCTCGAGTACAACTGGTACCTGCACACCGTGTAAACGAAAACGCCGCCCACCAGGGCGGCGTTTTTGTTTTGGGCCAAGGGCTGACTCGATCCCCTGTAGGAGCGGCCTTGCGTCGCGAAAGGGCTGCATAGCAGCCCCGGCGATATCAGCTTGATGCACAAGTCTCGGGGGCGCTCCGCACCCTTTTCCGACCGGTCCGACACCTCGGCAAGGCCGCTCCTACAGGGGGCCGTAGTGGCTGTCAGAGCGACTTCTCGAAGATCTTCGAATTACGCTGGTAGTTGTACAGCGAAGCCCGCGCCGCCGGCAGTTGCTCCACGCCGCAAGGGGCGAACCCGCGCTCGCGGAACCAGTGCGCGGTACGGGTCGTCAGCACGAACAGGGTCTTGAGCCCCAACTGCCGCGCCCGCGTCTCGATACGCTCGAGCAACTCGTCACCACGCCCACCATGCCGGTACTCCGGATTCACCGCCAGGCACGCCAGCTCGCCCGCCTCGGAATCGGCAATCGGATACAGCGCCGCACAGGCGATGATCATGCCTTCGCGCTCGACCACGCTGAACTGCTCGATCTCGCGTTCCAGCACCTCGCGGGAACGGCGCACCAGAATGCCCTGCTCTTCCAGCGGGCTGATCAAGTCGAGCAGGCCGCCGACATCCTCGATGGTCGCCTCGCGCACCACCTCGAACTGCTCCTGGGACACCAGCGTGCCGCCACCGCCGCGGGTGAACAGCTCGGTGAGCAAGGCACCGTCCTCGGCGTAGCTGACGATGTGGCTGCGCGCCACACCGCCCTTGCAGGCCTCGGCGGCGGCATCGAGCAGCTCGGCCTGGTAGTCGCTGCCCAGGCGCAGCAGGTGCGGGCCGATGTGCTGCGGACGCAGTTCACGTACCAGTTGCCCACGTTCGTCCAACAGGCCCGGTTCGGCACCGAACAGCAACAGCTTGTCGGCGCCCAGTTCGATGGCGGCGCGGGTGGCGACGTCCTCGCAGGCCAGGTTGAAGATCTCGCCGGTCGGCGAATAGCCCAGCGGCGACAGCAGCACGATCGAGCGCTCGTCGAGCAGGCGGCTGATGCCCTTGCGGTCGACCCGGCGCACTTCGCCGGTGTGGTGGTAGTCGACCCCTTCGAGCACGCCGATCGGCCGTGCGGTCACCAGGTTGCCGGAGGCTACCCGCAGGCGCGAACCCTGCATCGGCGAAGCCGCCATGTCCATCGACAGGCGCGCCTCGATGGAAAGGCGCAGGGCGCCGACCGCATCGATCACGCAATCGAGGGTCGCTGCATCGGTGATGCGCATGCCACGGTGGTAATGCGGGGTCAGGCCACGAGCGGCCAGGCGGCTTTCGATCTGTGGGCGCGAGCCGTGGACCAGTACCAGGCGCACACCAAGGCTGTGCAACAGCACCAGGTCGTGGACGATGTTGCCGAAGTTGGGGTGTTCGACGCCATCGCCAGGCAGCATGACCACGAAGGTGCAGTCGCGGTGGGCGTTGATGTAGGGCGAAGCATGGCGCAGCCAGTTGACGTAATCGGGCATGACAGGGCCTGTGGATAAGTGAACGGAGAACGTAAAGGCGCACAACGTTCGAAAGTCATCGTCGGAACAGGCTTGCGGTCACGCGCGGTCTCCTCTAGGCAGGAACGAATCAGGTCAATGGACGTTTAGCTCAGGCAATAGTGCCGGATCATCTCACGCAATAGACGCACGGTAGGCTCGATACGTGACATTTCAAGGTATTCGCCGGGCTGGTGGGCGCACGCGATGTCGCCGGGGCCAAGCACCAGGGTCTGGCAGCCAAGCTGCTGAAGATAAGGCGCTTCGGTGCCGAAGGCCACAGCTTCGGCGCGGTGGCCGGTCAGGCGTTCGGCCAATTGCACCAGTTCGCTGTCGGCGGCCTGCTCGAACGGCGGCACCTCGGGGAACAGCGGCGCGTAGTCGATACGGACTTCATGGCGTTCTGCCAGCGGCGTCAGGCGACCGCGAATGGCAGCGCGCAGTTGCTCGACATCCATGCCCGGCAACGGCCGCAGGTCGAACTCCAGGGCGCACTGGCCACAGATGCGGTTGGGGTTGTCGCCACCGTGGATGCAGCCGAAGTTCAAGGTCGGGGTGGGCACGCTGAACTGCGGGTTGCGGTATTGCTCCTGCCAGCCGCGGCGCAGGTCCATCAGCTCGGCCATCACCGCATGCATGGCTTCCATGGCGCTGCGCCCCAGGTTGGGATCCGACGAATGGCCGCTGCGCCCGAGGATGTCGATGCGCTCCATGAGAATGCCCTTGTGCATGCGAATCGGCTTGAGCCCGGTAGGCTCGCCGATCAGCGCCACCCGGCCGAGCGGCTGGCCGGCCTCGGCCAGGGCACGGGCGCCGGACATCGAGCTCTCTTCGTCGCAGGTGGCGAGGATCAGCAGCGGTTGCTTGAAGTCGTGCTCGAGCAGCGGCAGCACCGCCTCGATGGCCAGGGCAAAGAAGCCCTTCATGTCGCAACTGCCCAGGCCCACCCAGCGACCCTCGGTTTCGGTCAGCTTGAGCGGGTCGCTGCGCCACAGCTGTGGGTCGTAGGGCACGGTGTCGCTGTGCCCGGCCAGTACCAGGCCGCCAGGGCCACTGCCACGGCTGGCCAGCAGGTTGAACTTGCCGGGCGTGACCTGCTGGATCTCGCAGGCAAAGCCCAGGTCGCCGAGCCAGCCGGCCAACAGCTCGATGACCGGGCGATTGGACTGGTCCAGCGCGGCCTGGGTGCAACTGACCGAGGGCGTGGCGATCAGGGCGGCGAACTGGTCTTTCAGCGACGGCAACGGCATGCGCGAACTCCTCGAAAGCATGAGGGGCATCATAGCAATGCGGCCCCTTCACCTGGCAATCCACAGAATCCTCTTGGCACAAGTGCGGTAGACTGCCCAGCAACGATGCCCCTCCTTCCGAGCCCGCGATGCACAAAGAAACCGAACTCAAACTCCGCGCCAGCCGCGAGACCCTTGCCGCCCTGCGCGAGCACCCCCTGCTGAAAAAGCGCAACAAGTCCGGCTGGCAGACCCGCGAACTGCTCAACCAGTACTTCGACACCCCGCAGCGCGACCTGTCCGCCGCCCGTGTCGCCCTGCGCCTGCGCCGCGACGGCGAGGTCATCATCCAGACCCTCAAGTGCCGTGGCCAGAGCGTGGCGGGCCTGTCCGAGCGCAACGAATACGAATGGCAGCTGGACAAGGTCAAGCTGGACCTGAAGAAGCTCGACGACAGCTGCTGGCCTGAACAGCTGGCCGAGCTCGACAAGAAGACCATCAAACCCCTGTTCACCACCGATTTCACCCGCGAGTACGCCGAGATCGCCTGGGGCCGCGGCAAGGCCAAGGTGGTGATCGAGGCCGCCATCGACCAAGGCTTCGTCGTTGCCGGCAAGCGCAAGGAAGCCATCTGCGAGCTGGAGCTAGAACTGCGCGAGGGCGCCCCGGAGGCGCTGCTGGAACTGGCCGCCGAACTGTCGGCGAGCCTGGCGCTGATGCCCTGCGACATCAGCAAGGCCGAGCGCGGCTACCGCCTGCTCGAGCCGGACAGCTACGAGCTGGGCCTGCCGGCCACCGAGCTGGATGCCGAAATGCCGCTGGACGATGCCTACGCCGCCCTCGCCTGGCAACTGCTGGGCAGCAGCCAGCGCCTGGCCGAGCAATACCGCCACAACGGCCACTGGCGCTTGCTGCAGGACTGGGTGAGCTGCCTGGCCGAACTGCGCGCGCTCACCGCAAGCCTCGGCCAGGCCGCGCCGCGTCCGACCACCCGCGCGCTGCGCGGCAGCCTCGACGCGCTGCTGGAAGACTGGCGCCCCCTGGTGCTGGCCGGCAACGATGACGAGGACATCCGCCGCGCCGCCCCCGAGCAGTTCGCCGAAGAGCTCGAAGACGTGCGCTGGGGCCAGTTCTCGCTGGAGACCGCACGCTGGCTCAATGCCCGGGCCTGGACCGTGGAACGCAAGGGCCGTGGCGAACGCCAGGGCAAGGCGCAGCTGGCCAGCTGGCTGCAGCATCAGCTCGGCGAGGAAGCCCGCGCGCTGAAGCTGCCCCTGTACGTGCAGCGTCCCGAGGACCTGGCCGAGCAGTTGCCGCGCATCGAAGGCATCCAGGCCTGGCTGCACCATGCCCGCCAGGTGCTCGAGCTGCCGCAGCTGGACCGCCTGTACGGTGAGCTGAACAAGCTGCACCAGCTGGCTGAACAGCCGCTGGGCGAAGAGGACAAGGGCGAGCTGCTGGAGGCCCGCCTCGAGCAAGCCCGCGCCATCGAGCAGAACCGCGCCTGGAAGCTGCTGCTCAAGGCCTGATAGCGCAGTAGGAGCCAGCCTTGCTGGCGAACCAGGCACCGCGGTGGATGGCACCGGCTACGCCGGTGTTCGCCGGCAAGGCCGGCTCCTACAGTGTTATCCCGCGCAACCCTGCCCCGTAGGCGCCAGCCTTGCTGGCGAACCAGGCGCCGCGGTGGATGGCACCGGCTACGCCGGTATTCGCCGGCAAGGCCGGCTGCTACGGTGTTATCCCGCGCAACCCTGTCTCGTAGGAGCCAGCTTGCTGGCGAACCAGACGCCGCGCTCAGCGCCCCAACGGCAGGCTGGTGGTGCTCTTGATTTCTGACAGCGCCACGATCGAGTTCACCTCCTGAATACCCGGCACGTTCGACAGCTTTTCGAAGAAAAACCGCTCATATGCCTCGATATCCGAGGTCACGATGCGCAGCAGAAAATCCACCGCGCCCATCAGCACATAGCACTCCAGCACCTCAGGAAAGCCGCGGATCGCCTCGGTGAACTCGGCGAAGTTCGAACGCCCGTGGGCATTGAGCTTCACCTCGGCGAAGATCTGCGTGTTCAGCCCGACCTTCTTGCGATCCAGCAAGGTCACCTGCCCACGAATCACCCCCTCCTCCCTCAGGCGTTGGATTCGCCGCCAGCAGGGTGACTGCGACAAGCCAACACGCTCGGCGATCTGCGCGCTGGATAACGAGGCGTCTTCCTGCAGCAGTTGCAGAATGCGCCGATCATAGGCGTCCAATTCGCCAAGCATGATTAATTCTCCAAAACACATTTTTGCGAATTAATTTATTCGCCAAGGTAAGAAATTGGCTAAATCATAGCGAAGAAATGCCGCGCCTGAACTGCAAGAATTTCTCCACTTTCGCGGAGAACCAGCATGAACGCACTCGAACGGCCCCTCACCTCGCCCCGCCTCGACGCCTGGGCCGCCAATACTGTCCACTGCACCGTGCATTACCGCCTGCAGGCCGATGCCGAACCGGACAGCCTGTGCCGTGTGCTCAACCTGTTCGCCCTGCAGTTCCTCACACCGCACAGCGTCAACGTCAGCCAGTGCGACGACCTGCTGGACGTGGCCATCGGCGTAGGCGGCCTGAGCTGGCACCGCGCCGAAGTGATCGCCCAGAAACTGCGCAACCTGGTCTGTGTCAGCGAAGTGTGCCTGGCCAACCTGCCGCAACTGGCGGAGGTTGCCAGCCACTGAAGGTGGCGCGCAACGTCCGGAAACCCTTTGCCCCGGCAACGGTTTCCCTGCCCGGCTAGCCTTGCCCGAGCCTTCGCAACCCGGCAAGGACGCCCCCATGCTCGCCAACGACAGCCATGACCTCGACCTCAACCGCCTGCTGGAAGCCTTGCTGGCACAGCAACGTATCACCCCCGCTACGGCCCTGGCGGCGCTGGAACGCGCCGAGGCCCAGCCTGGCGACCACCCCCTGGAGCTGATCGCCGACCTCGCCCCGCCAGACCCACGACACCCAACCCGGCCATTGGAACTGGACACCCTGTGCCGCTGGCTGGCCGAACAGGTTGGCCAGCCCTTTGTGCTGATCGATCCCTTGCAGGTCGACCTGGTAAAGGTCGCCGGGCTGATGCCTGCCGCCTTCGCCCAGCGCCACGGCATCCTCGCCGTGGCCGTGGACGAACACAGCATCACGGTGGCCAGCGCCCAGCCTTATCAACGCGAATGGGAAGCGGACCTGCGCCGTAGCCTGGGCAAGTCGGTACGCCGGGTCCTGGCCAGCCCGCGGCAGATTCGCCAGCTACGCCCAACCTTCCTCGGCCTGGCCCATTCGGTGCGCGGCGCGGGCCTTGCCCCGTCGCCGCGCCTGGGCGAACTGGAGCACCTGCTCGAACTGGGCAGCAAGCAGCCGCAGGCCAGCGCCGACGACGCCCATATCGTGCACATCGTCGACTGGATGCTGCAGTACGCCATCGAACAGCGCGCCAGCGATATCCACCTGGAACCCCGCCGCGAACAGGGCCATCTGCGCCTGCGTATCGACGGCCTGCTGCACGCGGTGTACGCGTTCCCAGCCGGCGTCACCCTGGCGATGGTCAGCCGCCTGAAGCACCTGGGCCGCATGAATGTCGCCGAGAAGCGCCGACCACAGGATGGCCGCCTGAAAACCCGCCTGCCCAGTGGAGCCGAGGTGGAGCTGCGCCTGTCGACCCTGCCCACGCCGTTCGGCGAGAAGCTGGTGCTGCGCCTGTCCGATCCCCAGCAACTGCACGTCTGCCTCGAAACCCTCGGCCTGGAGGGCCCGCTGCTGGCGCAATGGCTGGCCTTGCTGCAACAACGCCAGGGCATCCTGCTGGTGACTGGCCCGACCGGCTCGGGCAAGACCAGCACCCTCTATGCCAGCCTCCGGCACCTGGCCACCCCCCAGGTCAACCTGTGCAGCATCGAGGATCCGATCGAGCGCCTCGAGCCGCTGATCAACCAGCTGCAGGTGCAGCCCAGCCTGGAGCTGGATTTCGCCAGCGGTGCCCGCGCCCTGCTGCGCCAGGACCCGGACATCATCATGATCGGTGAAATCCGCGATCGGGAAACCGCCCAGGTGGCCGCACAGGCGGCGCTCACCGGGCACCTGGTGCTCTCGACCCTGCACACCCAGGACGCCTGCGGCGCGATTACCCGCTTGCTGGAGCTCGGCGTGGCCGACTACCTGGTCAAGGCCACCCTGCTCGGGGTCATGGCCCAGCGCCTGGTGCGCACCTTCTGCCCCCTTTGCCACAACCCTGGCCAGCACGGCGAGCAGCCTTGCCCTCAATGCCGGGGTAGCGGTTTCCATGGCCGCACAGGGCTGTTCGAGCTGCTTGAAGTCAGCGCCGCGCTACGTGAGCGGATCACCCCCGCCTGCGACCTTGGCGCCCTGCGGCAACAGGCCGAGCTAGACGGCCTGCATGATCTTCGGCGGCAGGGTCGGGAACGGGTCGCCCAGGGCAGGACCTGCCTGGAGGAGGTCTTGCGCGTCTGTGGATAAGTAAGAAATCCCCTTTGTGGGCGGGAACTTGCGGCCAACCCAAAGGATCAAAGCAGCATCTCAACCGCCCTCATCCACCGAGGTGATTCATCATGCGTTTCAAAACAGCCATCGCAGCCACCGTCCTGTTCTCGCTGCCCATTGGCTCCGCCATGGCCGACACGTTCTGGCGCAATATCATCTCTTCCGGCGCCACCACCGCCTCGACCTACCTGACCTTCAAGGACCACAAGCTGATGGTCGCCGCCCAGGACGATGCCGGCAGCTTCGTCGCCAGTGAAGGCGCGATCCGCGGGCCGTTCCTGGAAGCCGCGATCCGCCAGGTACGCACCGATAACCCGGGCGTCCAGGCCAGCGACATGGAACTGGCCAACGCCATCCTGGCCAAGAATGCCGTGGCTGAGTAATCGAGGCCTGGGAGCGGGTTTATCGGGGCGCCGAATCGCAGCGAATGCTTGGTTAATTCACCGACGCCTTCGCGGCGGTTCGGCGCCCCGATAAACCCGCTTCCACAACGATCAGCAGCTCAGCGATACGCCTCTGCGGGCACACCCGAACAGAACAGGTTCAGGTCCCCATACACCACCCCAATGCCTCTTCAAGCCGCCCCTTTTCCAAAGGGTAGCGCCATACAAATCGTCAAATGCCGTAGGACCTTTCTCTAACTCTCCTGAGCAGCAAAAAGACAGTTTCCAGGCTGCTAGCGTCCGGGCTTCCACTCACAAGGAAGCAGCAGCATGAGCCAGCGCATGAACATCCTCGGAAAAGGCCAAGGCCTGGACGGAGACCTCACCAGTACGGGTGCCACCTGTATCGCTGCCCAGGCACGCGGTGCTACCCATGGCCGCCGCTGGCTGCTCGAAGGCGACCGTACCACGCCATGTCCGCAGTGCGGCAAGGAAGGCACGATCACCGCTGGCGAGTCACGCTGGCGTCAGGACGGTATCCCTACCGCTGTAGATGGCACACCCGTGCAATGCGGGTGCCCAGCCGGTAGCAATTACGTCTTGGCTCCGATGAGCCAGCAAGTCGCGGCACTGACGAGTCCGGCACACCTGCCCACCTCCGATAGCTTGCGAAGCAACGCTCCACTCCAGCGCCAGGCCTCGGCTCGCGCCACATCGCCCATGGCTTCGGCCGCCCCCGGCGGACTTGAACCCGGGTTTCACATAGTGCAACGCAGCACCTCATTCCCTCAGTTACTCATGCAACTGTTCGAGGTGCGCGGTTCGCTGCCAGCCGCCCGCTTGCAACGGCTGAATCCCACCTTCGCTCAGGGCTTCAAGGCCGGTGAGATTTTCGTCATCGGCGACCCGGACATTACACATGCCTGTACGCGCGAAGAGGCTGAGTTGATGGCCGCAGCGCAAAGGGCACGGGATGCACTGACGGAAATGAACGCCCAGGAGGCGGATTTCATGATGCGTCACCAGAGCGAAATTGCAGGCCTGCTCGCAGATGCAAGCTTATCGATGGGCGTTGTCCAGACGATGATGGCCAGATCACTTGAGGAATTGCAGGGCACACTGCGCGGTATAGAGCACTTGCATCAGCAACAATTCACGAAGCACGGCCACCTGAAAAGCCCGGAGTTCTTCAGTGCGCGCAAGGAGCTCTTCCAGAAACTGGATACACAGTTAAAAATCACCTTTCTCAACAAGCATATGGACCTCGGTAGCCATGATTCTTTGCGCAGAGACCTTGGTATATCAAGCAGAAGCCTGGTCCATCATTGGAGCAGGGCCGGCGGACCGGGACAAATTCCGGGTTACTCGACGCACTTGGACAATTTGGTAAAAATGTCCAATTACCTGAAGTATGGAGGGAGCGTAGGGATTATCCTTGGTGGTTCTTCATCGCTTTTGAAAATTCAAGAGGCATGCCGAGCCGGCGAAACGACAGCCTGTAAAAAAATTCGTTTCGCTGAGTCTGGAAATTTTGCAGGGGGCCTTGCCGGCGGTACGGCTAGCAGTTTTTTCGCAAGACAAGTATTAGGGGCTGCGTGCCTTAGCTTTGGCCCGGTCAGTGCGACCGTTTGCGTCATAGCCGTAACTGGCGCAACAACTTTAGCAGGGAGTATGGTCGGCATGGCGGCGGGAGAACGCTCCGGCGAGGTCCTTTTTGAATCCCTGTATTCGGAGTGACTACAGCATGAGCCTACTTGTTGAATTGGCGTCATCCTCGAAATCCTGGAGACTTTTCATTGCCCTTACCCCGTGGGTGGTCATGCTAACGGGGCTTTTCATCATTGCTCGCCTGGCATGGACCAAAAACCTGAACATCATGCTCTCAGCCTTGAAAAGCAGTGAGTGGCTAAAGCTTCAAAGCATTATATGGTGTGCATTTGGACTTTGGGGAAAACTAATGATAACAGGGCAGATCGCAACCTTAATGCATTGGCCGATAAAGCAACTGCATATCCGCCGCGGAAAAATAAAAGAAGAAGAAATAGAAAACTTCCCAAAACCCCTGAAGTATCAGCTTATCATCGGCGCATTCCTTGTGGATATCGGCGCACTGCTATGCGCCATCACTTATCATGCCTATTCTTAAATACGACAAATCACCGAGCGACGGCCAGCAGCAAGCCGCTCAGGTGAGTAGATCGCACTCCCGGGGGGCTCGCTGCCGATTTGCAAGGCACAGTTCCTTTTAGCGATACGCCTCCACCGGCACGCACGCGCAGAACAGATTCCTGTCCCCAAACACGTTGTCGACCCGGTTCACCGCCGGCCAGTACTTGTGCTGGCGCGCGTGGGCGCTGGGGGCGATGCCCTGCTCGAGCGCATAGGGCCTGGCCCACGGCGTCAGCACGTCGGCCAGCGTGTGCGGCGCATGCTTGAGCGGGTTGTCCTCGGCCGGCCAGTTGCCCTCCTGCACCTCGGCGATTTCCGCGCGGATCGCCAGCATCGCCTCGACGAAACGGTCCAGTTCGGCCTTCGACTCGCTCTCGGTGGGCTCGACCATCAGCGTGCCCGGCACCGGGAACGACATGGTCGGGGCATGGAAACCGTAGTCCATCAGGCGCTTGGCCACGTCTTCCTCGCTGATGCCGGTGATCGCCTTGAGCGGGCGCAGGTCGAGGATGCATTCATGGGCCACCCGCTGGTTGCGCCCGCGATAGAGCACCGGGAACGCGTCGCGCAGCTGGCTGGCCAGGTAGTTGGCCGAGAGGATCGCCACCTCGCTGGCATCGGCCAGCTGCGGCCCCATCATGGCGATGTACATCCAGCTGATCGGCAGGATGCTCGCGCTGCCCCAGGGCGCGGCGCTGACCGCGCTGATGTTCGGGTCGAGCCCCGGCACCGGCACCACCGGGTGGCTGGCGACGAACGGCTTGAGGTGGGCGCGGATACCGATCGGCCCCATGCCCGGGCCACCGCCGCCATGGGGGATGCAGAAGGTCTTGTGCAGGTTCATGTGCGACACGTCGGCGCCGATATCCGCCGGCCGCGCCAGCCCCACCTGGGCATTGAGGTTGGCGCCATCCATGTACACCTGGCCGCCATGCTGGTGCACCACCTCGCAGATCTCGCGGATGCCCTCCTCGTACACCCCGTGGGTCGAGGGGTAGGTGACCATCAGGCACGATAGCCGCTCGCCAGCCTCGCGCGCCTTGGCCTTGAGGTCTTCGAGATCGACGTTGCCCTGCTCGTCGCACTCGACGATCACCACGTCCATGCCGGCCATCTGCGCGGAGGCCGGGTTGGTGCCGTGGGCCGACGACGGGATCAGGCAGATCGTGCGTCCGGGCTGGTGGCGGCTGCGGTGATAGCGGGTGATCGCCATCAACCCGGCGTACTCGCCCTGGGCGCCGGAGTTGGGCTGCATGCAGATGGCATCGAAGCCGGTGATGGCGCACAACCAGGTTTCCAGCTCGTCGATCATCGCCTTGTAGCCCTGTACCTGCGCCGCCGGGGCGAAGGGGTGGGGCTGGGCGAACTCGGGCCAGGTAATGGGGATCATCTCGCTGCTGGCATTGAGTTTCATGGTGCACGAGCCCAGTGGAATCATCGACTGGTTGAGCGCCAGGTCCTTGTTCTCCAGTTGCTTGAGGTAGCGCAGCATCTCGGTTTCGCTGTGGTGCAGGTTGAACACCGGGTGCTGCAGGATCGCCGAGCGTCGCACCAGCACGCCGGGGATGCCCTCGGGCAGCGCCTGTTGGTCGAGGCTGGCGATGTCCAGGCCGTGGTCGACACCCAGGAAGATATCGAACAGTTTGAGCACCGTGGCTTCGTCGCAGGTTTCATCCAGGCTCACCCCCAGGTGGCCACGACCGAGGATGCGCAGGTTGATGCGCGCGGCCTCGGCGCTTTGCAGGATCGCCGCCTGGGTGCCGCCGACGTCCAGGGTCAGGGTGTCGAAGAAGTGCTGGTTGAGGCGCTTGATGCCCTTGGCCTCGAGCCCGGCGGCCAGGACGAAGGTTAGCCGGTGCACCCGCTGGGCAATGCGCTGCAAGCCCTCAGGCCCGTGGTAGACGGCGTAGAAGCCGGCGATGTTGGCCAGCAGCACCTGCGCCGTGCAGATGTTGGAATTGGCCTTCTCGCGGCGAATATGCTGTTCGCGGGTTTGCAGGGCCATGCGCAGCGCGGTGTTGCCGCGGGCATCGCGGGACACGCCGATGATGCGCCCAGGCATGGCCCGCTTGTACTCGTCCCGGCAAGCGAAGTAAGCCGCATGCGGGCCACCGAAGCCCATGGGCACGCCGAAGCGCTGGCTGGAGCCAAGCACCACGTCGGCACCCAACTCGCCCGGTGGGGTCAGCAGCACCAGGCTGAGTATGTCGGCAGCCACGCACGCCAGGGCCTGCTGGGCGTGCAGTTGCTCGATCAACGGGCGCAGGTCGCGCACCTCGCCGTGGGTGTCCGGGTATTGCAGCAAGGCGCCGAATACCGAGTGTCTGGCAAGGTTATCCACAGTATCGACGATCAACTCGAAGCCGAACCCTTCGGCGCGGGTCTTGAGCACCGACAGCGTCTGCGGGTGGCAATGCGCGTCGGCGAAGAAGGCGTTGCTCTTGTTGCGCGCCACCCGCTTGGCCAGGGCCATGGCCTCGGCGGCGGCGGTGGCTTCGTCGAGCAGCGAGGCATTGGCCAGGGCCAGGCCGGTGAGGTCGATGACCATCTGCTGGAAGTTCAGCAACGCCTCCAGGCGGCCTTGGGCGATCTCGGGCTGGTAGGGGGTGTAGGCGGTGTACCAGCCGGGGTTCTCCAGCACATTGCGCAGGATGACCGTGGGCGTGACGGTGGCGTGGTAGCCCATGCCGATCAGGCTGGTCCACAGCTGGTTCTGCGCGGCGTAGCCGGCCAGCTTGGCCAGCGCGGCTTGTTCGTCCAGGGCCGGGGGCAGGTCGAGCGGGCGGTTGAAGCGGATGCCCGGGGGCACGGTCTGCTCGATCAGTTCGTTGCGGCTGGCGACGCCGAGGGCTTCGAGCATGGCTTGCTGCTCCTGGGCATCGGGCCCCAGGTGACGACGCAGGAAGGCATTGGGTTCATGCAGCTGACGCAGGGATGGCGACTGGGACATGGCGATCTTCTCTTCCTGGACCAGTTCTCATGGAGACTTACAAGTCTAGGAAGGTATCGCCGATAGTGCGGGGAAAAGTTGCGCAGGGCGCTGTTCGCCAGCAAGGCTGGCTCCTACTCGGGTATCGCCGGTAGGAGCCAGCCTTGCTGGCGAATCACGCTCACTCGCCGATGGCGGCTTGGTAACCGGCGGCATCCAGCAGCTTGTCCAGTTCGGACTTGTCGCTTGGCTTGAGCTTGAAGATCCAGGCATCGTAAGGCTCGGCGTTCAGAAGCTCCGGCGCATTGCTGAGCTCTTCGTTGACCGCGATCACCTCACCGCCGACCGGGGCATAGATATCCGAAGCAGCCTTCACCGACTCCACCACACCGGCAGCCTCGCCAGCCGCGAACACCTTGCCGACTTCGGCCAGCTCGACGAACACCACGTCACCCAGCGCTTCCTGGGCATGGTCGCTGATGCCAACGGTCACCGTGCCGTCGGCTTCCAGGCGGGCCCACTCGTGGCTTTCGGCAAAACGCAGGTTGGCGGGGATTTGGCTCATAGTCTTGTATTCCTCGTAATGGGTCAGCGGTCGGCCCGCCGTTAAGTATTCAGATCAGGATCTTGCCATGGCGCACGAAGGTCGGCTTGACCACCCGCACCGGGTACCACTTGCCGCGGATCTCCACCTCGGCGCGGTCGCCGGTGGCCATCGGCACCCGCGCCAGGGCAATGGATTTGCTCAGCGTAGGCGAGAAACTACCACTGGTGATCTCCCCTTCGCCAATCCCGGATACACGGACCACCTGGTGGGCGCGCAATACACCGCGCTCCTCGAGCACCAGGCCGACCAGTTTTTCCTTCACGCCCTGCTCGATTTCCGCCAGCAGCCCGGCACGCCCGATGAATTCGCGGGCCGCCGGTTCCCAGGCGACACTCCAACCCAGGTTGGAGGTCAGCGGGGTGTGGGCTTCGTCGATGTCCTGGCCGTACAGGTTCATGCCGGCTTCCAGGCGCAGGGTGTCACGGGCGCCCAGGCCGCTCGGGGCGATGCCGGCGCCGACCAGGTCGTTGAAGAAGGCCGGGGCTTGCTCGGCCGGCAGCATGATTTCCAGGCCATCCTCACCGGTATAGCCGGTGCGGCCGATGAACCAGTCACCTTCGGCGAGGCCTTCGAACGGGCGCAGTTCGCGGATCAGCGCGGCGCGCGGCGCACTGACCAGCGCGGCGACCTTGTCCCGGGCATGCGGCCCCTGGATGGCGAGGATCGCCAGCTCCGGGCGATGCGTGAAACTGACCTTGAAACCGTCGCTGCGCGCCTGCAGCCAGGCCAGCACCTTGTCGCGGGTGGCGGCGTTGGCCACCACGCGGTAGCCGTCTTCGGTGCGGTAGGCGATCAGGTCGTCGATGACCCCGCCCTGGTCGTTGAGCAGCGGGCTGTAGAGGGCCATGCCGGGGCTTTCCAGACGCGTAACGTCATTGGCCAGCAGGTGTTGCAGCCAGGGGGTGGCGGCACAGCCGTCGATGTCGACGACGGTCATGTGGGAGACATCGAAGACCCCGCAGTCGCTACGCACCTGGTGGTGCTCCTCGACTTGCGAGCCGTAGTGCAGGGGCATGTCCCATCCGCCGAAATCGACCGTCTTGGCGCCAAGCGCCAGGTGCAGGTCATACAGAGGCGTACGCTGTCCCATGGGTTTCTCCTTCCGGGCGTGGCGAGGCGGCAACGGTCGGCAATGTTCAAGCATCACCTGTTCTTGTAGGACCCGTCGCTGCGAATGCCGCGCATTGTAGCCGCAAGGGCGCCGTGTGGCACCCTCAGCGCGGTTGCCCCGGGCGTTGGGCCGAACGGCGAATCAGGCCGATCACCGGCAGCAGGCCGACCAGCACCAAGGTCAGCGCCGGCAGCGAAGCACGCGCCCATTCACCCTCGCTGGTCATCTCGAACACGCGCACGGCCAGGGTGTCCCAGCCGAACGGTCGCATCAGCAGGGTGGCCGGCATTTCCTTGAGCACGTCGACGAACACCAGCAACGCGGCGCTGAGGGCGCCGGGCACCAGCAACGGCAGATACACCTTGAAAAACAATCGTGGGCCGCCGACCCCGAGGCTGCGCGAAGCCTCCGGCAGCGACGGGCGGATGCGCTCCAGGCTGCTTTCCAGCGGGCCGTAGGCCACGGCGATGAAGCGCACCAGGTAGGCCAGCAGCAAGGCCGACAGGCTGCCCAGCAGCAGCGGCTTGCCGGCGCCTCCCAGCCACTGCGACAACGGGATCACCAGCTGGTTGTCCAGGTAGCTGAACGCCAGCATGATCGACACTGCCAGCACCGAGCCAGGCAGCGCATAGCCCAGGTTGGCCAGGCCGACCCCGGCGCGAATGCCCCGGCTCGGCGCCTGGCGCCGGGCGAAGGCCAACAGCAGCGCCACGCAGACCGTGATCAGCGCCGCCATGGCGCCCAGGTACAGGGTGTGCAGGACCAGCCCGACATAGCGCTCGTCCAGGTCATGCCGGCCGCGCTGCCAGAACCAGGCGAGCAGTTGCAGCATTGGAATCACGAAAGCGCAGGCGAACACCAACAGGCACCAGCCCGTGGCGGCCAGGGCCTTGAACCCATGCAGGCGATACAGCGCCTGCCCCCGTGGGCGCTCATTGCCGCTGCGGCTGGCGCCGCGGGCGCGGCGCTCGCCGTACAGCACCAGCATCACCGCCAGCAGCAGCAGGCTGGCCAGTTGCGCCGCGCTGGACAGGCTGAAGAAGCCATACCAGGTCTTGTAGATGGCTGTGGTGAAGGTGTCGAAGTTGAACACCGCCACCGCGCCGAAATCGGCCAGGGTTTCCATCAAGGCCAGGGCGATGCCGGCGCCGATGGCTGGCCGTGCCATGGGCAGAGCCACGCGCCAGAACGCCTGCAAGGGCGACAGCCCGAGCACCCGCGCCGCCTCCATCAGGCCCTTGCCCTGGGCCAGGAAGGCGCTGCGCGCCAACAGGTAGACATAGGGGTAGAACACCAGCACCAGCACCGTGATTACCCCGCCGGTGGAGCGTACCCGCGGCAGGCGCATCGGCCCGAACACTTCGCGCAAGGCGCTCTGCACGGGGCCGGCGAAATCCAGCAGGCCGACGAAGACGAATGCCAGTACGTAAGCCGGGATGGCGAACGGCAGCATCAACGCCCAGTCGAGCCAACGCCGGCCCGGGAACTCACACAGGCTGGTGAGCCAGGCCAGGCTCACCCCCAGCACGCTCACGCCGATGCCCACTCCCAGCACCAGCGTGAGGGTATTGCCCAGCAGGCGGCTCATCTGGGTGTCGAGCAGGTGCGACCAGATCTGCGTATCGACCGACTGCCAGGACAGCAGCAGGACGCTCAGCGGCAGCAGGACCAGGGCGGCGGTCAGCGAGACCGGGAGGTACCAGCGGCGTTGGGGAGTGTGGGGCAAGGCGCGGTGCTCGGTTACGGTGAAAGAGCATCGCGGGACAAGCCTGCTCCCACACAGGCCTTGCAGCTTGGCGTGGGAGCGGGCTTGCCCCGCGATGAAGCGCTCAAGGATAAGGCGGGGCGCTTAGTTCCAGCCAGCCCGGTCCATCAGGCGGATGGCCTCGGCCTGACGCTTGCCGGCAACCTCGACCGGAATACTGTCGGCCTTGAAGCTACCCCACGCCGCCACTTCCTCGGAAGGCTTGACCTTCGGGTTGGCCGGGAATTCCTGGTTGATATCGGCGAACAGCTTCTGCGCCTGCTCGCCCGTCATCCACTCCACCAGCTTCTTGGCCGCCTCTGGATGCGGCGCGTGCTTGGTCAGGCCAATGCCCGACAGGTTGACGTGCACGCCACGGTCGCCCTGGTTGGGCCAGAACAGTTTCACCGGCAGGTCAGGCTTTTCCTTGTGCAGGCGGCCGTAGTAGTAGGTGTTGACGATGCCCACGTCGCACTGGCCGGCGGCGATGGCCTGGAGTACCGCGGTGTCGTCGGAGAACACGTCGGTGGACAGGTTGTTGACCCAGCCCTTGATCAGTTTTTCGGTCTCGGCTTCGCCGTGGTTCTCGATCAGGGTGGCGGTCAACGACTGGTTGTAGACCTTCTTCGCCGTGCGCAGGCACAGCCGGCCTTCCCAATGCTTGTCGGCCAGGGCCTCGTAGGTGCTCAGTTCCTGCGGCTTGACCCGCTCGGTGGAGTAGGCGATGGTCCGCGCGCGCAGGCTCAGGCCGGTCCAATCGTGGGACGAGGCGCGGTACTGCGCGGGGATGTTCTGCTCGATCACGGTCGACTTGATCGGTTGCAGGATGCCCATCTGCTCGGCCTGCCAGAGGTTGCCGGCATCGACGGTGAGCAGCAGGTCGGCGACGCCGTTCTGGCCCTCGGCCTTGATGCGCTGCATCAAGGGCGCTTCCTTGTCGGTGATGAACTTGATCTTGACGCCGGTCTTGGCGGTATAGGCGTCGAACACCGGCTTGATCAGCTCGTCGATGCGCGAGGAATACACCACCACTTCGTCCGCCGCCTGGGCGGTACCGCCGAACAGAGTAAGGGCCAGGGCGGCCAGAAGGGGCTTGCGGGGCAACATCGGGGGTACTCCTCGCTGAGTTTAGAGGTGCAAATGGTAGTGGTTCCCATTTTTCGACTCATCTGCCGAGCAGTTACCAGATGTTGCGGGGACTGCTGCGCAGCCCTTTCGCGACACAAGGCCGCCTAGCGACCCCGACCCTCTCAGGCCCTGGCCAGCTCCGGCAGGTCCCCGGACAACCCCAACGCCTGACGCACGAACACCGCCTTGGCCTCCGGCAACTGTTCCACCAGCTTCAAGCCGCTGTTGCGCAACCAACGCAGCGGCAACGGGTTGGCCTGGAACAACCGCTCGAAGCCCTCCATCGCCGCCATCAACGCCAGGTTGTGCGGCATGCGCCGGCGCTCGAAGCGGCTCAGCACCTTCACATCCGCCAGGCGCTCGCCACGCTCGCAGGCGCGCACCAGCTCCTCGGCCAGCACCGCGGCATCGAGAAAGCCCAGGTTGACGCCTTGCCCCGCCAGGGGGTGGATGGTGTGGGCCGCATCGCCGATCAGCGCCAGCCCTTGCTCCACGTAACGCTTGGCATGGCGCTGGCGCAGCGGCACACAGACCCGCGGGTCGGCCTCGAGCACCTCGCCCAGGCGCCCTTCGAAGGCCCGCTCGAGCGCCGCGCAGAACGCCGCATCGTCCATCGCCATGGCCTGCTCGGCCTGCTCCGGCGTAGTCGACCAGACGATCGAGCACCAGTCCTGGCCGCCATCGCGGCTCAACGGCAGGAACGCCAGCGGGCCTTCATCGGTGAAGCGCTGCCAGGCGGTGGCCTGGTGCGCCTGGCTGCAACGCACGCTGGTGACGATGGCGTGGTGCAGGTAATCCCATTCGCGGGTCTGGCAACCGGCCAGACGCCGCACCGCCGAGTTGGCGCCATCGGCGGCGATCACCAGCGGCGCGCGCAGCTTGCGGCCGTCGGCCAGGGTCAGCAGCCAGTCGTCACCGGAGCGGCGCAGCTGCTCCAGGCGGGCATTGGGCAGCAAGCCGACATCGCTGTCGTGCAGGCGCTCCAGCAGGCCGTCCTGGACCACCCGGTTCTCGACGATATGGCCCAGCACCTGGGCATGCACACTGGCCGCCGAGAAGTGGATCTCACCGGTGCCGCTGCCATCCCAGACGTGCATGTCCGAATACGGCGACACCCGCCGCCGGGCGATGCCTTCCCAGGCCCCCAGGCGCTCGAGGATGCGCTGGCTGGCCGCCGACAGGGCACTGACCCGCGGCTCGAACGGCGCCTCAGGGTCAAAGGGCTTGACCGTCAGCGGCCCGCCATCGAGCAGGACCACTTCCAGGCCGCTGTGACGCAGGGCCAACGCCAGGGCGCTGCCGACCATACCGGCACCGACAATCAACAGATCTGCGCGCGTTTCCATGCCTTACGCCTGCCTCGCTTGCGGCTTGAGCCGCACATATAGGGTTTTGTCGACCCGCGCCACCAGCTCGCCGGCACCGTCGCGGATCTCCACCTGCAACCGGGGCAGGTACTTCTTGCCGCTGGCGGTCTGCTGGCGAATCTCGTCCAGCAGCGCGTCGTCGACGTGGAATTGGGCATACACCGGGCCCTTGCCCGGGGCGATGAAATCGATGCTGGCGGCCTTGTCCCAGACGATGTAGTCGCGCCCCAGCCGCTCGATCAGCAGCAGCATGTAGAACGGGTCGACCATGGCATACAGGCTGCCGCCGAACTGGGTGCCGACGTAGTTGCGATTCCACCGCGTCAGTTTCATGCGCACCTTGACGCTGCGCATGTCCGGGCTGATTTCCTGGATATGGATGCCGGCGCCCAGGTAAGGCGGATAGAGGTTCAGCAGCCAGCGCAACAGGCGGGCCCGGCGCGCGAGCCGGCGCGAATCGCTCATGCCCGGCCTCGCGGGTCGGGGCGGGTGCCCAGGCCCATGGCCTGGCGGGCGAACCAACGCTTGGCCGGTGGCAGCAGGTCCAGGCCGAGCAAGCCGAGGTTACGCCCCGTGGCCAGCAGCGGCTGCTGGCTGCCGAACAGGCGGGTGACCTGATCGGAAAAGCCGATGGTCAGGGCCTGGTCGAGGCGCTGGCGCTGGTGATAGGCCTGCAAGATGGCCAGGTCGCCAGGTTGCTGCGGGCCCGCCAACAGTGCCTCGGCCAACGACTGCACGTCGCGCAGCGACAGGTTGAAGCCCTGCCCGGCGATCGGGTGAAGGCTGTGGGCGGCGTTGCCGAGCACCACCAGGTGCGGGCGCACCTGCTCCTCGGCCTCGACCAGCGCCAGCGGGTAGAGGTGCCGCGCGCCGACCTGGCGCAAGGCACCCAGGCGGTAACCGAAGGCGTCCTGCAGCTCGCCCAGGAAGCTGCGCTCGTCCAGCTCGGCCAAGCGCTTGGCGTCCATGCCCTGACGGGTCCAGACCAGCGCGCAGCGGTTCTCCGGCAGCGGCAGCAAAGCCATCGGGCCTTGCTCGGTGAAACGCTCGAAGGCTTGCCCGGCATGGGCCTCGCCGGGGGTGATGTTGGCGATCAGCGCGCTCTGGTCGTAGGGCGTGCGCCGCACATGGATGCCCAACTGCTCGCGCAGGCCGGAGCGGCCGCCGTCGGCCAGCACCGCCAGGTCGCATTCCAACGAGGTGTCGTCGTCCAGTTGCAGGCGGTAGCCACCGGCAATGGCCTGCAGCGCCTTGACCTCGGCCGGGCAGCGCCAGCTGATGACCTGGTTGTCGATCGCCTGCCACAGGCACTGGCCAAGCCAGGCGTTCTCGACCACATAGCCCAACGCCGGCACGCCTTCTTCCTGGGCGTCCAGGCGGGCGGCACCGAAGCGGCCGCGGTCGGACACCTGGATCTGCCGGATCGGCTCGGCGCGGCGGCTGATGGTCTGCCACAGGCCCAGCTGCTCATAGATCTGCCGGGTACCGTAGGACAGCGCCGAAGAACGGGCGTCGTAGCTGGGCTGGAAACTGTCGCCCGGGGCGAACGGCTCGATCAGCAGAATCTTCCAGCCACGGGCCTTGGCCGCTGCCTGCAACGTGAGGGCCAGGCTGGCACCGACCAAGCCACCGCCGATGATCGCCAGGTTGACCCGGTTCATGCGGCGTCCTTGCGGGCGGCCAGCATCAGCGCCTCGATTTCGGCCACCGTGCGCGGCACGCCTGAAGTGAGGATTTCACAGCCTTGTCTGGTCACTACCACGTCGTCCTCGATCCTTACGCCGATACCGCGCCACTTCTTCGCCACGCGGGTGTTGTCGGCGCCAATGTAGATGCCCGGTTCCACGGTCAGCGCCATGCCCGGCTCGAGCACGCGCCACTGGCCGCCGACCTTGTATTCGCCGACATCGTGCACGTCCATGCCCAGCCAGTGCCCGGCGCGGTGCATGTAGAAGGCACGGTAGGCCTCGCTGTCGATCAGCGCCTGCACCTCGCCCTTGAGCAGCCCCAGCTCCACCAGGCCGGCGGTGATCACCCGCACGGTGGCCTCGTGGGCGTGGTTCCAGTGCTTGCCCGGCGCGATCTCGGCGAACGCGGCGGCCTGGGCGGCGAGCACCAGCTCGTAGATGGCTTTCTGCTCCGGCGAGAAGCGTCCGCTGACCGGGAAGGTGCGGGTGATGTCGCTGGCGTAGCAGTCGATCTCGCAACCGGCGTCGATCAGCACCAGGTCGCCGTCCTTGAGCGGCGCGTCGTTCTGCTGGTAATGCAGGATGCAGCCATTGCGCCCGGCGGCGACGATCGAGCCGTAGGCCGGCATCTTCGCCCCGCCCTTGCGGAACGCGTAGTCCAGCTCGGCTTCCAGGCTGTATTCGTGCAGCCCGGCGCGGCAGGCCTGCATGGCCCGCACGTGGGCGCCGGCAGAAATAGCCGCGGCTTCGCGCATCACCTTCACTTCCGCCGCCGATTTATACAGGCGCATGTCGTGCAGCAGATGATCCAGGGCAACGAACTCGTTCGGCGGCTGCGCGCCCAGGCGCGCCTTGGAGCGGATCACGTTGATCCAGTCCATCAGCCGGCGGTCGAACTCGGGGTTGCTGCCCATGTTGCTGTAGACCCGCTCACGGCCTTCGATCAGGCCGGGGAGGATCTCGTCGATGTCGGTGATGGGGAAGGCGTCATCGGCACCGAAGTCGCGCACCGCGCCTTCCTGGCCGGCACGCAGGCCGTCCCATTGCTCGCGCTCGGGGTTGCGTTCACGGCAGAACAGCACGTACTCGCCGTGCTCGCGACCGGGGATCAGGGCGATCACTGCCTCGGGCTCGGGGAAGCCGCTCAGGTACTGGAAATCGCTGTCCTGGCGGTAGACGTGCTCGACGTCGCGGTTGCGGATGGCGACCGCGGCGGCGGGCAGGATGGCGATGCTGTTGGGGACCATCTGCGCCATCAGCGCCTTGCGCCGACGGGCGTACTCCGCCTTGGGTATGTGGCTCATGGGCAAACGACCCCGTTCAGATCAGTGCAGCGAAGGCTTTGGCGCAGGCGCTTCGGGCTGGGCCAGCTCGGTGTACAGCAGCAGCGGGGCGACGCGCAGGTACTCCATGACTTCCATGTAGTCGCTTTCGCCGTCCTCGGACTCTTCCAGCGCTTCCTGGACCTGCGAGATGGCCACCAGGTCCTGCAGCACTTCCTTGGCATCGGTGGACAAGTCCTTGCCACCGGCGTTCAGACCGAAACCGGTGATGAAGCCCTGGCACCACTGGCCCAGCGCGGCGGCGCGGTCGGCCAGCGCGGCGTCGTCGGTAGGCAGCAGCAGGACAATGGCGACGTCCTCGCCGGTGAGCTCGGCCTTGACCATCTCTTGCAGGCCGACCAGGGCGTTGCGAACCGAGTCGCCCGGCTCGGTCTCGAGCAACTGGGCGGCGTCGGCCAGCCAGGCGTCGGCATCGAAGCCGGCGCCGGCGCAGCTGCGACCGATCAGCAGGCCGTGCAGCTCGGCAGGGGTGGCAGGGTGGCCATTGCTCGACAGCAGCATGGCGAAGGCGACGTAGGGCGATTGGGTATTGGGCATGGTCTGCTAGGCGCCAGGCGGCGCAATGACTAGAATGAAGACCTTGTATCCTAGCACCGGCAGGCGCGCCAAGACCATCAGCACTGGCCGCCGGGGGCCCGAGGCAGGCATGATCGGCAGGTGCGTAACGATGGAGCGAATCGAGTGCAACCCATGCAAGAGAACGACCTGCAAGCGCTGATGAGCCGGTTCGAGTCGCTGATCGCGCGCGTCGAGCAACTAAAACGGCAAAACGCACTCTTAGTAGCTCAGGAAAAATCCTGGCGCGAGGAGCGCGCCCACCTCATCGAAAAGAACGAGATCGCCAAACGCAAGATCGAATCGATGATCCTGCGCCTCAAGGCCCTGGAGCAAGACTCATGAGTTCAAGCAATAGCGTCACCGTGCAGATTCTCGACAAGGAATACTCGATCATCTGCCCACCGGAAGAGCGCAACAACCTGGTCGGTGCCGCGCGTTACCTGGATGGCAAGATGCGCGAGATCCGCAGCAGCGGCAAGGTGATCGGCGCCGACCGCATCGCCGTGATGGCCGCGCTGAACATCACCCACGAACTGCTGCACCGCCAGGAGCGCCCGGAAAGCGCCGGCGGCGGCGCCACCCGCGAACAGGTGCGCGACCTGCTGGAGCGGGTCGACCAGGCACTGTCCGACGACCCGGTTAGCAAAAGCGACTGAGATTGGTATACTGGCGCCACTCCCTGGGGGATGCGCCAGTCGGTTATGTCCCTGAGCCGATACGCACAACCACGGGGGTTGCACGCTGGGGCCGGTGTGCATGTCCGCCCGACGGAAAGCCTTAACGCCCCCTGCAATCTCCACCTTGAACTTTCGGGTTCAAGGGCTACACCGATAGCGGTCTTGTCGGGGAGCCTGCTTCAGAACTGCCCGCCTGCCACGGCGGGCATTTCGTTTTCTCTGGGATCGCCCGTGCCATGACCGACACCGCGCCGCTTACCCGCCCCCAGCTTCGCCGCCTCCTGCGCAACGCCCGTCGCGCCCTCAGCCCCGCCCAGCAACGCCAGGCCGCCGAAGGCCTTTATCGCCAACTGGCGCAGGATCCTTTGTTCCGCCGCGCCCGGCACATCGCCTTGTACCTGCCCAACGACGGCGAGATCGATCCGCAGCTACTGCTGCGCGAGGCGCACAAACGCGGCAAGCACGTCTACCTGCCGGTGCTGCACGCCTGGCCGCGCACGCGCATGGTGTTCCAGCGTTTCGAGGCCGGCGAAAAACTGCGCCCGAACCGCTTCGGCATTGCCGAACCGCTGGTCGAGCGCAAGCGCCAACGGCCGATCTGGGCGCTGGACCTGATCCTGCTGCCGTTGGTCGGTTTCGATGAAGTGGGGGGACGCCTGGGCATGGGGGGCGGCTTCTATGACCGCAGCCTGGCCTACCAGAGCCGGCGCAAGGCCTGGAAAAAACCGCTGCTGCTGGGGCTGGCCCATGAGTGCCAGAAAGTCGAGCGGCTGGCCCAGGCGAGCTGGGATGTACCCTTGCAAGGCACGGTCTCGGACCGTGGCTGGTACCTGGCGCCAAAATGAGCCGGCGCGAAAAGAGGGATCAGCGCTGCTGTTGCGCCGGATCGACGGGCGCCTGCTGGTAGGCAGCGTCCAGCTTGCGTTCCCACAAGCCTTGCGCGTAACCGGTAGTGACCACGCCCAGCCCGAAAATGAAGGCCAGGATCCAGAGCAGGTCCGGTTTACGTTGTTTCATCGATTGCCCCCCTAGGCAAAAGGTCCAGGCTCGGCGGCTTTCTTGATGGCTGCCGGAGCGTATAGCTTAAAATCGGCGCATTTTCCGACAACATGAGGCGACACGCAAACCTTGGCGCCAACCGACCGTCGGTTTCATGCAACTAGTTATTTCAAACCTTTTCAGGAGCAGCACCCATGGCCTACTGGCTGATGAAATCCGAGCCCGACGAGCTCTCCATCGAAGCCTTGGCACGCCTGGGCAACACCCGTTGGGACGGGGTGCGCAATTACCAGGCGCGCAACTTCCTGCGGGCCATGAGCGTAGGCGATGAGTTCTTCTTCTACCACTCCAGCTGCCCGCAGCCGGGGATCGCCGGCATTGCCCGCATCCGCGCCGCGGCCTATCCCGACCCCACGGCGCTGGACCCGACCAGCCACTACCACGACGCCAAGGCCAGTGCCGAGAAAAACCCCTGGAGCGCGGTGGACGTGGAGCACGTGAAGACCTTCCGCCAAGTCCTCGGCCTGGGCCTGCTCAAGCAGCAGGCGGCGCTGGAGGAACTGCCACTGGTGCACAAGGGTAGCCGCTTGTCGGTCATGCCAGTCAGCGCCGAGCAATGGGCCGCGATCCTCGCGCTCAGCTGATTCAGGGTCTATCGTCAGGGGTTTGACCAATATCAACGCGCAAGGAAGCGCGTCGCGCCAGGATAAGGCGTGCAAGCCGCAGGATGCAGACCGAATGAACCGCAAAGCCCCCAGAATTTTCGCTTGTGCCCTGGTTTTACTGCTGTTGGCGGCAGGTGGGCTGGGCTACTGGAAGTCCCTGCACGACCGCCTGCCCGAGGGCCTGAGCATGGGCAACGGGCGCCTCGAATCCACCGAAGTGCAAATTGCCACCAAGGTCCCAGGCCGCCTGGCCGAGGTCTTGGTCGACGAGGGCGACCAGGTCGTGCGCGGCCAGCTGCTGGCGCGCATCGATACCCGCACCCTGCAAGCCCAGCGCACCCAGGCCGAGGCCGAGGTGCTGCGGGCCCGCCAGAACCAGGCCGCCGCCCAGGCCAGCGTGCAACTGCGCCAGAGCGAGCTGCTGCTGGCCAGCCAGGAACTCAAGCGGGTACGCGAAATCTTCCAGCGCAAGTTCGCCAGCCAGCAACTGCTCGACCAGCAGCAGGCCCGCTACGACACCGCCGGCGCCGCGGTGCAGGCCGCCCGCGCCCAGCTGGCGGCGATCACGGCCGCCATTGGCGCCGCCGAAGCCCAGGTCGCGCAGCTCACCAGCGAGATCGACGACAGCAGCCTGCGCGCGCCCATCGACGGCATCATCCAGCTACGCCTGGCCGAACCCGGCGAAGTGCTGGGTGCCGGTGGCCGGGTGCTGATGCTGATCGACCCCAGCGACCAGTACATGAACCTCTACCTGCCCGCCTCGACCACCGGCCGGCTGACCGTCGGCGCCCCGGCGCGCATCGTCCTCGACGCCCTGCCCGACCAGGCGCTGCCGGCCAAGATAGCGTTCGTCGCGGCCAAGGCGCAGTTCACCCCGAAACAGGTCGAAACCCGTGACGAGCGGCAGAAGCTGGTGTTCCGCGTCAAGCTGCGCCTGACCGCGCCGAGCGCCGTGCCCCAGGCCAAACCGGGCATGCCCGGGGCCGGCTACGTGCGCACCGCCGAGGTGGACTGGCCGGCCAACCTGCAATGACCATCGCCCCCGCGCTGCTGGCCGCCGGCATCCACCACCGCTACGGCAAGTACCAGGCCCTGGCGGAGGTGGCCTTCAGCCTGCCCGCCGGAACCCGCTGCGGCCTGATCGGCCCGGACGGCGCCGGAAAGTCCACCCTGCTCGGCCTGATCGCCGGGGTCAAGCGCCTGCAACAGGGCGAGCTGCAAGTGCTGGGCGGCTCGATTCGCCAGCGTCGCCACCGCACCGCACTGTACCCCAAGGTCGCCTTCATGCCCCAGGGGCTGGGCAACAACCTGTACCCGGAGCTGTCGATCGCCGAGAACATCCGCTTCTTCGCCACCCTGTTCGGCCTCGGCCGCGCCGAGTGCGAGCAGCGCATGGCCAGCCTGCTGCAAGCCACCGACCTGGCGCGCTTCGCCGAGCGTCCGGCGGGCAAGCTGTCGGGCGGCATGAAGCAGAAACTTGGCCTGTGCTGTGCGTTGATCCACGAGCCAGACCTGCTGATCCTCGACGAGCCGACCACCGGCGTCGACCCGCTGTCGCGGCGGCGCTTCTGGGAACTGGTGGAACAGGTGCGCGGCCAGCGCCCACAGCTGACCCTGCTGGTGGCCACCGCCTATATGGAAGAGGCCGAACAGTTCGAGCATTGCCTGATGCTTGACGGCGGCCGTCTGCTGGCCGCCGGGCTGAGCCGCGAACTGGCCGCAAGCACGCCCAGCGGCAAGCTCGACGATGCCTTCACCCACTTCCAGGGCGCCGGCCGCGACCAGCCCGAGCCGCTGCGCATCCCGCCACGCCCGAGCGACGATGGCCCGGTCGCCATCGAGGCCCACGACCTGACCCTGCGCTTCGGCGACTTCACCGCGGTGAACAAGGTCAGCTTCGCCATTGGCCGTGGCGAGATCTTCGGTTTCCTCGGCTCCAACGGCTGCGGCAAGACCACCACCATGAAGGTACTCACCGGCCTGATGCCGGCCAGCGAAGGCAGCGCCAGCCTGCTTGGCCGCCCGGTGGACGCGGGCGACCTGGCCACCCGCAAGCGGGTCGGCTTCATGTCCCAGAGCTTCTCCCTGTACGGCGAGCTGAGCGCCCGGCAGAACCTCGAACTGCACGCGCGCCTGTTCGACCTGGCCAAGGCCGACAGCGCGCCGCGCATCGCCGAACTGCTCGAGCGCTTCGACCTCGGCGCCATCGCCGATCAGCCCTCCGGCGCGCTGCCCCTGGGCCTGCGCCAGCGCCTGTCGCTGGCCGTGGCGGTGCTGCACCGCCCGGAAGTGCTGATCCTCGACGAACCGACCTCAGGCGTCGACCCGGCAGCCCGCGACGACTTCTGGCGGCTGTTGGTTCAGCTGTCCCGCGAGCAGGGCGTGACCATCTTCCTGTCCACCCACTTCATGAACGAGGCGCTGCGCTGCGATCGCATCTCGCTGATGCACGCGGGTCGGGTGCTGGCCTGCGACACGCCGCAGGCGTTGCAGCGCCAGTTCGGCGGCGCAACCCTGGAGGACGCCTTCGTCACCTGCCTGGAACAGGCCCAGCAAGCCCCCACCCCGGCCCAGCCCGCCAGCGCCCTGGGCCAGGCCGCCGCCGCCACGCCCGTGCTGCGCCAGGCCTTCAGCCTGCGCCGCCTGCTGGCGGTGGCCAGCCGCGAAGGCAAGGAACTGCTGCGCGACAAGGTGCGCCTGGCCTTCGCCCTGCTGGGCGCGCTGTTCATGATGGTGATCTTCGGCTATGGCATTTCGCTGGATGTCGAGAACCTGGCCTTTGCCGTGTACGACCAGGACCAGAGCCCGCAAAGCCGCGCCTACCTGGAGGCCTTCCGCGGCTCGCGGTACTTCGCCGAGCAGCCGCCGATCCGCGACGCCCGCCAGTTGCACCAGCGCCTGCAACGCTCGGAAATCAAGCTGGCGCTGGAGATCCCGCCGGGCTTCGGCCGCGACCTGCACGCCGGGCGCCAACCCGTGGTCGCCGCCTGGCTCGACGGCGGCATGCCGTTTCGCGCCGAGACCAGCCGCAACTATGTCGAAGCCGTGCACCAGGGCAACCTCGAGCAACTGACGGCGCTCAGCCCCCGGCCTGTCGCGCGTCAACAGCCAGTGCGCCTGGAAACCCGCTTTCGCTACAACCAGGACGTGGTCAGCGTGAACGCCATCGGCCCCGGGGTGATGGCGCTGATCCTGGCGTTCATCCCGGCCATGCTCACCGCCCTGGGCATCGTCCGCGAGAAGGAGCTGGGCTCGATCACCAACTTCTACGCCACGCCCCTGACCCGCCTGGAGTTCCTGCTCGGCAAGCAGGCGCCGTACCTGGCGGTAAGCCTGGTCAACCTGGCGCTGCTGGTGGCGATGAACCGCTGGTTGTTCGGCGTGCCGCTCAAGGGCAGCCTGCTGGCCCTGGCCTGCGGCGGCCTGGCCTACCTGCTGGCGACCACCAGCCTGGGCTTGCTGATCTCGGCGTTCACCCGCACGCAAATTGCCGCGATCCTCGGCACCATGATTCTCACCAGCCTGCCGACCATCCAGTTCTCCGGGCTGATCGTGCCGCGCTCGTCGCTGGAGGGCGCGGCGGCATTGATGGGCCAGTTGTTCCCAGCCGGCTACTTCCTCGACATCGCCGTCGGCACCTTCACCAAGGCCCTGGGCCTGCGCGAGCTGTGGCCGCAGTGCCTGGCGCTGCTGGGCTTCTTCGCCGTGTTCAGCGGGCTGAGCCTGGCCATGCTGAAAAAGCAGGAGGCCTGAAATGCATCGTCTCGCCCACACCCTGCGCCTGGGCCTGAAGGAGCTGACCAGCCTGCGCCACGACAGCGTGTTGCTGTTGTTCCTGCTGTACGCCTTCAGCGTGGCGATCTACATGCCCGCGGCAGGTTCGGTGATCGGCGTGCACAACGCCAGCGTGGCGGTGGTCGACGAAGACCACAGCGCCGTCTCGCGCAAGCTCGCCGAGGCGCTGCAGCCGCCGGAGTTCCAAGCCGCCGTGGCGCTACCCAGCGCACGCCTGGACCAAGCCATGGACAGCGGCCAGTACACCTTCGTGATCAACCTGCCGGTGAACTTCCAGGCCGACCTGCTGGCCGGGCGCTCGCCGCAGTTGCAGGTCAACGTCGACGCCACGGCCATGAGCCAGGCGTTCATGGGCGCCGGCTACATCGGCCGGATCTTCGAGCGCGAGCTGCTCGAGTACACCGACCACGACGCGGCGCAGAGCCCGGCGCTGCTCAACCCCAAGGCGCTGTTCAACCCCAACCTGGAGGGCGGCTGGTTCCTGGCGGTGATCCAGATCGTCAACAACATCACCATCCTGGCGATCATCCTCACCGGCACCGCGTTGCTGCGCGAGCGCGAGCATGGCACCCTCGACCATCTGCTGGTGCTGCCGTTGACGGCCCTGGAAATCATGCTGGCGAAGATCGCCAGCAACGCCCTGGTGGTGGTGCTGTGCACCTGGGTTTCGCTGGAGGTGGTGGTCAAGGGTGCGCTGGGGGTGCCGCTGGCCGGCTCCCTGGGGCTGTTCCTGGGGGTGACTGCGCTGTACCTGTTCGCCAGCACGGCGCTGGGCATCTTCCTCGCCACCCTGGCGCGCTCGACGCCGCAGTTCGGCCTGCTGGCGATCCCGGTGATCATCCCGATGCTGCTGCTCTCGGGCGGCAGCACGCCGCTGGACAGCATGCCGCAGTGGCTGCAGTGGGTCATGCAGGGCTCGCCCTCGACCCACTTCGTCAGCCTCGGCGCCGCGATCCTGTTCCGCGACGCCGGGCTGGCCGTGGTCTGGCCAGACGTAGCAGCCCTGGCGGTGATCGGCCTGGTGTTCTTCGGCGTGGCCCTGGCGCGCTTTCGCCGCAGCCTCGCCTCCTGATCACTGCACGATCAGGTTGTTGAACAGCAGGTCCTCGACGATAGGCTTGCCCTCTTCGGACTCCATCACCTGCTGCACCTGCTTCAGGGCTTCCTGGCGCAGTTTTTCCTTGGCCTCGACGTTGCTCATGTTGTCCACGCCCTGCTGGGTGAACAGCGCCACCAGCTGGTTGCGGATCAGCGGCTCATGGTGCTTGACCGCTGCGGCGGCGATGTCGCCGGTCACGCGCAGGGCGACATCGGCCTTGTACACCCGCAGCTTGGGGTTGCCGTCGAGGGCATAGTTGCCAACGAAGGGCGGGCTGAGGGTGATATAGGCCACCTTGGGCTCGCCTTCCTTTTCCTCGGCCATCGCCGCCGCTGGCAGCAGCAGCGCCAGCACCATCAAGATCCACGCTTTCACGAATTCGCTCCTCAATACAGTTGGCGCCAGCTTACCCAGCGCACCGGCCAAACCCAAGCCCGGGCTTATGCCGGTGCATCAGGGCGGGCCATGCTCGTTGACCCGGGGGGCCGCCCTCCTACACTTATCGGCCACCACACGCAAAGGAATAGCCCTGATGAAAGCCTTGTTGTGCAAAGCCCTGGGCCCAGCGCGGGACCTGGTCCTGGAAGAGGTCGCCGGGCCTGCGCCGAAGAAGAACGAAGTGCTGATCGACGTGCATGCCGCCGGGGTCAACTTCCCCGACACCCTGATCATCGAAGGCAAGTACCAGTTCCAGCCACCGCTGCCGTTCTCGCCGGGGGGCGAGGCCGCCGGCGTGGTGGCCGCGGTCGGCGAGAAGGCCGGGGCCTTCCAGGTTGGCGAGCGGGTCATGGCCCTGACCGGCTGGGGCGCCTTTGCCGAGCAGGTGGCGGTGCCGTTCTACAACGTGCTGCCGATCCCGGCGGGAATGGACTTCACCACCGCCGCCGCCTTTGGCATGACCTACGGCACCTCGATGCACGCCCTGACCCAGCGCGGCCAGCTCAAGGCCGGCGAGACCCTGCTGGTGCTCGGCGCCTCCGGCGGGGTCGGCCTGGCTGCGGTGGAGATCGGCAAGGCCCTGGGCGCGCGGGTGATCGCCGCGGCCAGCAGCGCCGAGAAACTGGCCATCGCCAAGGCTGCCGGGGCCGACGAGCTGATCGACTACAGCCAGGCCAGCCTCAAGGACGAGATCAAGCGCCTGACCGGCGGCCAGGGCGTCGACGTGGTCTACGACCCGGTTGGCGGCGCGCTGTTCGACCAGGCGGTGCGCGGATTGGCCTGGAATGGCCGGCTGCTGGTGGTGGGCTTTGCCAGTGGCAGCATCCCGCAGTTGCCGGTGAACCTGGCGCTGCTCAAGGGCGCGGCGGTGCTCGGGGTGTTCTGGGGCGCGTTCGCCCAGCGCCAGCCGCAGGACAACGCCGCCAACTTCCGCCAGCTGTTCGCCTGGCATGCCGAGGGCAAGCTCAAGCCCCTGGTGTCGCGCACCTACCCACTGGCCGAGGGCGGCGCGGCCATCGAGCGCCTGGCGCAACGCCAGGCGGTGGGCAAGCTGGTGGTGACGGTCCGGTAACGCCATACCACGTAAGAGCAACTGTCTTGCTGAGACCTCTCAACTGGCGTGATCTCTGTAGGAGCGGCCTTGCCGAGGCGTCGGACCGGTCGGAAAGGGCCGCAAAGCGGCCCCGGCGATCTTTGCAACAACGCTGAAATCCAGGGGCTGCTGCGCAGCCCTTTCGCGACACAAGGCCGCTCCTACAGGTTGACGTAGTAGCTGTGGGCGCATCGCCTGAATCGCGGGGCGAGCCCGCTCCCACGATGGGTACACTTCTATCCATATTCCTAAACGATAGTTCATAAAATTTTTATAAACGAATAGGGTATATCGACCGGACCACCGGACCAGCAAATGTCTGTCGCCGTCAGCTGAGGCGACGCTTTCCACTTTGTGAGGTAAGGAATGGTCAGGATCACAATCACCCCAGTGGCCAACGCCAGGGCATTGAGTGCAGCCAAGGAGCGGTACTGATGTCCAGCCAGCCAACTACCCGACTCCACAGCGATATCGACAGCTCGCCGCCGCTGCTGCCGGCCAAGGTGCTGCGCAACGACGCAGAGGCCCTGCAGGCCGCCCGCGAACTGGCCGAGGTGGCCCGCCAGCAGGCGGCCAAGCGTGACCAGCAACGCAAGCTGCCCTGGGCCGAGATCGAACAGTTCACCCGCAGCGGGCTGGGCAGCATCAGCGTGCCCAAGGCCTATGGCGGCCCCGAGGTGTCGTTCGTCACCATCGCCGAGGTGTTCCGCCTGATCAGCGCCGCCGACCCGGCGCTGGGGCAGATTCCACAAAACCAGTTCGGCATCCTGCAACTGATCCGCCTGACCGCCACCGAAGCCCAGCAGGCAGCGGTCTTCCGCGCCGTGCTCGACGGCTGGCGCATCGGCAACGCCGGCCCCGAACGTGGCACCAAGGACACGCTCACGCTCAAGGCGCGCATCACCCGCGACGGCGATGGCTATCGCATCAGCGGCGAGAAGTTCTACTCCACCGGCGCCCTGTTCGCCCACTGGGTGGCGGTCAAGGCCCTGGACGACGAGGGGCGCCAGCGCCTGGCGCTGGTGCGCCGGGGCAGCCCGGGGCTGCGCATCGTCGACGACTGGTCGGGCTTCGGCCAGCGCACCACCGCCAGCGGCACCGTGCTGCTCGACCAGGTGCCGGTGGACGCCGAACAGGTTGTGGATAACTGGCGCCTGGGTGACTCACCCAGCATCCAAGGCGCCGCTTCGCAATTGATCCAGGCGGCCATCGACGCCGGTATCGCCGAGGCGGCCATCGACGATGCCATCGCCTTTGTGAAGGAAAAGTCCCGGCCATGGATCGAGGCCAAGGTCGAGCGCAACAGCGACGACCCCTATGTGATCGCCGATATCGGCCGCCTGAAGCTCGACCTGCACGCCGCCGAGGCGTTGCTGCGCAAGGCCGCCCAGGTGCTCGACGAGGTCAACGCCGGCCCTGTGGACGCCGCGGCCGCGGCGCGGGCATCGATCGCCGTGGCCGAGGCCAAGGTGCTCACCACCGAGATCTCGCTGCAGGCCAGCGAGAAGCTGTTCGAACTGGCCGGCAGCCGCGCCAGCCTGGCCGAGTTCAACCTCGACCGGCACTGGCGCAACGCCCGGGTGCACACCCTGCACGACCCGGTGCGCTGGAAGTACCACGCCGTCGGCGCCTACTACCTCAACGGCACCCTGCCGGCCCGCCATTCCTGGATCTGATTCAAGGCCCTTCGCCAGCAAACCGGCCCCTACGCAATGCCCGTAGGAGCCGGCGTGCCGGCGCAACAGCCCCTGCGGAGAGCACCATGACTGCATCCCTCATCACCAGCGACGCCCAAGCCCTGGCCGTCGCCGAAGAAATCGCCCAATCACTGCGCCACGACAGCGCCGCGCGTGACCGCGAACGCCGCCTGCCCCACCCCGAACTCGACCATTTCGTGCAGACCGGCCTGTGGGGCATCAGCGTGCCCAAGGCCTTCGGCGGCGCCGGCGTATCCAGCGCCACCCTGGCCAAGGTCATCGCCCGCATCGCCCAGGCCGACGCCTCGCTCGGGCAGATCCCGCAGAACCACTTTTACGCCCTGGAAGTGCTGCGGGTGAACGGCACCCCGGCGCAACAGAAACGCTTGTATGCCGAAGTCCTCGCCGGCCGCCGCTTCGGCAACGCCCTGGCCGAGATCGGCACCAGGAACGCCCATGAACGCACCACCCGCCTGACCCGCGATGGCGACCATTACCGTATCGATGGCCGCAAGTTCTACTGCACTGGCGCCCTCTACGCCCAACGCATCCCGACCCTGGTGATTGACGAACAGGGGGTTTCACACCTGGCCTTCGTGCCCGCCGACACACCGGGCATCGAGGTCATCGACGACTGGAGCGGCTTCGGCCAGCGCACCACCGGCAGTGGCTCGGTGGTGTTCGACAACGTGTTCGTCCGCGCCGAGGATGTGGTGCCGTTCCAGAGCGCCTTCGATCGCCCCACCACCGTCGGCCCGCTGGCGCAGATCCTCCACGCCGCCATCGACACCGGCATCGCCCGCGCCGCCTTCGAGGACGCCCTGCACTTCGTGCGCACCCGCAGCCGGCCGTGGATCGATTCCGGCCTGGACAAGGCCAGCGACGACCCGCTGACCCTGAAAAGCTTCGGCCACCTGGCGATTCGCCTGCACGCCGCCGAAGCCCTGCTGGAGCGCGCCGGGGAAATCCTCGACCTCGCCCAGGCCGACAGCAACGCCGAGACCCTGGCCGCCGCCTCCATCGCCGTGGCCGAGGCGCGAGCGATCAGCACCGAGATCTCGCTCGCCGCGGGCACCACCCTGTTCGAGCTGGCGGGCAGCCAGGCCACCCTGGCCGAGCACAACCTCGACCGCCACTGGCGCAACGCCCGGGTGCACACCCTGCACGACCCGGTGCGCTGGAAGTACCACGCCATCGGCAACTATTACCTCAACGACGAGAAGCCGCCGCGCCGGGGGACCATCTGATGGCCCGCCAGATCCTGCTCAATGCCTTCAACATGAACTGCATCGGGCACATCAACCATGGCCTGTGGACCCACCCACGGGACACCTCGACCCAGTACAAGACCCTGGAATACTGGACCGATCTGGCCCGCCTGCTGGAGCGCGGGCTGTTCGACGGCCTGTTCATCGCCGACATCGTCGGCACCTACGATGTCTACGGGCAGTCGCTGGACGTGCCGCTGAAAGAGGCCATCCAGCTACCGGTCAACGACCCGCTGCTGCTGGTCTCGGCCATGGCCGCGGTGACCCGGCACCTGGGCTTCGGCCTCACCGCCAACCTCACCTACGAGGCGCCGTACCTGTTCGCCCGGCGCCTCTCGACCCTCGACCACCTGAGCAACGGCCGGGTCGGCTGGAACATCGTCACCGGCTACCTCGACAGCGCCGCCCGGGCCATGGGCCTGGAACAGCAACCCGAGCATGACCGCCGCTACGACCAGGCCGACGAATACCTGCAGGTGCTGTACAAGCTGCTCGAAGGCAGCTGGGACGACGACGCCGTGATTGCCGACCGCGAACAGCGCGTGTATGCGCGTCCGGACAAGGTGCACAAGGTCGAGCACCACGGTGAGTTCTACAAGGTCGAGGGCTATCACCTGTGCGAACCCTCGCCCCAGCGCACCCCGGTGCTGTTCCAGGCGGGCAGTTCGGCGCGCGGCCTGGCGTTCGCCGGCAACCATGCCGAATGCGTGTTCATCGGCGGCCAGGACAAGCCGTCCACCCGCGCCCAGGTCGACAAGGTGCGCGCAGCGGCCAAGGCGGCCGGGCGCGATCCCCAGGCGGTGAAGGTGTTCATGGGCCTCACCGTGATTGTCGCCCCGACCGAGGAGCAGGCCCGTGCCAAGCACGCCGAGTACCTGCGCCACGCCAGCCCCGAGGCCGGTGTGGCGCACTTCGCCAGCTCCACCGGCATCGACTTCTCACGCTACGAACTGGACGAGCCCATCGGTTTCGCCAAAGGCAACGCCATCCAATCCGCCACCCGCCAGTTGCAGGACAACGCCTGGACCCGCCGCCGCCTGCTCGAACAACACGCCTTGGGCGGGCGCTACGTGACCCTGGTCGGCGCCCCGGAACAAGTGGCCGAGCAACTGATCGCCTGGATCGACGAAACCGGCCTGGACGGCTTCAACCTGGCGCGCACCGTCACCCCGGAGAGCTACGAGGACTTCATCGACCTGGTGATCCCGGAACTGCAACGCCGCGGCCGCTACAAGACCGCCTACGCCGAGGGCAGCCTGCGCCAGAAGCTGTTCGCCACACCCCACGCCCACCTGCCCGCCGACCACCCCGGCGCCGCCTATCGCAACCCACCTGTCCCTGCCCCGACTGGAGCCCTGCACCATGCTTGAGAAACTGTTCCGGCCCGTCGCGGCCATCGCCCTGGGCCTGGGCCTGTGCGCCACCGCCCTCGCCGCCGAGCCGCTGAAGATCGGCACCACCGCCGCCTTCGCCATCCCCCTGGAAGCCGCTGTGGAAGAGGCCCACAAGCAAGGCCTGGACGTGAAATTGATCGAGTTCAGCGACTGGATCGCACCGAACGTCAGCCTCAACAGCGGCGACATCGACGTGAACTACTTCCAGCACATCCCCTTCCTGGAGAATGCCAAGGCCGCCGCCGGTTTCAACCTGGTGCCCTACGCGCCGGGGATCATCAACAACGTCGGCCTCTACTCGAAGCGCTACAAAAGCTTCGCCGAGCTGCCCGAGGGCGCCAGCGTGGCCATCGCCAACGACCCGATCAACAGTGGCCGAGGCCTGCAGTTGCTGGCCAAGGCCGGGTTGATCACCCTCAAGCCGGGCGTGGGCTACAAGGCCACCGAGGATGACATCGTCGCCAACCCCAAGAAGATCAAGATTCTCCAGGTCGAGGCGGTACAGCTGGTGCGCGCCTATGACGACGCCGACCTGGTCCAGGGCTACCCGGCCTACATCCGCCTGGCCAATAGCTTCGACGCCACCTCGGCGTTGCTGTTCGACGGCCTGGAGAACAAGGAATACGTGATCCAGTTCGTGATCCGCCCGCAGGAGAAGAACGACCCGCGCCTGGCCAAGTTCGTCGACATCTACCAGCACTCGCCGGTCGTGCGCGCCGCCCTGGACAAGGCCCACGGCAAGCTCTACCAGGCCGGTTGGGAAGGCTGACATGGCCCAGGCCAGCGCCCTCAGGGCGCCCGTCCCCCCCGTCGAACCGCACAAGGCCACGGAGCAGGCTCTGCGCCCGGAGGTGAGCCAGGCCCACGTGCGCTTCATCGGCCTGGGCAAGACCTACCCAGGCCAGGCCCAGCCCGCGCTGCACGGCATCGACCTGAACATTCGCCGCGGCGAAATCTTCGGCATCATCGGCCGCAGCGGCGCCGGCAAGTCGTCGCTGCTGCGCACCATCAACCGCCTGGAACAGCCCAGCCAGGGCCGGGTACTGATCGACCAGGTGGATATCGCGCCGTTCGACGAGGACCGCCTGGTGGCCCTGCGGCGACGCATCGGCATGATCTTCCAGCACTTCAACCTGATGTCGGCCAAGACCGTGTGGCAGAACGTCGAGCTGCCGCTGAAGGTAGCCGGCGTCGCCAAGGCCGAGCGCCAGCGCAAGGTCCGCGAGCTGCTGGCGCTGGTCGGGCTGGCGGAGAAACAGCATGTCTACCCGGCGCAACTGTCGGGTGGGCAGAAACAGCGGGTCGGCATCGCCCGGGCGCTGGTGCACGACCCTGAGATTCTGCTGTGCGATGAGGCCACTTCGGCGCTGGACCCGGAAACCACCGCCTCGATCCTTGAACTGCTGCGCGACATCAACCGGCGCCTGGGCCTGACGGTGGTGCTGATCACCCACGAGATGGCGGTGATCCGCGATATCTGCCACCGCGTGGTGGTGCTGGAGCGCGGCGAAGTGGTCGAGCAGGGCGAAGTCTGGCAGGTGTTCGGCGCGCCGCGCCATGAGGTTACTCGCACCCTGCTGGCGCCATTGCAGGCGCGGCTCCCCGACGCATTGCAAGCCAGCCTGCGCGCCAGCCCCGCCAGCCGTGATTCGGCCGTGGTACTCAAGCTCGGCCTGCTCGGCGAGCCGGAACTGAGCGCCCTGTTCGCTGACCTGGGTGGGCGGGTGCGCCTGCTGCAGGGCGGCATCGAGAGCATCGGCGGGCATGCCGTGGGGCAACTGGTCCTGTCCGTGCGCGGCTCGCCGCTGGACACCCATCAATTGCTGGAACGCGCCCGTTGCTGGGCTGCGAATGTGGAGGTGCTGGGCCATGTGGATTGATCGCTTGCTGCAAGGCCTGCTCGACACCTTGCTGATGGTCGGCGTGTCGTCGCTGGTGGCGTTGCTCGTCGGCGTGCCGATGGCGGTGCTGCTGGTGACCAGCGACAAGGGCGGGATCTTCGAGGCCCCTGCGCTGAACCGGGTGCTGGGCGCCATCGTCAACCTGTTCCGTTCGATCCCGTTCCTGATCCTGATGGTCGCGCTGATTCCCTTCACCCGCCTGGTGGTCGGCACCACCTACGGCGTGTGGGCCGCAGTGGTGCCATTGACCATCGCCGCGACACCGTTCTTCGCGCGAATCGCCGAGGTCAGCCTGCGCGAGGTCGACCATGGGTTGGTCGAGGCGGCCCAGGCCATGGGCTGTCGGCGCTGGCACATCGTCTGGCACGTGTTGCTGCCCGAGGCGCTGCCGGGGATCGTCGGCGGCTTCACCATCACCCTGGTGACCTTGATCAATTCATCGGCCATGGCCGGGGCGATCGGCGCCGGCGGGCTGGGGGATATCGCCTACCGGTATGGCTACCAGCGCTTCGACAGCCAGATCATGCTGACTGTGATCGTGATGCTGGTGGCGTTGGTGGCGGTGATCCAGCTGGGTGGCGATCGTCTGGCCAAAAGCTTGAACAAACGTTGAAAATTACGGTGTAGGAGCGGCCTTGCACAGGGCTCAGCCCCAATGCAGCTGCGCCGCCGGCACCGGCCGTCCGAACCAGTACCCCTGCCCCTGCTGGCATTGCTGCTCCAGCAGGAAACGCGCCTGTTCGGCCTGCTCGATACCCTCGGCATGCACCTGCATGCCCATGCTCCGGGCCAGGGCGATGATCACCCGGACGATGGCGATATCGTCATCGTCGAACGGCAGCCCGGCAACGAACCCCTGATCGATCTTGAGCTTCTGCACCGGCAGGCGCTTGAGCCGCAGCAACGACGAGTAGCCCGTGCCGAAATCGTCGATGGCCAGGCTCAAGCCCAGCTCGCGCAGGCGGTGCAGCTGCTCCAGCGCCACTTCAGGGTCTTCCATCACCGCGCTTTCGGTCACCTCCAGTTCCAGCAGCGCCGGGTCCAGGCCGCTGTCGTGCAGCACATCGGCCACTTGCCGGTACAGGTCGCGCTGGCTGAACAGGCGGCTGGAGATGTTCACCGCGACGAATGCCAGCTGCCGCCCCTCGGTCTGCCACTGCACCATCTGCCGGCAGGCCTTGCGTAGCACCCAGGCGTCGATCTCGGCGATCAGCCCGGTGCGCTCGGCGATGGGGATGAACTCCCCGGGCGGCACCAGGCCGCGCTGGGGGTGCTGCCAGCGCACCAAGGCCTCGACCCCGACCATGCGCGCGGTGAACAGGTCGTGCACCGGCTGGAAGAACACCCGCAGCTCTTGCTGCTCCAGGGCCCGGCGCAATTCGCCGGCCGTCTCGACCCGCTGCTGGGCGTGGGCGGTGAGCTCCTCGGTGTACAACGCATAGCAGGCACGGCCGTTGCTCTTGGCCTTGAACAGCGCCGAATCGGCATTGCGCAGCAATTGCTCGCCACTCAGGGCATCGCTGGGGAACAGGCTGATACCGATGCTGACACTGATGAACAGGCGGTTGCCCTCGAAACAGAAGGGCTCTTTCAAGCGCTCGATGATGGTCTGCGCCAGCTTGCCGGCATGGCCGACCTGCTGGCAGTTCTCGGCCAGCACGCCGAACTCGTCGCCGCCCAGGCGCGCCAGGGTCACGCCGTTGCCCAGCACCTCGCGCAGGCGCTCGCCCACCAGCTTGAGCAACTGGTCGCCTATGGTATGGCCAAGGCCGTCGTTGATGCTCTGGAAGTGGTCGAGGTCGAGCAGCAGCAGCGCGCAGCCGCGTTTGTTGGCCTGCGCCGCGGCCAGGGCCTGCTCGACCCGGTCATTGAACAACAGCCGATTGGGCAGGCCGGTCAGCGGGTCATGGTGGGCGAGGTAGGCCAGTTCTTCCTCGCTGTGCTTGATCGCGCTGATGTCGCTGAACACCGCCACGTAGTGGCTGAGCGCGCCGCTGTCGTCGCGAATGGCGCAGATCGTCTGCCATTGCGGGTAGATTTCGCCGCTCTTGCGGCGGTTCCAGATCTCCCCGCTCCACTCGCCCTTGTCGGCCAGGGTGGCGTAGATCTGCTGGTAGAACGGCGCGCCATGGCGGCCAGACTTGAACTTGCTCGGGCGCTGGCCGATGACCTCGTCCTGCTGGTAGCCGGTGATGCGCATGAAGGCCCGGTTGACGTGCACGATCAGGCCATTGCGGTCGGTGACCAACACCCCTTCCAGGGTGCTGTCGAACACCGCCGCGGCCATGCGCAGGCGCTCGCGGTCCTCGCTGCGCAGGCGCGCGCCGATGCCGATGAAGTTCAGCAGCCGGGCGCGCGAGACAAATATCAGCAAGGCGCTGAGCAACACCCAGACCACCACGTTGATCTGCCGCCCCACGGTGAGCGCCAGCGGGTCCTCGGTCATGCCGTGCAGAACCAGTTCCGACAGCACCAGCCAGAGGATCGAAAGCACCACGTAGAGCCCGGCCATGCGCAAGGCGTCGCGAACGGAAACAGACATGTCGGGTGGATGAGCCCATGAAAAATGAAGGGGCATTATAAGGGCTGAAACACCCTGTGACCTCCTATCAAAAAGGGCGACTGGTTTTATTTCCCCGCCAAGGGATAATGCGAGCGCTGTTCCCCCTGTTTTCCGAGGGTCTTTCCCGTTATGTGGTACTACGGTTTACTCGACTTGTCGGCCTGGCAACTGGTCGCCGTCACCTTGCTGCTGACCCATGTCACCATCGTCAGCGTCACCATCTACCTGCACCGCTACTCGGCCCACCGCGCCCTGGAGCTGAACGCGGGCCTCAAGCATTTCTTCCGTTTCTGGCTGTGGCTGACCACGGCGCAGAACACCCGCGAGTGGACCGCCATCCACCGCAAGCATCACGCCAAGTGCGAAACCCCGGACGACCCGCACAGCCCGCTGCACAAGGGCCTGGGCACGGTGCTGCGCAAGGGCGCCGAGCTGTACCGCGCCGAGGCGCGCAACGAGGAAACCCTGCGCATCTATGGCAAGAACTGCCCGGACGACTGGATCGAGCGCAACCTCTACAGCCGCTACAAGCTTGGCGGCATCGCCCTGATGGCGGTCATCGACCTGCTGCTGTTCGGCACCATCGGCATCACCATCTGGGCCATCCAGATGATGTGGATACCCTTCTGGGCCGCCGGTGTGGTCAACGGCCTGGGCCACGCGGTCGGCTACCGCAACTTCGAGTGCCGCGACGCCGCCACCAACCTGGTGCCCTGGGGCATCATCATTGGCGGCGAGGAGCTGCACAACAACCACCACACCTACCCCAACTCGGCCAAGCTTTCGGTACGTCGCTGGGAATTCGACATGGGCTGGATGTGGATCCGCCTGCTGAGCCTGCTGCGCCTGGCCAAGGTGCAGCGCGTCGCGCCCATCGCCCACCGGGTCGCAGGCAAGGCCTCGCTGGACATGGACACCGCCATGGCCATCCTCAACAACCGCTTCCAGATCATGGCCCAGTACCGCAAGCTGGTGATCGGCCCGTTGGTCAAGCAGGAGCTGGACAAGGTCGACGCCTCGGTGCGCCACCGCTTCCGCCGCGCCAAGCGCCTGCTGTCGCGGGAAACCAGCCTGCTACAGGACCGCCACCACGTGCGCATCGAGTCGATGCTGGCCCACAGCCAGGCACTGAAGACCATCTATGAAAAGCGCCTGGCGCTGCAGCAGATCTGGGCGCGTACCAGCGCCAACGGCCACGACATGCTCGCGGCCATGAAAGACTGGGTACACGAGGCCGAGGCCAGCGGTATCCAATCGCTGCGAGACTTCGCCGAGCAGCTCAAGACCTACTCGCTGCGCCCCAGCGGCGCCTGACCGCCGTTGATCGGCATGCCCCGCAACGGGGCATGCCCACCGGAACTTCCCCCCATTGATCCGACTCAAATTCGGCATATCGCCCGCGTGGCGGGCCGGTCCGTGGCCGCACGCCCATCGTCGAGAACCGTTCCGTGCTCATGGCCAAAGACCTCCCACCCACGCATGCGGGCCGTGCCCGCCCCGAAGCCGCCCAAACCCTGCTCGCCTTGCTGCATGCCCAGGGCGAAGTGGCGCGCCTGAGCGAGCGCGAGCAGCTGTACAGCTCGCTGCTGGACAGCGTCAATGCCGTACTCTGGGCCTTCGATTGGGAAACCCGCCAGGTGCTCTATGTCAGCCCCGCCTACGAGCGCATTTTCGGCCGCCCCGCCAGCCTGGTGCTGGCCGACTACAACGAGTGGCGCGACGCCATTTACCCGGACGACCTGGAGTACGCCGAGCGCAGCCTGGCCCAGGTGCTGGTCAAAGGTACCGTCGAGGATCGTGAGTACCGCATCCTCAACGCTGCCGGTGAGGTGCGCTGGCTCAGCGACAAGTGCTACATCAACCAGCAGCGCGAAGGCGATCAACGGGTGATCATCGTTGGCATCGCCGAGGACATCACCGAAAAGAAGCAGCTCGAAGGCGAACTGCAACGCCTGGCCACCACCGACGTGCTCACCCAGAGCAGCAACCGACGGCATTTTTTCGAGTGCGCCCAGCAAGCCTTCGACAGCGCGCGCGAGGACGGCACGCCGATGGCGTTCCTGCTGTTGGATATCGATGATTTCAAGCAGATCAACGACAGCTATGGCCACCAGGAAGGCGACCAGGTGTTGCAGCGTATCGCCGACAGCGGCAAGGCCGTGCTACGGCGTGGCGACCTGTTCGGGCGCATCGGTGGCGAGGAGTTCGCCGCGGTGTTCCCAGGCTGTACCGCCCAAGTCGCCGAACAGATCGCCGAACGCTTGCAACGGGAGATTCAACGCCTGAGCTTCAGTCATGGCGAACACACCTACGGGGTTACCGTGAGCCAAGGGCTGACCGGCCTAATGGATGAGGATGAAAGCCTGGATAGTCTGTTCGCCCGGGCGGACGCGGCAATGTACCGCGCCAAGCGCCAAGGCAAGAACCAGATCGTGAAAGGCTGATCGCGCCAAGCGCAAGCAATAGCTTCAGTTCACTGGGAGGCCCACTCGTAATCGATCGGGCCACTACGTGGCCCAGCCAGTATCCCTTCAGGCTCTTTTTCCCGCCCCTCCCTGAAACCGACTTCGAGAAAGTGTCGCTGCTGATCGGTGATTTCACCCGCCAAAGCGATAGCCTGAGCGGTGTAGCGCTTGATCAGAGCAGCCTTTCTGGCCTCTTTTGAATAGCTCATGTGCACCTCCGATATGTGGAAAGTAGGTTGCAGGCCCATGGCTGCAACAGGGATCGCGAGATTGCCGGCCCGATCACGAACGAAACCAAGCGACTGGTACAGGGGTTCGGCCCCCTGGTCCGGTTGCTGAACCTCGATTCGCGAGCACTTGAGCATCCGTGCATACTCCGCCACCGCCAGCAACGACAGTGTCGCCACCAGCCCCTCAGTGGGTTCGCAGGCCCAGGCTTGCCCTCCAGCAGGATGATCTTGATACAACACCTGCTTTGCCGGGGGCTGGCGTAGCACAGGCCGCAGAGCTCACGGGCGGACCACAACGCCAAGTCGAAACCCCTACGATCACAATCCGTCCAATGCGGCACCTCTTCCCAGGGGAATTGGTGTGTCTGCTCGCCCCATAGCTGAAAAGCTGCAAGAGCCCTGTGCCCTATGGGTTCGAAGCCCACTTCCTCGACGTCAAACCCAGGCCTGGATACAGGCCCGGTGCGCAATGCTGCATGGGCAAGCTTTCGCGCGTTGGATCGATAGACCTGATAACGCAGGCCGGGATAGTTATAGGCGCTCATCTGCAGCCTTCCTGCCAATCCGTTGGGGGAGTGGCTGGAAAACTACGCTTGAAGGGCTTCCCTGGATACGAACAACCGTCCGCAATACCTGTAGGACCGATCCCAAGCCTGATACGACCCCGCCGGCCGCCAGATCAGCCCTGGCGCTCGCCGTCCTCTGTCGGCTCGCCAGCGGCAGCCGGCGCCGCGCCCGGGCCGGCCTTCAGCTCGCGCTCGGCAGCTTCTGCCGCCTCACGCTCGGCCTGCTCCCGCGCCAGTGCCTCAGGGTCGACCTTGCGCAGCCGCGACAGCTCCGGCAGGCCAAGCTTGAGCAACCGCGCGGTCTTGCTGGCGGCCACCTTCTCCAGCCCTTGGCTGGGCTTGAGCGCGGCCAGCTGGCCTGCCAGGTTCATCGCCAGTATCTCGCGGGAATACACGCCACCACCCAGCTGGTACACCGCGGCGATCAGCTCGCGCAGGTTCAGCGGCAGACGCCAGCGGGTGCGCAACGCCGAGCCGAACGGCGCGCCGAATTCATTGAGCGACAGCTGCACCTGGTCCTCGTCCAGCTCCCCACCCGCCAGGCGCCACTCCTGCAGCGTGCGCAGCACGGCCAGGTCGCCCAGGCAGTGCAACAGCCCTGCGCAATAGCAGAGCGCCTCGTCGACCTCGAGCAGGCGCGCCAGGGTGCGGCCATATTCGGCGGTGTGCAGCGATAGGTTCCAATAATGCGCGGCATGCCGGGCCAGCAGCGGGTCGCTCAGGCGCGCGCTGCGCTTGAGGGTCAGGCCGAGGATGAGGTTCATGCTCTGGGTGCTGCCGAGCTTGTTCAGCGCCTGCAGCAGGGTCTGCACCGGCGCCTCGCGGTGCAGCGCGGCGCTGTTGGCGGCGGCGATCAGCACACCGGTGATCTGCGGGTCGTTGCGCACCTCCTCCTCGAGCACCTTGAGGTTCAGCCCCTGGGGGTTGAGCGCGCGCTTGACCGCCACCTGCACGTCGGCGAACAACGGGCCACCGTCGGCCGTGGCGCGACGCTGCTCGAGGTAGGCCGGCAATTGCACGCCGGGCTGCAGCGGCGGCACTGGGCAGGCGATCTGCTCGCCCACTGCCAGCAGCAGGTTTTCCAGGCGCTTGCGCAGGTTGCCCAGGTCGAGCGGCTTGCTCAGGTATGCCGTGGGCTGCAGTGGCACGGCCTCGCGCACACTGGCGCTGTCGGTGCGGTCGCTCATGAGGATGAAGGGCAATCCAGGCCTGTCGCCCTTGGCGCGCACCTTGCGCAGCAGGTCGAGGCCATCGAGGCCGGCGAGCTCGCGGGCGGCGATGATCAGGTCAGGCTTGCTCGCCAGCGCGTTCAGCGCCTGCGAGCCATCGGCGCAAACCTGCAAGCGCGCATCGCAGCGCACGCTGAGCAGCATTTCGCTAAGCATGTCGCGTACCCAGGGGTCGCCCTCGGCAATCAGCACGCAAGGGGGTAGGGGGTCGGCAGCGCTCATGAGCGAGTCTCCAGAAAATGACGCGCGATCCATCGCAGCTTCCACGGATTCCTCGTACAACCTTAGCGCCTGATGCTTGCGAAGGGCACAAAAAAACCCGCCGAGGCGGGTTTTTCTGCAGCATGTCACATGTTTCAGGCCAGTTCGGCGAAGCACTCTTCGATGATGGCCAGGCCTTTGTCCAGCAGCGCGTCTTCGGCAGTCAGCGGCACCAGGATCCGCAGGACGTTGCCGTAGGTGCCACAGGACAGCAGGATCAGGCCCTTGTCGCGCGCCTTCGCGACCACTTGGGCAACGGCGGCGGCGTTCGGGACGTGGCTGCCCTTCTCGAACACTTCCACCGCGATCATCGAGCCCAGACCACGGACATCGCCGATGATCGGGTGCTTCTTCTGGATTTCACGCAGGCCGGTGGTCAGGCGCTCGCCAACCGCCTTGCTGCGGTCCAGCAGCTTCTCTTGCTCGAACACTTCGATCACGGCCAGGGCCGCGGCGCAAGCGATCGGCGAGCCGGCGTAGGTGCCACCCAGGCCACCTGGGGCGATGGCGTCCATGTACTCGGCCTTGCCGCACACACCGGCCAGCGGGAAGCCGCCGGCGATGGACTTGGCGAAGGTGGTCAGGTCGGGGGCGACGCCCATCTGCTCCATGGCGAAGAAGGTACCGGTACGGCCAGCGCCGGTCTGTACTTCGTCGGCGATCAGCAGGATGCCGTGCTGGTCGCACAGTGCGCGCAGGCGCTGCATCAGCTCTTTCGGCGCCGGCAGGAAGCCGCCTTCGCCCTGGACTGGCTCGAGGATGATCGCGGCGATGTCGCGCGGCTCGGCGTCGTTCTTGAAGATACGTTCGACCGAGGCGATGGCGTCGTCGACGCTGATGCCGTGCAGTTCGCTCGGGAACAGGGCGCGGAAAATGCCGCCTGGCATCAGGCCCATGCCGGCGGAGTACGGCACGACCTTGCCGGTCAGGCCCAGGGTCATCATGGTGCGACCGTGGTAGCCGCCGGTGAAGGCGATCACGCCGGCACGGCCAGTGGCGGCACGGGCGATCTTCACGGCGTTCTCAACGGCTTCGGAGCCGGTGGTCACCAGCAGGGTCTTCTTGTCGAAGTTGCCCGGGACCAGCTTGTTGATCTTCTCGCACAGCTCGACGTAGGGCTCGTAGGCCAGCACCTGGAAGCAGGTGTGGCTGACCTTGGTCAGCTGCTCTTGCACCGCGGCAACCACTTTTGGGTGCAGGTGGCCGGTGTTGAGTACGGCGATGCCGCCGGCGAAGTCGATCAGTTCGCGGCCTTCAACGTCGATCACCGTCGAGTTCTTCGCGGTATCGACGAAGATCGGGTGAATCTGGCCAACACCACGCGGGACGGCGGCGACACGACGTTGCATCAAGGATTCGTTGGTCTTGCTCATAGTGCCCTCAATTGCGCCCATTCCAGGCGCTTTTATTCGGGGGTGGCTGGACGCATGCGCGCACAGTATTCGTTGATCGACTGCCACGAATGCCCTGGCCACCGGGTACCGCTATGTCAAAAAGGCCAGCGAGGCGTCGCTCTCGCGCCCCGCTGGCAGAGGTAAAACCGTTTACCTGGCGATCAGACGCTGATGCACAGGTATTTGATCTCGAGGTAGTCCTCGATACCGTACTTGGAACCTTCGCGGCCCAGGCCCGAGGCCTTGATGCCGCCGAACGGCGCGACTTCGTTGGAGATCAGGCCGGTGTTGATGCCGACCATGCCGTATTCCAGGGCCTCGGCGACACGGAACACGCGGCTCATGTCGCGGGCATAGAAGTACGAGGCCAGGCCGAACTCGGTGTCGTTGGACATGGCGATGACTTCGGCCTCGTCCTTGAAGCGGAACAGCGGCGCCAGTGGGCCGAAGGTCTCTTCCTTGGCCACGGCAGCGGTCTTCGGCACGTCGACCAGGATGGTCGGCTCGAAGAAGTTGCCTTCGATCAGCTTGCCGCCGGACAGCACCTTGGCGCCCTTGGATACCGCGTCCTCGATGTGCTCCTGGACCTTGGCGACAGCCTTGCCGTCGATCAGCGGGCCAGTGGTGGTGCCTTCTTCCAGGCCGTTGCCGATCTTGAGCTTGGCCACCGCGGCCTTGAGCTTCTCGGCGAACGCCTCGTAGACGCCATCCTGCACGTAGATGCGGTTGGCGCAGACGCAGGTCTGGCCGTTGTTGCGGTACTTGGAGATGATCGCGCCCTCGACCGCCTTGTCCAGGTCGGCGTCGTCGAACACGATGAACGGCGCGTTGCCGCCCAGCTCCAGGGAAACCTTCTTGATGTCCTTGGCGCATTCTTCCATCAGCTGGCGACCGATTTCGGTCGAGCCGGTGAAGGACAGCTTGCGTACCAGGGCGTTGCCGGTCAGCTCGCTGCCGACTTCGCCGGCGCTGCCGGTGATCACGCTGAGCACGCCAGCCGGGATCCCGGCGCGGGTCGCCAGTTCGACCAGGGCCAGGGCGGAGTACGGGGTCTGCGAAGCAGGCTTGAGCACCATGGTGCAACCGGCGGCCAGGGCCGGGCCGGCTTTACGGGTGATCATCGCGGCCGGGAAGTTCCATGGGGTGATGGCGGCGGTAACGCCGATCGGCTGCTTGATGACGATCAGGCGCTTGTCCGGCTGGTGGCCCGGAATGACGTCGCCGTAGACACGTTTGGCTTCCTCGGCGAACCACTCGATGAACGAGGCGGCGTAGGCGATTTCGCCCTTGGCTTCGGCCAGTGGCTTGCCTTGCTCGGTGGTCATCAGGCGGGCCAGGTCGTCCTGGTGCTCGATCATCAGCTCGAACCAGCGGCGCAGCTTGCCGGCACGCTCCTTGGCGGTCAGCGCGCGCCAGGCCGGCAGGGCCTTGTCGGCGGCCTCGATGGCGCGGCGGGTCTCGGCGGCGCCCATCTTCGGCACGCTGCCGATCACTTCACCGGTGGCCGGGTTGGTCACCTTGATGGTCTGGCCGCTGTCCGCATCCAGCCACTCACCATTGATGAAGGCTTGCTGGCGGAACAACTGAGCGTCTTTGAGCTGCATGTCGGCTTCCCTTAACTGCGAATTTTGATTGTTGAAAAGGCGCCCCCAGGTGGGGGCGGCCGTCAGGAATTCGTGCACCAGGGTGTTCGACGCCTGGGTGCCGAGCGTTTGAAATCTCAAACGGAATGCTAAGCGGGCGCTGGGGGGTTGGACAATAGGCTGTTCGAAAAAAAGAACGAGTGGTCGGAATTCAGATCAGTGGAAATGCAGCGCGGGGCAAGTCGCCTCGGCAGTGCGCCGAGGCGACTTGCCCCGCGACAGGGCCTTGGAAGGTTAGTCCATCAGAACGCCTTGTCGAGGTCGATCACCAGCGCCCGGTAACCCACGCTGCCTGGCTGGCGACTGTGCACTTTCAGTTCCACCGCCACCTCCTGGGTGCCGCGACGCACTTCATTGAGCACGGTGGTGGTGAGTTTCTCGGGGGTCAGGAAGTTCACCGAAGCCGAATAGATGAACTGGGTGTCGGTATCTGCCCGGTAGGCCACCACCGAGGTGATCGGGCTGTACCACTCATCCCCGCGCTCCTTGCCGTACTGCCACACCTGCTCGACCGTGCCCTTGGCCTCGTCGACCTTGTACTCCACCGCCCGGCTGTAGTTGCCGCTCAGCTTGGTCGGCCCGAAGTCACGGCCCCAGCCATTGTCGAACACGGTCAAGGTACCGCGCCCGGTCAGCCAGGCGGTGTGCTGGGTCCAAGGCCATTCGAAGCCCTCGCCCACCGGCTTGAGCACCTTGTCCTGAAGATGCGCCGGCCAGCCTTGGGGCGCGGCGAGAATCCACTTCACCTGCTTGTCGCGACCGATCTTCACCACCCCCTGGTGGCGGGCTGAAACGATGATGCTGTCGTCATCGGCATCGTAGTCGATGGCATTGACATGGGCCCAGTTGCGACCGGTGCCGACGCCCGGCGTGTCGCCGAACGGCAGGTCGCCCTCGGCCAGCTCGTTGGCCAGGCGCTCGTCCTGCTTGGTTACCCCGGCCGGCAGTTGGATGGCCGCCTTGCCCAAGGTTTCCAGCAGGTCGCCACGATAGGGGTCGAGGATCTGGTTCAAGTCCCAGAAGTCCAACACGTCGCCAGCTTCGTTGACCTCGATGACATGGTCGCGGATCGAGCGCACGCGCTTGCCGTCCGGGCGGCGGTAGTCGCTGGTGCCGACCCGCAGCAGGTAGGTGCCGTTGACGGTTTCGCGGATCTCGTGGGAGAAGTCGGCGAACTTGTCCGGCAGGTTGCGCTGCCACACCTGCCGGCCCAGCAGGTCGTACTTCGAATAGGTCTGGCCCTGGCCCCAGATCAGCTTGCCGTCACGTGTCTGGTGGAAGCCCATGGTCCCGCCCAGGCCGTCGCGACGGTTGGAATCGTGAATCTGCTCGATGTCCAGGTACCAGCGCACGTCGCCATTGCTGTCGGCGATCCAGTTGTTGCCCACCTGGTCCCACTCGGCGGCGCCGCCCAGGCCGTTCCACTTGAAGGCGCGCCCACCGGGGATTTCGCCGAGCAGGTGGTTGAACAGGTACAGGCGCTGTTCGAACCCTGGGGTCACCTTGACCGGCTCGACGTGGGGCAGCGCGGCGGTCTGCCCGGCCACCACCGGCAGGCGCACGGCCGGGGCGTAGATCTGGTAGTGCTCACGGATACGCTCGCCGTCGAGCTTGTAGCTCACCTCGACCTGGTTGACATGATCCGGGTACAGGCCGAATACCGGGATGCCGCCGTAGGTCCACAGCGCGCGATCGGACACCTGGTAAGCGATGTCGACACCGCGCTCGCCACGGCCCAGCACGCGCACATGGGCGGCATTCAGGGCACGCCCACCGTCGCGGATGATCGCCGTCAGCGGCGCCAGGCGGTAGGGGTTGACCACCACGTCGCCGAGCAAGGCTTCATCGCGGTCGGGCACCTTGGCAGTCAGGCAGGCGCCTTCAGGCAGGTCGTGGGGTTGGGTCTTGGCATTCATGGCAAAGCTCCTTGTGCTCAGAAGTCGTAACGGGCGGTGGCGCCCAGGGTGCGCGGAGTACCCAGCACCCCGGCATAACCGCCGTTGGCGGAGTTCCACAGGCTGGTGAAGTAGGTCTTGTCGCCGGCGTTCTTCAGCCACAGCGACAGGTCGAGCACGCCGTCGCCCTGGTCCAGGCGCACGCCGGTGGACAGGTTGACGATGGCGTAGCTGGGGATCTGCCCGTAGTCGGAGTCGTCGATGGTGCCTACCGCCTTGGAACGGAAGGCGTAGCTGGCGGTGACGTAGGGCTCGATGCGCTCGCTCAACTGCCACTTGTACTGGCCGTTGAGGTTGGCGATGTACTTGGAGGCGCCCACCACCTGGTGGCCAGACAGGTCGCAGGTGGCGGCGGCGTTGGCCAGGCTGATTTCCGGCGGGCACGGCGCGTCGTCGTACTCGGTGTAGCGCACATCGTTCCACGAGCCGTTGAAGTTCAGCGTCAGCCCGCGCAGCGGCGCTGCCGTGGCCTCGAACTCCAGGCCGCGGGAGCGCACGCTGCCGGCGTTGGCCAGGTACTGCACGCGGTTGACCTGGTCGTAGACGTTGGCCTGGTAGCCGTGCACCTGGGTCCAGAACAGGTTGCTGTTCAGTTGCAGGCGGTTGTCGAGCCAGCTGCTCTTGATGCCGAGTTCTGCGTTGTTGGCGCGCTCGGTGCCCACCAGCAGCGAATCGGTGCCCAGCCGTGGCGCGGCGCCGACGGTGAGGTTGACGCCGCCGGACTTCTCGCCGTGGGACAGGCTGGCGTAGCCCAGCAGATCATCGCTGAAGCGGTAGCTCAGGCTCAGCAGCCCGGATGGCGCGAAGCTGTACTGGTTGAGGTCGCCCGAATCGTAGGCGCCCACCCGGCCCTGGCGAGCTGCCGCGGCCGCGCCGCTGACCGGCGCGCCACCGGCCGGCGCGTCGCGGGTCACCCAGGCGCTCTTCTCTTCATAGGTGCCGCGCACCCCGGCGGTGAAATCCAGGCGCTCGGTAAGGTGCCAGGTGCCCTGGGCAAACAGCGCGTAGCTGTCGGTATCGATATGGCCATTGCCGATCGTGGTGACGTTGGCCAGGGCGCCGGCCGGCGTGAGGTTCCAAATATCAGCCTGCGGGCCGTTGTAGGTGAACGACTTGTTGTCCAGGTCCTGCTTGAAGTAGTAGGCGCCGAGCACATAGTCGAAGAAGCCGCCGGTCGGCGAAGCCAGGCGGATTTCCTGGGAGTACTGCTTGTCGCGCACCGAAACACCGGCGTTGTAGAACACCGGCACATTGAGGCCGTCGTCGTTGCGCGGGGTGAAGTCCCACCAGCGGTAGGCGCTGATCGAGGTAAGGGTGAAGTCGTTGGGCAGGGTCCAGTTGGCCTCCACCGAGCTGCCGCCCTGGAACACCTTGACCATCTGGTCGGAATCGAAATTGACCTTGCGGTCCTTGCCCGACACCAGCGTGGCACCGGCCTGGCGCGCCAGGCTTTCATAGCGGTTGACGCCGTTGAGGGTCGGCCCGGTGCTGTACAGGCTGAGGATGCCGTTGTCGGAATTTTCTTCGTTGTATTCGCCAATCCAGCGCAGGTTGAAGGTTTCGCTGGGCTTGAACAGCAGCTGGGTACGCAAACCCTGGCGCTTGCCGCCGTTGAGGTCATGGCCGTTGTAGACGTTCTTCACATAGCCGTCGTCCTCGGTGTGGTAGGCGCTGATGCGCCCGGCCAGGGTATCGGTCAGCGGGCCGGAGAAGCTGCCCTGGGTCTGCCAGTAACCGTCCTCGCCCAGTGACGACTGCACGCTGCCCTCGCGATGGAAGGTGGGCTTGCGCGTGGTGATGTTGAGCACCCCGGCGGTGGTGTTCTTGCCGAACAGCGTGCCCTGCGGGCCGCGCAACACCTCCAGCTGCTCGACGTCGAGCAGGTCGAACACCGCCATGCCCGGCCGCCCCAGGTAGACGTTGTCCAGGTACACGCCGACGCTGCCTTCCAGGCCATCGCTGGCCGGGTTGTTGCCCAGGCCACGGATCGAAATGCTCGACTGGCGGGCATGCACATACGAGACGTTGGTGCTCGGCACCAGTTGCTGCAGATCCTGCACCCGATAGATTCGCTGGGTTTCCAGGGTTTCGCTGCTCAGCACGCTGATCGGCGTGGGCACGCTCTGCGCGCTCTCTTCACGGCGCCGGGCATTGACGGTGACGGTGCCAAGCTGGGTGTCCTGCGCGACCACCGGTGCGGCGCTGGCCGCTTGCTCGGCGAAGCTGCTGCCGGCGGCGGCCAGCAGCACCCCGGCCGCCAGGGGTTGCAAAGCGAGCGCCGACGCGCGCGCCGGCCAACGGGAAAGTCGGGACATGCAAATGCTCCTTGAGGCATGGGCCCAGGCGAGCATTTCCGTTGGCGGAACCGAATCGCGGTCAGGCGGGCTTATATTCTTTTAAGTGATATAAATATTTGTAATTCATATTTTGTGGAATAAGTGACTCCCTTTATAAGGTTCCCAACCCTTCCCAGCAATTGCATTCCACCGAAAGTTTCCATGTAGACAATGCATATCGACCTGCGCCAACTCCGTCACTTCATCGCCCTTGTCGAACACCGCAGTTTCGTCGGCGCGGCAGCGGCGGTGAACCTCTCGCAATCGGCCTTCAGCCGCAGCATCCAGACGCTGGAACACAACGTCGGCTGCCGCCTGGTCGACCGCGCCAGCAAGGAACTGGCGCCGACCCGCCAGGGCTTGCTGGTGCTGGAGCATTCGCGGCGGCTGGTGCATGGCGCGCACAACCTGGTCAACGAGATCAACCAGTTCAACGGCGCCACCACCGGGGTGGTGCGCTTCGGCTCGGGGCCGGCGCCGGCCGGTGGCCTGGTGCCCCGGGCCGTGGCCCGCTTCGTCGCCGAGTACCCGGCGGCGCGCACCTGCTTCCAGGTGGATAACTGGCAGGCGCTGAACCGCCGCCTGATGGCCGAGGAGATCGAGTTCTTCGTCGCCGATACCCGCCAGTTCGAGGCCGATCCGGATTACCAGGTGCACAAGCTGACGCCGCAGCGCTGGCACTTCTGCTGCCGGGCCGGGCACCCACTGACCGCGCGTGGCGAAGTGCGCGCGCGGGACCTGTTCGACTTTGCCCTGGCGACCACCTTTCGCCCGCCGAACATTCGCAAGGTGCTCAGCGACCTCAGCGGGCGCCAGGATTTTCTGCCCAGCGTGGAGTGCGAGCATGGCTATGCGCTGCTCAACGTGGTGCTGCACTCGGACACCATCGGCATCGCCTGCAGCGCCAACCTGCGGCCCTTTGACGGCCTGGTGGCACTCAAGCTGGTGGATCTGGCGCCAGAGCAGGAGGAGGCGTTCTATACCCGCTACGGGGTGGTGAGCCGGGTGGGCTATGGCTTGTCGGCGTTGGCGCGGGGGTTGGTGAAGCAGCTGATTGCCTGTGATAGCGAGTTGTAGCGGCCAGGGCCGCTCCCACAGGGGATCAAGATCTCCTGGTAGGAGCGGCCTGGTGTCGCGAAAGGGCCGCAAAGCGGCCCGAGCAATCTCAGCCCTTGCGCGTGGTCCGACTCAGTTGCCCATCCACCCCCACCGGCACCTCGCCGGCCAGGGTCACCCGGCGCACGATGCGCGGCTGGGTGCCGTAGTCGTCCACCGCGTAATGCTGGGTCGCGCGGTTATCCCAGATCGCCACGTCGCCGGCCTGCCAGCGCCAGCGCACGGTGTTCTCCAACCGCGTCACGTGCCCCTGCAGCAACGCGAACAGGTGCTGCGAGTCGGCCAGCGAATAGCCCTTGATGCGCTTGACGAAATGCCCCAGCTGCAACGTCCGCTCGCCGCTGATCGGGTGCACGCGCACCACCGGGTGCTCGGTTTCGTACACGGTGGAGGTGAACACCTTGCGGTAGCGCTCGAGCTTGGCCGGGTCGACGTCAGGCTTGACGCTGGCATAGTCGTATTCGTTGCTGTGCACCGCCCACAACTGGTCGGCCAGGGCCCGCAGCGGCTCGGGCAACTCCTGGTAGGCCGCAGCGGTGTTGGCCCATACCGTGTCGCCGCCGGCGGCAGGCGCCAGCACGCTACGCAGGATCGAGGCCTTGGGGTAGGCGTCGACGAAGGTCACGTCGGTGTGCCAGGAATTGGCCCGCTGGCCTTCGGCACCGTCCAGTTGCAGCAGGTAGCTGGTGCCGTCCACCACCGGCACGGTGGGGTGGGCGATGGGCTCGCCGAGCAGTTGGGCGAAGGCTTCCTGGCCCACGTCGTCCAGGTGGGTCTGGGCGCGGAAGAAGATCACCTTGTGCCGCACCAGCGCCGCCTGGATGGCGTCGACAGTGGCCGGGTCGAGGTCGGCGGACAGCTTGATGCCACGAATCTCGGCGCCAATGCGCCCGGCAACGGGGTGGATGTCGAGTTCGAGGGGGTGCGGCGCGGTGGCCAGTGCGGCGTTGCTCATGGTCGTGGTCCTCAGGGTTGTTGTCGGGTCAGCGGGCGGCCTGGATGGCCTGGCCCTGTTGCAGGGCAGCATCGAGAAAACGCGGCTCGATCCAGTCGGCGACCTGGAAGCCGCGGCGGATCAGGCGCTCCTTGGCGGCCAGGTCGACGCCCTGTTGCAGCAGGGCGACGAAGCCTGGGTCCAGACGGGGGTCGAAGTAGTCGGCAAGGTTCTCCTGGGCCAGGTCATCGCGCAGGATCGCCGCCGGCCAATTGGCACTATTGGCCACCAGCGCGACATAGGCGTCGCGGTTGTGTTCGTCACGCAGCCACTTCACCGCCTGCTGCTGGGCGTTGACCAGGCGTTGGGTGAGGTCCGGGTGCTGGCGAATGAATGCACCGGTACCCAACAACACCGCCTGGGTACTGCCCGCGCCCTTGAGGTCGCGGGAGTTGACCGGCAGCTCGACCAGGCCGCGCTCGCGCAGCGACAGCAGGTTCGACAGGCCCCAGGTGGCATCGATCTGCTTGGCCGCCAGCGCGGCATTGGCGGCGTTGAAGTCCAGGTTGATGACTTTCAGTTCTCGCTCGCTCAGCCCCTGGCTGGCCAGGGCGCTGGCAAACGACAGCTGGTTGGCGGTGCCGCGAAATACCGCCACACGCTTGCCTTTGAGGTCCTGCAGGCTATGGATGCCCGAGCCCGGCACCACCCCGAGGTAGCTCTTCACCCCGCGCACCCCGGCGGATAGCACGCGGGTGTCCAGGCCGTTGGCCTTGCCGATGATCGCCGCCAGGTCGCCCAGGTAGGCGAAATCCGCCTGGCCGTTGGCCAGGGCTTCGTTGACCACCGGCCCCGCGCCCTTGAAGAAGCGCCAGTCGATACGGATGCCGTCCTTGGCAAATTCTTTTTCCAGCAGTTGCTGGTCGCGCAGTACATCCACCACGCCGCCGGCGGCCGGCTTGCTGCCGGCGCTGAGGTCCGGCACGGCAATGCGGATAACGTCGGGCTGGGCGGCATCGGCAACCGCTGGCAGGGCACCCAGCAGACCGACGAACAAGGGGGTGAGCAAGTGGCGGAAGGCGGTTCTCATGGCAAGGCTCCTTGGCAGGCTGCCACCGGCGATGGCCGGCGCTTTGGCCAGAAGCTAGGCCGCTCGGGTTAGAACCTGCAAAGATCAAAACCTTATTTTTTAGTAACCAAAAGACATAAACCAGACCCCATGCGGCGCGTCGAGGGGCTTGCGGGAAACGCATGGAAAATATGAGGAAAACGCAATGGCACGGGGGTGTTCGCCAGGAACCGAGCCGTGCTCTTATCCCTTGATGGATATTTATTTAGTTTTTTAATTCCTTAAATGAATAAACAAGGAAGGGTTTGCGAGGTGGACCTATGAGTGAATTTCTCGGGAGCAATGTCGCGCGGCTTCGCTCGCTGCCACAGGCCCGCTCCCAAGCCCTGCCCTGGTTAGTGCCTGCACTGGTACTGGCGCTCTGGGCGGTGGCCAGCCACGAGCACTGGATGAGCGAGCAGATTCTCCCGGCGCCGGCGCTGGTCTGGCAGAGCGCGCTGGAGTTCGGCTCCGGCGAGCTGTGGGGGCACCTGTGGGTAAGTCTGCAGCGCCTGTTCTGGGGGCTGCTGGCCGGCATCGCCAGCGGCCTGCTGCTGGGCAGTTGGCTGGGCAGCTCACGGCGTGCGCAAACCTGGGTGCTGCCAACCTTCGTGGCCCTGGCGCAGATCCCCACCCTGGCCTGGATTCCGTTGTTCATGCTGTTCTTCGGCATCGGCGAGCTGCTCAAGCTGGTGGTGCTGGTCAAGGCGGTGGTGGTGCCGGTCACCCTGCACACCCTGGTCGGCGTGCGCGATGCCCAGCCCAAGCTGCGCGAAGCCGCCACCACCCTGCGCCTGCCGCCGCACCTGCTGTTTCTGCGGCTGCTGCTGCCGGCCGCGCTGCCAGCCTTCCTCGCTGGCGTGCGCCTGGCCCTTGCGACCGGCTGGACCTCCCTGCTGGCCGTTGAACTGCTGGCCTCCAGCGAAGGCATCGGCTACCTGATGGTCTGGGGCCGACAGCTGTTCATGCTCGACCTGGTGTTCCTCTGCATCCTGTTGATTGGCCTGGTCGGCGCCTTGCTGGACCGTGGTTTCTCGCGAGTGGAACGCCGCTTGCTGTACTGGCCGCAGCCAGCCACCGGCGAGCAGGTGCGCGGGCCCACGCCACGCGGCTGGCAAAGCCTGCTGCTGCCTGCGGCGCTGCTGGGCCTGTGGCAGGCCAGCAGCAGTTTCGCCTGGGTCGACGGCAATATCCTCACCTCGCCGCTGGAGGTACTGCGCAGCCTGCAAGCCGGCGTGCTGGACGGCTCGCTGCCCGAAGCGCTGCGCCTGAGCCTGCAACGCACCCTGGCCGGCCTGCTGCTGGGCGGCTGCGCCGGCTTGGCCCTCGGCCTGCTGCTGGGGCTTTGCCAAACTGCCGAGCGGCTGCTCGGCCCCAGCCTGTCGGCACTGCGCCAGGTGGCGTTGTTCGCCTGGGTGCCGCTGCTCACCGCCTGGTTCGGCCTGGGCGAAGGCGCCAAGCTGGTGTTCGTCGGCTTGGCGGCGTTCTTCCCGTTGCTGATCGCCACCCAGCGCGGCATCGCCAGCCTGTCGCCGCAGTTGGCCGAGGCGGCGCGCACGCTGCGCCTTGGCCTGGTACAGCGCCTGCGCCTGCTGGTATTGCCCGGTGCCGCCCCCGCGATCTTCGCCGGTGCCCGGCTGTCGCTGATCTACGCCTGGCTCGGCACCATCGGCGCCGAGTACTTCATGCCCTCGGACGGTGGCATCGCCAGCCTGATGATCGGCGCTCAACAGTTGTTCCGCATGGACCAGGTGATGGCCGCCATGGTCCTGATCGGCCTGGTCGGCGCCCTGCTCGGCCACCTCGGTCAATCCCTCGAATCACGCGCCACGCGCTGGAGAACCGCATGAACGCCTTCATCACCCCGGCCCTGCACGCGGCCAACCAGGCCGACGCCACGCCACCGCTGGTCAGCTTCGAGCGGGTCGGCAAGACCTTCAGCGTCGACGGCCAGCCGTTCGAGGCCATTCGCGACTTCGACCTGTCGATCAACGAGGGCGAGTTCATCGCCATCGTCGGCTCTTCCGGCTGCGGCAAGTCCACCCTGCTGCGCCTGCTGGTGGGGCTGGACAGTGACTACAGCGGCAGTATCCAGGTCGACGGGCAGCCCGTGCGCGGCATTGGCGGCGAGCGCGGCATCGTGTTCCAGGAACACCGTCTGTTCCCCTGGCTGAACGTGGAACAGAACATCGGCCTGGGCCTGGTGAACGAGCACCTGACCCAGGGCGAGCGCGCCCGGCGCGTGCATGAGTTCGTGCAGTTGGTGGGCCTGGTCGGTTTCGAGTCGGCCTATCCGCACCAGCTGTCCGGCGGCATGGCGCAACGGGTGGCGATCGCCCGCGGGCTGGTGGCCAGCCCGCGGATCCTGCTGCTGGACGAGCCATTTGGCGCCCTCGACGCCCTGACCCGCCAGCAGTTGCAGGATGAGCTGCTGGCGATTCGCAAGCGCTCGGGCATTACCATCCTGCTGGTCACCCACGACGCCGAGGAAGCGACCTACCTGGCCGACCGGGTGGTGGTGCTGGAACCGCGACCAGGGCGAATCAAGGCGGTGGTGGAGATCGAGTTGCCCCATCCGCGCCAACGCACCGGGGTGGCACTGCATGGGTTGCGCGAGAAAGTGCTGCACCAGATCACCGGCGCCGAGGGTTACTTGAAGCCCGCCGTGCAGCGCGTGGAGGGCTTGCGACCGGAACTGATCGCCCTGTGAGCAGGCGGCCCGCGCCCCGGGGAAAAACATCCGCAGATCAAGACCATGGACGCCACCGATACACATGGGTATCATGCGGCCCGTTGCACTCGTAGCTCAGCTGGATAGAGTACTGCCCTCCGAAGGCAGGGGTCGTGGGTTCGAATCCCGCCGAGTGCGCCATCTTCAAGAAGCCCTGGGGCATTGCCCCGGGGCTTTTTCGTTTGTGCGTGAATGCACGGTGCCACCTCTCCCGCGAGAGGGGTCATTGGTGTTAGCGTGGGCACTTCCCGTTTGCGTAAACGGGCACCCTCCCACACTTGCAAAGGAATGCGCACGCCCATGCCATTTTCCAAGTTCTCCGCCGCCTCCGTGCTGCTGGCCAGCGCGGCCATGTTCGCGATCCCGGCCCAGGCCAACCTCACCCAGCAACAGTCTGCCGCCATCATCAAGGCCTACGACGGCAGCAACCCGGCCGACTTCAAGCAGTTCCTCGGCAAGCTGGCCGGCAGCGACCTGGCCAAGGCCGACAAGCTCGACGCGACCCTCAAGGCCTACCTGGCCGGCAAACCGCTGAGCGCCGAGCAGCAGGACGAGATCAACCGCCTGCTGGGCCTGTACACCCGTATCAAGTACGCCAAGGCCGCCACCGAGACCCTGCGCGAACTGGTGGCGATTCCCACCGTGCGCAAGGAAGGCGTGCCGCAGCACGAGAACCCGGAATTCCTCAAGATCGCCGACAAGATCAAGGCCCTGGCCGAGGGCTTCGGCCTGCAGTTTCGCAACATCGACAACCGCGTCTACGAAATCACCCTGGGCGAAGGCAAGGAAGTGATCGGCATCCATGCCCATGCCGACGTGGTGCCGGTCAATCCGGACAACTGGAAGCTCAAGGACGGCACCAAGCTCGACCCGTTCAAGGTCACCCTGGTGGGCGATCGCATGTACGGCCGCGGCACCGAGGACGACAAGAACGGTATCGTCGTCGCGCTGTACGCGCTGAAAGTGGCCAAGGACGAGAAACTGCCCCTGGCGCGCCAGTTCAAGCTGCTGGTGGATACCACCGAGGAAACCACCGGCGACGCCATTCCCTACTACTTCGAACGCAACGCCACCCCCGACTACAACCTGGCGCTGGACGGCGGCTACCCGGTGGTGATCGCCGAGAAGGGCTACGGCACCGTGATGGCCACCTTCACCAAACGCGCAGGCACGGGCAAAGGTGCCGAGGTGGTGGGCCTGACTGGCGGCCTGGCCACCAACCAGATCCCCGGTAGCTCGGTGGCGACCTTGCTTGGCGACAAACCGGCGGACCTGGCCAAGGCCCTGGAGAAAGCCGGCGCCGAGTACGTCAAGCAGCATGGCGGCGACTTCAGCATCGATGCCAAGGCCGAGGGCAAGCAGGTGCTGCTGACCGTCACCGGCGTGTCGGCGCACTCCTCCGAGCCGGAGTCCGGGGTCAACCCGGTGGCGCGCATGCTCGACTTCCTCAATGGCGTGCAAAAGCAGGTACCGCTCAAGCACAACCACATCACCGACGCGGCCCGCTACGCGGCCGACAACTGGGGGCTGGACTACCTGGGCAACACCCTTGGCGTCGGCTTCAAGGATGACTTCATGGGCCCGTTGACCACCTCGCTGACCTTTGTCGGCCTGGATGACAAGGCCCTCAAGCTGGCGGTCAACCTGCGCATTCCCAAGGGCAAGCCGCTGGAGACCCTCAAGACCGAGATTTCCGACAAGCTCGGTGCCTGGGCGCGCAACAGCCACACCTCGGTGGCCTTCGACTACAGCCTCGACGAGCCGATGTACCGCAACCCGGAAGGCGAGTGGGTCAAGGCGTTGCTGGCGGTGGCCAGCGAGAACCTGGGCATGAAGCACGAGTTCGGCACCTCCGCCGGCGCCACCTCGGTACATGACCTGCCCAATGGCGTGCAGTTCGGCCTGGCCATGCCGGATGTGAAGTACACCGGGCACAACGACAACGAGTTCAAGACCGTGGAGCAGTTCATGCTCGACCTGCAGGTGGTCAGCGAGATGGTCGCGCGCCTGGGGCAGATGCCGAAACTCTGAGATCCGGGGGCCGCTTGACGGCCCCTCACCCCATGACGTTTTTCAATCACCTCGATGCCGTTTCCGGCATTGCCGTGCAGAGCGCCGTGCCGGATGCTTTATTTACTCCGACACGTCGCGTTTCCACCCACCGAGGCCCGTATGAAGAACGTCGAGCAAATTCTCAAAGCCAAAGCCCAGCACCACAGCGTCTACACCATCGGCCCTGACGACTCGGTGCTCGATGCCCTGAAGCTGCTGGCGGAGAAGAACGTCGGCGCGTTGCCGGTGGTGCAGAACGACCAGGTGGTGGGGATCGTCAGCGAACGCGACTACGCCCGCAAGCTGGTGCTCAAGGGGCGCTCATCGCCGTTCACCAAGGTGCACGAGATCATGAGCGCACCGGTGATTACAGTGGAACCCAAGCAGAACCTCGAGTACTGCATGAACCTGATGACCAACCGCCACCTGCGCCACCTGCCGGTAGTGGATAACGGCCAACTCCTCGGGCTGCTGTCGATCGGCGACCTGGTCAAGGAAACCATCGCCGAACAAGCCAACCTGATCCTGCAGCTGGAACAGTACATCCGCGGTGAATGACCCTGCTCAGTGATAGGCGCGTTCCAGCTCGTCCAGCTGATGGTCGAAGCTGCGCAGGCGCGCCGACCAGGTGTACACCAGCACTTCCAGGTCGCGATTGAGCACGGCGGTATTGCCACCGTCGCGCGCGGGCGCGTCGCACAGGTCGAGTTGATAGCGTTCGCGGGCCATGGCCGTGGCCACGCTGGACAGGTCGCGGGCGTTGGCCAGCCAGTGATGATGGTGGTCGTGGATTTCCCGGTCGAGCTCGCGACACTGGCGCTTGAGGGCGTCCAGGCTCTGCTCCAGGGGCGTGCCCTTGAGTTCGCCCATCACCTCTTCGAAAGTGCGCCCGGAGTGCCAGTAACTGCCCCAGAAGTAGCGGTCGAACACCGTCTCGACCCGGCGCAGGGCAACCTTGGTGTTCCAGATGGTCAGCAACGTTCGCCCCTGGGCCACTTCCCGCCGGTTCAGGTGCAGTTGCTGCCAGGCGATCCAGGCCAGGCCGCAGAGCGCCACCGCCCCGGTCACGGCGGCGGCGGCATAGAGAAACTGCACGGCATGATTCATCGTGTGGGTGTGCCGGATACCGTAGAAGTAGCCGGCGCTCAGGGTGCCCAGGATCGTCACGGTGCACCAGAAGCCTGGTGCGTAGGGATCTTTCATTGCGCCATCCCCTGTTGTTTTCCCTGAGCATAGCAACGGCCCGATCACCCATCAGGTGCCGCTCGGCGCTTTATTGGCGGGGGCGACGCAAGGCTTCGTTGAGTTGATCGAAGGGCACTGCCCAATCGGCGTCCTCTATGATGCTGTCCCTGAGAAACGCTCGCTGCGCCTCGCTCCAGAACGGTGCGTCCACCAGCTTGATCTCGTTTTTCAGCGGTGAATGACTGGTGATGAATTGATCGATGCTCTGCGCATCGTCCGCCAACCCCAGTTGTTTGAACAGTTCGGCAAAGGGGTGTATCGGTGCGTCCATGATTCCTCCTCGGGCCGGGCGGGCCGTCCACGACGCCAGCCCGGCGTTGGTTGCGAGCATCAGCTCAATTCGCGCACTTCGGCGTGCGGCACCAGCTTCAAGTATTGCTCCATGCTCATGTGGATAAGGTGATCGTGGTCACCCGCCTCGAAATAGACATCGCCCTGGCGGGTAAGACTCCGGTCGAGCAGCATCGGAATATCATAGGCGCTGCCCAACGCCGGGACAGCCCCGCGCTCGCAATCGCCGAACAGGCTTGGCAACGCGCTTTCGCGGGTCAGTTGCCAGGCGCCGGTCATGCGCACCTCGGTCATGTCCAGGTGCCGGTTGGCGGGCAGCACGGCCATGATGTAGTTGCCATGGCGGTCGTCGAGCATCACCGACTTGGCGACCCGCCCGGCAGGTACCCCGGCCGTGCGCGCCGACTCAAGGCTGGTGGCCGAGTGGGGATGGGGAATGATGTCGTAGTCGCAGTTGGCCTGGTCCAGGCGCTGCTGCAGGGTCTTGGCCATTCGCATGTTGCACCTCCGGTTTAGCCCCCACCCTGAAGTTTAGGCCGTGCCCCGGCATCCAGCAGATGGTCCGCGTCGACCCGCGCACCTGGGTACTCGACGTACCGCCCCAGAACGTGATCACCCGCGGCATTCCCGTTACCGCTGGGCCTGCTCAAGGGGGCTGATGGACAAGCAACGCTGAAAACCAATCGCGGGGCTGGCAGCAGGTTTGCCCCGCGATGGTCATCGTGATGGCCGAATCAGATCGGCGCCCGACGCAGGGTTGCCAGGAAGGTCGCGGCGCCAATGAACAGCCCGGCAAAGGTGCGGTTCAGGCGCTTCTGCTGCTTCGGCGTGCGCAGCAGGCGCAGCACTCGCGAGGCCAACCCGGTGTAGCCGGCCATCACCAGCAGATCGACGCTGATCATGGTCACGGTGATCGCCAGGTACTGTGGCAGCAGCGCCTGGTGCGGGTTGATGAACTGCGGCAGCACCGCGAGCATGAACACCAGCGCCTTGGGGTTGCTGACGTTGACCAGGAAGCCGCGGAACACCAGGCTCAGCGGCTTGCCGATCGGCCGCACGCCGGACTCGTCGCTCATGTCCAGCGGCAGCGCGCGCCACTGCTTGTAGGCGAGGTAGATCAGGTAGGCGACACCGAACCACTTGATGACCTGGAAGGCAGTGGCCGAGGCAGCGAGGATCGCGCCCACGCCGGCGGCGATGATGGCGATCTGTACGATCAGGCCTAGTTGCAGGCCCAGGGCGTTCCAGTAGCCACGCCAAAAACCGTACTGCAGCCCACTGGACATCGAGGCGATTGCCCCGGCCCCCGGCGACAGGCTGATCACCCAGCACGCGGCAAAGAACGCCAACCACGTTTCCATCGACATCGCACACCTCGCTCGAACATTTATTGCAAAACGTTAAGCTACGGTGCTGGCGAAAAAATAACCAGTGGTTTTTGCGCTTGCAACGATCAGTCGTCGAGGGCCGGTAAGTCCTGCAGCGTGCCTGCCGCCTCGGCCCCTCGCCAGCGGCGCACGGCCTTCTGGAAGAACTGGCTGTTGGGTACCTGCACCAGCGCGCCGCCGGCCTCGGGCGTTTCCATCAGGGTGGTGTAGAGCAGGTTGATGGCGATCACCCGGCCCTTCACCCCCGGCTTGTCGAGGGTATCGACCAGCTCGACCACATCGCCGATGCGAAATGGCCCGACGGTGTAGATCAGCACTGCGCACAGCAGGTTGGACAGCACGCTCCAGATGGCGAAGAAGGCCACCGCCGCCACCGCGACGAAGCCCGACAATGCCGTCCACAACACCGTGGCCGACACCCCCAGGCGCTCCAGCACGAACAGCAGCGCGCTGCCCATGATCAGCCAGCGCAAGGCGCCACGCACCGGCACCAGCAGCTCGCGGGGCAACGGGTAGCGCTCGCCCAGGCTCTGCAGGCCACGCCCAACCATGCGCTGCAGGACGAACGCGGCAATCAGGATCAGCAGGATCTGCAGCCCCAGCCAAAAGGTGTCCATCCACTGCCCCGGCAGCAGCGAACGCAGCTCTTCCATCAGGACAGCGCCTCGAGCTCGGCCTGCATGCTTTCGAGTGTTTCCAGGGCTTGCATCCAGGCTTCCTCAAGCTCGCCTTCGCGTTGCTTGAGCTTGGTCTGACGGGCCAGCAGGTCGCGCAGCTCATCCTTGCGCGAGGCCTCGTACAAACCGCTGTCGCCAAGGGCGGTTTCGATCTCGGCCAGTTGCTGGTGCACCTGGTTGAGCTCGGCCTCGAGTTTGTCGGCGGCCTTCTTGTGCGGCGCCAACTGCTGACGCAAGGCGGCGGCGGCCTGGCGCTGGGCCTTCTTGTCGGTCTTGTCCGGGTTGACCGGAGTATTGCTGGCCGGCGCATTGCGCTGACGGTACTCGATCAGCCAGCGGCTGTAGTCGTCGAGGTCGCCGTCGAAGGTGTCGACCTTGCCGTCGGCCACCAGCAGGAAATCGTTGGTGGTGCTCTTGAGCAGGTGACGGTCGTGGGACACCACCACCACGGCACCGGCGAACTCCTGCAGGGCCATGGTCAACGCCAGGCGCATCTCCAGGTCGAGGTGGTTGGTCGGTTCGTCGAGCAGCAGCAGGTTAGGCCGTTCCCAGGCGATCAGCGCCAGGGCCAGGCGCGCCTTTTCGCCGCCGGAGAAGTTGACCACCGGCTCGTCGACGCGATCACCGTGGAAGTCGAAACCACCCAGGAAGTCGCGCAGGGTCTGCTCACGCTCGCTCGGCGCGATGCGCTGCAAGTGCAGCAGTGGGCTGGCCTTGTCGTCCAGCGAATCGAGCTGGTGCTGGGCGAAGTAGCCGACGGCGAGGTTCTCGCCGCGCACCAGGCGCCCGGACAGCGGCTGCAACTCGCCGGCGAGGTTCTTGATCAGGGTCGACTTGCCCGCGCCATTGGGGCCGAGCAGGCCGATGCGCGCACCGGGCGCCAGTTGCAGCTTGACCTTCTCGAGGATCGCCTTGTCGCCGTAACCCAGGCGGCCTTCGGCGAGGTCGAGCAACGGGCTGGAAATTTTTTCCGACTCGCGAAAGACGAAGTCGAACGGCGAGTCGACATGCGCCGCCGACAGTTCCTCCATGCGCTCCAGGGCCTTGATCCGGCTCTGCGCCTGGCGCGCCTTGGTGGCCTGGGCCTTGAAGCGGGCGATGTACTTTTCCATGTGCGCGCGCTGCGCCTGCTGCTTCTCGTACGCCTGCTGCTGCTGTGCCAGGCGTTCGGCGCGGGTGCGCTCGAAGGCGCTGTAGCCGCCCTTGTAGAGGTTGAGCTTGCGCTGCTCGACATGCAGCACATGGTCGACCACGGCGTCGAGGAAGTCGCGGTCGTGGGAGATCAGCAACAGCGTGCCCGGGTAGCCCTTGAGCCAGTCCTCGAGCCAGAGGATGGCGTCGAGGTCCAGGTGGTTGGTGGGCTCGTCGAGCAGCAGCAGGTCGGACGGGCACATCAAGGCCTGCGCCAGGTTCAGGCGCATCCGCCAGCCACCGGAGAAGTCGCCGACCCGGCGGTCCATCTGCTCGTTGCTGAAACCAAGGCCCGCCAGCAGCTTGCGCGCGCGGGCATCGGCGGTGTAGCCGTCGGCGCTGTCCAGCTCACTGTGCAGGCGGGCCAGGGCGGTGCCGTCGTGGGCCTGCTCGGCGGCGGCGAGTTCGGCCTGGACCTTGCGCAGGCGCACATCGCCGTCGAGCACGTAGTCCACGGCGATGCGCTCGAGGGTGTCGACCTCCTGGCGCATGTGGGCGATGCGCCAGTCGCCAGGCAGCTGGCAGTCGCCAGCATCGGGCGACAGCTCACCGCGCAGCAGGGCGAACAGGCTGGATTTGCCGGCGCCATTGGCGCCGATCAGGCCGGCCTTGTGACCGGTGTGCAGGGTCATCTCGGCGCCTTCTAGCAGGCGCTGTGGACCACGCTGTAAAGTGAGGTTCGATAGTCTGATCATGATGGTCGCGGAGTCTACCAGCTTCGCCGACCCCTGGCGCGAGTGAAACCATGCACACCGACCTGTGGAATCACGCCCTGGCCCTGTACGCCCGGCCGGGTGTCGAAGCAGCCAGCCTGGCCCTTCAGGAACTGGGCGGCGATGTCTGCCTGCTGCTCTGCGCCACTTGGCTGCAGGCCCGTGGCGTGAGCGCCGACGAGCAACGAACGGCCGCCTTGCAGGCCTTGGCCAGCCCCTGGCAACGCGACGTGGTTGGGCCGCTGCGTACGCTACGCCAGCAGTGGCGCGAGCACGCGCTGGCCGACCCGCACTTGAGCGTGCTGCGTGAACAGGTGAAGGGCCTGGAGCTACAGGCTGAGCGCACCTTGCTCGAACGCCTGGAGGCGCTGGCGCGGGAGTGGCCTGCGACAGCGGACGCCGGGCAGGATTGGCTGGCCCGACTGGCGCCGGACCAGGCCCGGAACCACGACGCGCTGCATCAGCTGCGCGTCGCGGCCCGTGAGCTTCAGGACGCCGAAGTCGGCGACTGAGCCGGGGTAGCGGTTGCTGCTGGCGCTACCGCGCTGGTTGCCGACGCTGCACCGTTGGCCGCAGTGGCGGGTTTGCTGTCAGCGGGTTTGCTGGCAACCGGCTTGGCGGCGACGGGTTTGGCCGCAGCCTTGGCGGCAGCGGGCTTGGCGGCCGGTTTGGCTGGTGCCTTGGCCGGTGCCTTGGTGGCAGCAGGCTTGGCCGCCGCAGCTTTCACCGGAGCCTTGGCTGCTGCCGGTTTGGCGGCAGGTTTGGCCGCTGTGGTTTTCGCCGAGGCCTTGGCGGCGGCAGGTTTGGCAACGGCTGGTTTAGCCGCTGGCTTGGCAGCGGGTTTGGCGGCGGCAGTTTTCGCCGCTGCCTTGGCAGCGACAGGCTTGGCCGCGGCGGCTCTGGCCGGGGCTTTGGCAGCGACAGGCTTGGCGGCGGTTCTGGCCGGCGCCTTGGCAGCGGCAGGCTTGGCAGCAGCGGTTCTGGCCGGGGCCTTGGCCGCAGCGGGTTTAGCCGCTGGCTTGGCGGCAGCAGCTCGGGCCGGCGCCTTGGCGGCAGGCTTGGCAGCGGGTTTTGCTGCCGGTTTGGCCGCAGTGGTTTTCGCTGCAGCCTTGGCGGCGGCCTTCGGTGCTGCCGCACGCGAGTCCAGTGCCTTGGCGGCAGCCTCGCGCACCTTGCCGACGCCCTGGGCCAACTTCAGGCTTTCCTGGGCGTCACGCTTGAGTTGCTGGATATAAGTGCGAGTCTGGGTCTGGCGATCCTTGAGCGAGTCGAGCAAGTCTTCAAGTTCACCGGCGGCTTTTTGTGCCTTGCCCTGGGCCTTGGCTTTACCGGCCTTGGCCGCGTCCTGCAACTTCAGGCGGGCGTTGTGCAGTTTCTCCTGCGCCTTGCCCCGTTGTTTTTCCAACTTGGCCAATAGTTTCTCGGCATCCGCCAGCGCTTGGGAGCAGGCATCTTCCAAATGTTCGAGCAGGCTGCCCGAAAGTTGCTGGAGCAGGTGCAACGGCGTACTTACTGGCTTCTTTTTGGCCGACATGGTTTACCTCCTGGCTGACGAGAGTGCGGCTCATACTATGCTTCTGCTGCTACCGCCGCTAGGGCATGTTGACCGTCTCGATAGCGCCGCGTTGCATGCCTGGGCAAAGTTGTTGTCTTGCAGCTGCAAGCAAGTGTAGTTGCCCGTTAATGGGTTGCCGATATTTACACATCTTTCGGCGACAAGGCTGGCATACTTCGCGCTCATTGCCGCAGGAGTCTTCCATGCCTCGCTCTCTGATCTTCGGCCTGTGCCTGGTGCCCGCGCTGTGCCTGGCCAACACCGACAACGCCCCCGCCAATGACAGCGACCTGGCCTACAGCCTGGGTGCCAGCCTGGGCGAGCGGCTGCGCCAGGAAGTACCTGGGCTGCAGCTCGAGGCCCTGGTGGAGGGCCTGCGCCAGGCGTATCAAGGCGAGCCACCGCGTATTGCCAAGTCGCGCATGCAGGCCATCCTCGCGCAGCATGAAGAACAGGCCAATGCCGCCGCCGAACAGGCCCAGGTGGACAAGCTGCTGGCCGAGGAAAAACGCTTCCTTGCCGGCGAACGCGCGCGCAAAGGCGTCCATGAGCTGGCCGATGGCATTCTCTACAGCGAGCTGGCCGGCGGCACGGGCGCACAGCCCAAGGCCAGCGGCAGGGTGCAGGTACGCTATGTGGGACGTCTGCCGGATGGCACGGTGTTCGACCAGAACCTGCAACCGCAATGGTTCAAGCTCGACTCGGTGATCGAAGGCTGGCAGGTGGCATTGCCGAAGATGAAGGCCGGGGCGAAATGGCGCCTGGTGGTGCCATCGGCCAAAGCCTATGGCGCCGACGGGGCGGGCGACCTGATCGCGCCCTATACCCCTCTGGTATTCGAAATCGAGCTGCTGGCAGTGTCCGACTGATTCAGGCCTGGACTGCGTCTTCTTGCTTGTGTGCAGTGTGCAGCACGTCGATGAGGCAGTCTTCGAGCTCGAAGCGTTCGCGCAGCAAGCTGCCTAACTTGCCCAGTTTTTCGGCGAAGCGTTCAGGGTCGGTGCACTCGCCCTTTTCGCAGTGGTCATTGAAAGCCAGCGCGATCTGGGTGCTGACATCGATACGTGGATTGATCTGCTTGGCCAGTTCAAGCGCCTTGGTATCGCCAAAGGCCTTGGCTTCGCTGACCAGCTGCTCGCTGACCTCGAAGTGCCAGGCCGAAACATAGTCGACCAGGACGGCGCAGAAATCGCGGTTCTGGTCTTTGTCGGCAAACGCCGGCTTGGCATCGCGCAAGGCGCGGAAGGCCTGCACCAATTCCTGGCGCTCCTCCAGCCAACGATCGATCAGCTTGTGAACACCGCCCCAGCGTTCCTGGGCGTTCTGGCAACTATCGAGCATGGCAATCTCATCCCTTCTGGGTAGATGCCGCTGCACCTCGCGACACAATACCGTGGCACAAAGGTGACATCAGCAAACGGCATCGAGCAGTTGTATTTTCGGTGGGCGTGCCGGGAGATTATGCCCGCGCGACCTGCCCATCAAGGTACGCAGCAGACAAAGTTCATACAAGCGTTTAATCCCTTTCGCCTGCACCACTGGTCGAACAACGCCACGGGCATTGCCCTGGGTCAACGCAGCGTGCCCTTGCGGAATCGATACGCCACCAGCCAGGACGCGGGCAGGGCGGCCAGCAGCAAAAAGGCCAGCAGGCTCCATTCGGGCAAGGTCAGGTCGAGGAAGCTCCAGCTGATGGAGACGCAATCGGGGCTGCCCAACACGAACCTGTGCAGGATCTCGCCCAAGGGCCGCTGCACGAGCTGCTCCAGCGGCAGGTGGCAACCGGCGCTGGGCGACGGGTCGCTCTGCAACCAGACGTGCCGCCCCGCCAGCAACGCCCCGGCGACGGCGATGGCCAAGGTCAGCCAGGCATAGCCGCGCTTGGCCCAAGAGCGCGGGGCATGCAGCACCGCCGCCAGGCTCGCCAAGGCGTACAGGCCGAGCATCAGACGCTGGCTGAAACACAGCGCGCAGGGGATCAGGCCAACCACCGATTCGAGCCGGAACGAGGCGACCAGCACCCCCAGGGCAATCAGGAAGGCAGGAAGGTAAAAGCTGCGCAAGCAGGCCAGCGACATGGGCAAGAGGTGTCCGCGAGTCAGGGAGGATGGTGAAAACGGTAGAGGAAAGGTGCGCTTTGTATCAAGGCGCTACAGCGGGGACAAGTCGCTGAATGGGCTCAGAATTGATTCTGTGGGAAGCAGGAAAGTTCTGACAAGCAGGCAGATGCAGTCAACAGCACGGCATTAGCGCGTTGGCATCGGCGAACACCGGCACAGCCGGTGCCGCCAATGCGCGCCTGGTTCGCCAGCAAGGCGCCTAGAGGAAAGTGCGAACGGCGGGTGGTCAGGCCCGCACGCCTTCCGGCAAGGGCAGGGCCAGCAGGCGCTCGTCCAACAGACCGAGGCCTTCCTGGAACAGCTGGTTGCTGCGTTCCGTTTCGCCCAGCCCGGCCAACAACCGCGCCAGCTCCGCACAGGCCTCCGGGTTGCGCTCCAGGCGCAGGCTGCTCTCCAGGTAGTCGCGAGCCTTGCCCCACAATCGGTTCTGCAAGCTCAGGCGCCCCAGGGTCAGCAACAGGCTAGGGTCTTGCGGGTGTTCCTTGAGCCACCCCTCGGCAACCTGCAGCTGGCGCGCCGGGTCATCCCCGCGCACCAGGCCATACAACCGCGCCAGATGGCTCTCGTAGCCGCGCTTGAGCGCAGCCCGTAGCACCTGTTCGGCCTCGCCTTGGGCACCGCTCTGACGCAATTGCTCGGCATACGCCGACACCAGCTGCGGCTCTTGGCGCTGGGCCGCCGTCAGTTGCTGCCAGGCCCGCTCCAGTGCCTGGCGGGCAGTCTGCGGGTCCTCACCCCGGCTGGCCGCCAGGCCCAGGTTCTGGCCCCAGGCACGCTGCTCCAGGTCTGCCAGCTCGGCCGGCGGCAGCACCTTGTGCTTGCGCAGGTCTGGCAGCAGGCGAATCAGCGCCGGCCAGTCGCCGCGCTCCAGGTGCAGGCGCTGCAACAGGCGCAGCACCTGGGCATTGTGCGGGTGACGCTCCTGCATGGCCTGCAGGGCTTCGAGCGCGCCGTCGTTCTCGCCACGGTCCATTTGCAACTGGGCGTGGGTCAAGGCAATCGCCAGTTCGGCCTGGGGCTGGCGCTCCAGGGCGCGCTCGAGCAGGTTGTCGCGGTCGTCGACACGGCCCTGTTCGTTGGCCGCGCGGGCGGCGCCAAGGTAATACAGCAGGGGCTGGCGGTCGGACTCGGCGGCCCGTTGCAGGTGCCGTTGCGCGCTGGCCCAGCGGCCCTCGGCCAGATCCAGCTGGCCTTGCTCGACGGCGATGCGGGTACGCCGGCTGCGGTTGCGCCGCGACCATGGGTTGACCACACCACTTGAGGTCAGCACCAGACCGACCAGGTAGCGCAGCACCAACAGCAGCACGACCAGCCCGGCCAATGCGCCCAGCGCGGCCCATAGCCCCGACTGGTAACGGAAACCGCCATAGGCGATCAGCACATAGCCGCTGTGCTTGGCGATGGCGATGCCCAGCGCCGCGGCGATGACGATCGCCAGCACCGCCAGCAGGTAGACACGCTTCATGGCTTGGCCCCCTCGGCGCTGGCCGGCTGGTGCCGCCGCTGGATATAGGCCTGCACCGCGACCAGGCTTTCGCTCAAGTCAGGCGTGACCACCGACACCGGTTGTTCGGCCAGCTGGTTGAGGCTGTCGAGCATGGCCTTGCTCTGCGGGTTGTCCGCGTTGAAGTTGGCCAGCAACACGCTGCGCGCATCGTCCAGGGCCTGGGCGTATACCTTGGCCTCACCGTTGAGCGCCGCCCACTGGGCCTGCTCGATGGTCAGGCTCAGGGCCAGGCGCAGCTGGTTGAGCGACTGCCCGGACAGCAATGGGCGCACATTGTCGTCGGCGTTGAAGTCGATCTGGAAGTACTTGGAGATCTCCGCCCACCACTGCGACCAGCGGCTGGCGCCGTCGCCATCGGCCGTCAGCGCGCCCAGGGCATCGGCCTTGCCATCGAACTCCGGCGACTGGGCGCTGAGATGCTGGACCTGCTCGCGCTGGGCGGCCAGCTTGAGGAACAGGCCGGTACGGTCCGGCTGCTGGGTGCTGGAGAGCGTGGCCAGGCTACGCGCCAGCTGCTCACGGGCGGCGAAGGCGCCTGGGTCGCTTTGCTCGCGGAGGATTTCATCGGCGCCTTCGACCAGCGCCTTGGCGCTGGCGATGTCCTGCAGCGCCGACAGGCGCAGGGTCGCCAGGCGCAGCAAATGCTCGGCCTCGGCCAGGCGCCACTCCTTGCGGCTTTCGCCAAGCGCGGTCTCCAGCCGCTGGCTCAGGCGCTGCTGGTCGCCCTGCAGTTGCGCCACCAGACGCCGGCGGTCTTCCAGCTCGCTGGCAGCCGGCAGGCTGGCCAGTTGCGCAGTGAGCTGCTGCTCGCGTTGCTGCAAGGCGTCAGCGCGTTGGTTCAAGGCTTGCAGGTGCTCGCCCTGGCCTTGCTCGCTGCCTTGCAGCTGCCGCACCTGCCAGGCGCCCCAGCCGCCAACCGCGACCCCGGCGGCGCCCAGCAGCAGCGCAAGCAGCGCCAAGCCGCTGCCGGAGCGTCGGGCGGGCGTGGCGGTAGTGGTGTTCGGCGCTTCGGACGCCTTGGGCTGTTCGGTGTTGGACAAGACAGTTTCGCTCACGTATCCATCCTTTGCAGGGTGCGCATCGCTGTGAAGCTTAGCGCCTTAAGGGGCAGGCGCAGCGGTTCGCTGCACGGCTGCCAGCAAGGCCGCGGCGCTGGCGCCACGGCAATCCACAATTTCTCGAGCGCCCAGGGCGCGGGCCTGGTCGGCCACGCGCGGGCTGGGCACGAACAGCGGCAGGCGCGACAGCCATGGCCAATCGACGCCCGCCAGCCGGTGCAGGTGTTCAAGCCCCTGCCCACTGCTGACCACCAGGCCGTTGAGGCGTTCCCCAACGACACGCTGCACCAGGGTGCCAGGCGGGTAAGGCGGCAGGCTGCGCCGATACAGTTCCAGATAATCGACACTAGCACCTTGCTCGGCAAGACGCTCGGCCAGCAGTTCGCGACCGCCCTCGCCACGGACAATCACGACACGGGCTGTAGGAAAGCTGGCAGCCTCGCGCAGGGCAGGCAGGCAAAGCAAGGCCTCGCTGTCGTCACCGGCTGTAGGGAAAGTCACCAAAAGCCCACGCTCTTGCAGCACCCGTGCCGTGGCCTCGCCCACGGTGAACCACCCCGTGGGCGGCACTGCGATGCCCGCGCGGTCCAGGGCCTCGAGCAGCAGGCGGGCTGCCGGCTTGCTCACCACGATGATCGCCCGCGCCTGGCCGATGGCCTGCAGGCCCAGCCGTTGCGCCGGGCCCTGTTCGAGGGCCTCGATGGTCAGCAACGGCAAGCTCGCGCTGGCAATGCCCGCCTCTGCCAGGGCCTGCGCCAGTGCCGCGCAGTCCTCTTCGGGGCGAGTCAGCAGCAGGCGCCAGGGGCTCACGGGTGGCCGGCCTCGCCATAGACTTGCTGGAGGATCGCCTCGGCGCCCTGGCCGAGCAGCTCCTCGGCGACCTGCACGCCCAGGGCTTCGGCCTTGCCCCGCGGCGCACGGGCGTCAGCCACCAGCAGCGTGCCACCGGACGGTTGCCCGACCAGGCCACGCAGCCACAGTTGCTCGCCTTCGAGCACTGCGTAGCAGGCAATCGGCACCTGGCAGCCGCCATTGAGGCGCTTGTTCAGGGCGCGCTCGGCGATCACGCGGTCGGCGGTATCGAGGTGATGCAGCGGCGCCAGCAGCGCATGGATCTCGCGGTCGGCGCTGCGGCACTCGATGCCCACGGCACCCTGGCCGCCGGCCGGCAGGCTGTCGTCGACACTGATGGTGGAGGTGATGCGCTCTTCGAAGCCAAGGCGAATCAGGCCGGCGGCGGCGAGGATGATGGCGTCGTACTCGCCGGCATCGAGCTTGGCCAGGCGGGTGTTGACGTTACCGCGCAGGAACTGGATTTTCAGGTCCGGGCGGCGTGCCAGCAATTGGGCCTGGCGGCGCAGGCTGGAGGTACCGACGATACTGCCGGCCGGCAGCGCCTCGAGGCTTTCGAAGGTATTGGAGACGAAGGCGTCACGTGGGTCTTCGCGCTCGCAGATGCAGTACAGGCCCAGGCCTTCGGGGAAGTCCATGGGCACATCCTTCATCGAGTGCACGGCGATGTCGGCCTGGTTGTCCAGCAGCGCGGTTTCCAGCTCCTTGACGAACAGGCCCTTGCCGCCGATCTTCGCCAGCGGCGCGTCGAGCAGCTTGTCGCCGCGGCTGACCATGGGCACCAGGGTCACCCGGATGCCGGGGTGGGCCTGCTCCAGGCGGGCTTTGACATATTCGGCCTGCCACAGGGCCAGGGCACTTTTACGGGTGGCAATGCGGATTTCGCGAGTGGACATGGAACGCACCGAACCAGAGAAATACCGCCGATGATAACAGTTCCTCCCGCGGTTCCCGCAGATTCAGATCAGCAAAGCGCCACGCGGAAGGGGCTTGAGCCGCCGGGCAAAGCCGCCCCCACGCTGTCGAGGGTGAGTCAGTGCAGGGCCTGCATCATCTTGCGCACCCCGGCCACATGCCGCCGGCTTACCGTCAGGGCATCGCCGTCGAGCCCCCTCAAATAAAGCTGGAAATGCCCCAGCGGCGTGCGCTGCAGGCGCTCGATGCGCTCGCGGGCGACCAGTGCGTTACGGTGGATGCGAACAAAGCGCTCGCCGAACTCGTCTTCCAGCGCCTTGAGCGGTTCGTCGAGCAATACCTCGCCGGCCTCGTGGCGCAGGGTGACGTACTTGTGGTCGGCAATGAAATAGATCACCTGGGGCAGCGGGATCAGCTCGATGCCCTTGCGGGTACGGGCGCTGATATGGCTGCGCGGGCCGCCCCCGGCGTCGCCGGCCGGGCGGGTCAAGGCCGCCAGTTGCGCCCGATTGGGTTTGTCGGCGCGGCGCAGCGCGTCGCGCAGGGCCTGGGCCTGGATCGGTTTGACGACATGGCTGAGGGTGCTGTCCTTGAAGGCCTGGCTGCCGTATTCGTCATCGCCGGTGCAGAACACCACCGCCGGTGGCGCTTCGCGCTCGCAAAGACGGGCGGCGACCTGCAGCCCGTCCAGGCCGGGCATGCCGATATCCAGCAGCACCACGTCTGGCTTGAGGCTTTCGACCAGGGCCAGGGCCTCCTCGCCGTTGGTGGCGCTGGGCTCCATCACGGTATAGCCCTCCAGCTCGCCGAGCAGCCGGCTCAAGCGCTCGCGGGCCTGGGGTTCATCATCAACGATCAGGACATTCATAATTGCGCTGGATTCCTGAGTGAGTCTCGCACGGGTATAGCGCAGACAAGTGTGGGATGACCGAAATGCGGTCACGCTACAGACCGGTGCGAAGGCCAAAGATTCACTGGTCCGGCAGATTCACCGCCAGTCCTCTGTCCAACTGTAGACGCTCCGTGGAACACTGCCGTTCAATCGTTGAATATGCCGCACCCCCGGCCCTGGGACGTTTCTCACGACCAGCGCCCCCTGCGGTGGCGGGCGCAACCCTGCTATGATCGCGGCACTTTTTCCGTTCACCCCTTCAACGAGTGAATCCATGAGCACCGACAAGACCAATCAGTCCTGGGGCGGCCGCTTCAGTGAGCCCGTCGACGCCTTCGTCGCCCGCTTCACCGCCTCGGTCGATTTCGACAAGCGCCTGTACCGCCACGACATCATGGGTTCGATCGCCCACGCCACCATGCTGGCGCAGGTCGGCGTGCTCAGCGACGCCGAACGCGACACCATCATCGACGGCCTGAAGACCATCCAGGGCGAAATCGAGGCCGGCACCTTCGACTGGCGCGTCGACCTCGAAGACGTGCACATGAACATCGAGGCGCGCCTGACCGACCGCATCGGCATCACCGGCAAGAAGCTGCACACCGGGCGCAGCCGCAACGACCAGGTAGCCACCGACATCCGCCTGTGGCTGCGTGACGAGATCGACCTGATCCTGGCCGAGGTCACCCGCCTGCAAAAAGGCTTGCTGGAGCAGGCCGAGCGCGAAGCCGAGACCATCATGCCCGGCTTCACCCACCTGCAGACCGCCCAGCCGGTGACCTTCGGCCACCACCTGCTGGCCTGGTTCGAGATGCTCAGCCGCGACTACGAACGCCTGGTCGACTGCCGCAAGCGCGCCAACCGCATGCCCCTGGGCAGCGCCGCCCTGGCCGGCACCACCTACCCGATCGACCGCGAGCTGACCTGCAAGCTGCTGGGCTTCGAAGCCGTGGCCGGCAACTCGCTGGACGGTGTCTCGGACCGTGACTTCGCCATCGAATTCTGCGCCGCCGCCAGCATCGCCATGATGCACCTGTCGCGTTTCTCCGAAGAACTGGTGCTGTGGACCAGCGCGCAGTTCCAGTTCATCGACCTGCCCGACCGCTTCTGCACCGGCAGCTCGATCATGCCGCAGAAGAAGAACCCGGACGTGCCCGAGCTGGTGCGCGGCAAGAGCGGCCGGGTGTTCGGCGCGCTGACCGGCCTGCTGACCCTGATGAAAGGCCAGCCACTGGCCTACAACAAGGACAACCAGGAAGACAAGGAGCCGCTGTTCGACGCCGCCGACACCCTGCGCGACTCGCTGCGCGCCTTCGCCGACATGATTCCGGCCATCAAGCCCAAGCACGCCATCATGCGCGAGGCAGCCCTGCGCGGCTTCTCCACCGCCACGGACCTGGCCGACTACCTGGTGCGCCGCGGCCTGCCGTTCCGTGATTGCCACGAGATCGTCGGCCATGCCGTGAAGTACGGCGTGGACACCGGCAAGGACCTGGCCGAGATGAGCCTGGACGAACTGCGCCAGTTCAGCGACCAGATCGAGCAGGACGTCTTCGCCGTGCTGACCCTGGAAGGTTCGGTCAACGCCCGCAACCACATCGGTGGCACTGCACCTGCGCAGGTACGGGCTGCTGTGGCTCGCGGCAAAACGCTGCTGGCTTCGCGCTAAACCTTATAGGGGCTGCTCGGCAAGCCGGCTCCTACAGGGATCGCGTACTTTGTAGCGATGGGCCGCACAGCGGCCCCTTGCTTGCTCAGCGCTTGCCGCTCTTGATCATCTCCAGGAACGCCGGCATCACCGCGTCCTTGTCCGCCGCGATCCGCGCCATGTGTGGGTTGCCCTGCAGTTTCTCCAGCAACGCCGCTGCCTGCGGGAAGTCCGCCAGCAAGTCGAGGTTCAGCACCTTCTTGCCCACCGCGCAGGCCAGGTCGACCGAGAAGCAGAACATCAGGTCGGCGATGGTCAACTGCTCACCCGCCACATAAGGCGCGAACTGGCCATTGCGCTTGAGGGTGGCAAAGCCCGCCAGCAGGTCCGCGCGGGCACGCTCCTTGATCAGCGGCTCCACCGCCGCGCCAAAGAACGCCTCGGCGTAGCAGGTACGTGCCGGCAGTTCGATGTACAGCTCGATCTCCCGCAGCAGCTCGCGCACCTTGGCCTGGCCGAAGGCGTCGGCCGGCAGCAGCGCCTTGCCTGGCTGGGTCTGCTCGAGGTAGTCGAGGATCACCCCGGTCTCGCTGATGAAGCCATGCTCGGTCTGCAGCACCGGCACCTTGCCGCGCGGGCTGACCGCTAGGGCCTGGGGCGTCTGGCCGCCGAAGAACGGCACCTCCTCGAAGGGCAGGCCTTTTTCCAGCAGCGCCAGCTTGACCATGTTGTAGTAGTTGCTGACCGCGAATCCATGAAGCTTGAGCATGTGAAGCAGCCTCCAGGGCCGTATGGGGTTGGCCCGGCTGTTATAGCGCCGTTGCCCGGCCCTGGCCAGTGCCATGCACGCCGTCGATGGCCGGGCATTGCCAAGGCAGGCGTGGCACACTGTACGCCTCACCACAGGAGCACCGCCATGCGCGAACCCCAAGACATCGACGGCAATGATGAAGAAGATTTCGCCGAGGCCACGCTGACCCAGGCCATCGAGAACCAGATCGAAAGCGGCGAACCACCGGCGGCCAAGGCGACGTTCAACAAACTGAGCCTGGTCGGCTACGAACGTGAAGACATCCTCAACCTCATGGCCCATGTGCTGGCCATCGAGATCGACGCCATGCTCGACCATGACCGCCCGTTCGACACCCAATGGTACGAAACCGCCCTGCGCGCCCTGCCGGAGCTGCCACCTGAGGCGGATCAAGGCGACATCGAATAAACCTGACTACACTCCTGACTTCCATCCTTGTCTCGAAGTCAGGAGTAGCCCATGCCCTTCAACCCCGAACTGATCGCCGAAATGGAAGTGCTTGCCCAGTTCAACCTGGACAGTCACCAGGAAGGCATCAAGGTGTGCAGCGATGCCTCCCCGACGTTGGTCGCCGCAGCCAAGCGCCTGCACGACAAAGGTCTCACTGACCAGCCCGACGGCGGCTACCTCACCAGCCTGGGCAACGACGCCGCCGAGAGCGTGCAGTTGCTGCTCAGGGTTCTGAAAACGCCTCAGCCGGCCTGAAGGCGTCGGCGCCTGCTTCGCCAGCAAGGCTGACGCCTACGGGAGCGGGGCAGGCGCCGTGCTGCTGGTAAACTGACGTCAAAAAGCCAGCAACCCCTTATCCGACCGCGCCACTCAGGCTAAACTCGCCAGTGCTTCCCCGGCCTGCCTGAGCGCGCAATGAACCACCCCCATGAAATCCGCCCCGACCTTGACCAAGGCATCGACCGCAAGGAGCTGTCGCGCCTGCGCGCGCGCTTCCTGAAGATCAACCAGGGCCGCCTCGCTCGGGCGATGGAAGGGTTGTCCACGCGCCAGCAACAGGTGCTGACGCTGTTGCCGCTGTTCTTCCATGTCAATCACCCGCTGCTGCCGGGCTATGTCTCGGGGGCCACCCCCGCCGGCGTGTCGGGGTTCGAACCCAGCGCCGAGCTGCTGGCCGAAGCCCAGCGCCTGACCCGCTCGTTCACCTATAAAGCCCGCCATGGCAACCCGCCACAACCGATCCATGGCCTGTTCCTGATGGGCAGCCTGGGCACCCTGGCCCAGGCCGAGCAAAGCGACATGGACCTGTGGGTATGCCACGCCCCCGACCTGGGCGAGCAGGCCCTGGCCGAGTTGCGCCGCAAATGCCAGCTGCTCGAGGCCTGGGCCGCCAGCCTGGGCGCCGAGGCGCACTGCTTCCTGATCGAGCCGCAAGGCTTCGTCCAGGGCGAGCGCGACAGCCAGCTCAGCTCGGACGACTGCGGCACTACCCAGCACTACCTGCTGCTCGACGAGTTCTACCGCACCGCCATTTGGCTGGCCGGGCGCACGCCGCTGTGGTGGCTGGTGCCGGTCTACCAGGAGCACAACTACCGCGACTACACCCAAACCTTGCTGTCCAAGCGCTTCATCCGCGCCCAGGACGGCCTCGACCTCGGCCACCTGGCGCATGTCCCGCCCGGCGAGTTCGTCGGTGCCGGGCTGTGGCAGCTGTACAAGGGCATCGATTCGCCCTACAAGTCGCTGCTCAAGCTACTGCTGACCGAGGCCTATGCCAGCGAACACCCCGAGGTGCGCTGCCTGAGCCTGGATTACAAGCAGGCGGTGTTCGCCAACCACCTGGACCTCGACGAGCTGGACCCCTACGTCATGGTCTACCGGCGGATCGAGCGCTACCTGCAACAGCGCGGCGAAAACGCACGCCTGGAGCTGGTGCGGCGCAGCCTGTACCTGAAGGTGAACAAGAAGCTCAGCGACCGCAGCCGCAGCCATGGCTGGCAGCGCCAACTGCTGGCACGGCTGGCCAAGGAGTGGGGCTGGGACGAACGCCAGCTGGCCCTGCTCGACAGCCGCAGCCAGTGGAAGGTACGCCAGGTGGCGCTGGAGCGCCGCGAGCTGGTGGCCGAGCTCAACCACAGCTACCGCTTCCTGACCCAGTTCGCCCGCCTGCAGAATGCCAACAGCCGTGCCGACCAACGCGACCTGAATGTGCTCGGCAGGCGCCTGTACGCCGCCTTCGAGCGCCGGGCCGGCAAGATCGAAGTGATCAACCCGGGCATCGCCCCGGACCTGGCCGAAGACACCCTGACCCTGGTCCAGTCCGCCAACCGCAAGGAGCCGGGCACCCACCATTGGGGGTTGTACAACGGCAACCTGGGGGTGCATGAATGGGAGCACTTCAGCCCCCTCAAGCGCTGCCGCGAACTGCTCGAGCTGCTCACCTGGGCCCACCGCAACGGGGTAATCGACAGCAGCACCCGCCTGGCCCTGCACCCCGGGGTCAGCGACCTCAGCGAGTTCGAGCTGTTCAACCTGCTCGGCGCCTTGCAGCAGGGCGTGCCGCTGCCCCTGGAGCCGGTCAGCGAGGTGCGCCTGCTGCAACCCAGCGTGGCCGATGAAATCCTGTTGCTGGTCAACGTCGCGGTCGATCCCCTGCGCCACCACCGTGACCTGAACATCCTGATGACCACCGAGCGCACCGACTCGCTGAGCTATGCCGGGGTGCGCGAGAACCTGGTGCTGACCCTGGACCAGATCACCCTGAACAGCTGGAACGAGGTACTGGTGCAGCGCTACGACGGCAACCACGCGCTGCTGCGCTGCCTGCGCGACTTCCTCAACAGCCTCGGCCAGCGCAGCCACCGCCCGCGGTTGCGGGTGCGCTGCTACTGTCACAACCGCGCCCAGGCCATCAGCCAGCGGGTCGAGGAGCTCTTCGACACCGCGCAATTGCTGCTCGACCAGCAACGCGACCAGCGCTACCTGGTGCAAGTGGCCGAGCACACTCATGTCCTGGAACTGACGCCAGGGCAAGTGACCCTCGCCACCTTCGACGACCACGCGCAGGTGCTCGCCGCCCTGGGCGAGGAGCGTAGCCGCTACAGCCCGCTGCACCTGGACGACAACGCCCTGCAGGACAGCGACTTGCCGCTGGTCCTGGCCCAGAGCCAGCCCCATGCCATCCAGGTGTTCTACCGCCTGTACGAGGGCTGGGCCGACCTCTATGTCCTCGATGAACACAATGCCCTATGGCAACAGCGCCTGCCGCTGCAGGACGAACGCCACCTGCTGTTGCCGCTGCAGCGCTTCCTGCAATCGATGCTGATACGCCGCGACGCGCAGCTGCCACTGGACAGCCTGCCCCAGGCCGCGCTGGAGCTGCGCTACGCCCAGTTGCTGCCGTCTGGCGCTGGCAAGGCGCGCGGCATCGAGCCCCGCCTGGCACCGCAGGATGGCCACAACCAGCCCTACTACGAGGTCCAGGCGATCCTCCAGGCCGGGGTGGGCGATGAGGTGCACGTCACCCTGTATTGCGACCAGCAGGAGTTTTCCCAGCTGGAGCATGGCGAGCACCTGTACGCGGTGGTCGCCCGGCAGATCCTGCGACAACGCCAGGGCCCTGGCAGCTACCGCTGCTACATCACCGACCTGGACTTGTCCGAACTACTGGGCGACGAGCCAGGCTCGACCAGCCTCTACCTGCGCTACAAAAGCCAGTTGGAACAGGCGCTCAACGAGGGCTTGGAACGGTTGCAGGCAACGTACGAACCCTGAAACGGTTTCCCGTTCAGGAACAGCTTCCGGCTGCCCCGGCCTGATTTGTAGGACGCATCCTACGCGCTCCAACCTGATGAGGAGCGTGACATGAACAACGAAAACTGGATGGGCGCACACCCGGAGCTGGGGCGCCTGCGCATCGACCAACTGATCCTGCCGGGCAGCCACGACGCCGGCATGGACAAGCAAGCGCCAAACTTTTCCATCCCCCAGGAGATCACCCAGGACGTACCGTGCATCGAGCAGATCCGCGGTGGCATCCGCGTGCTGGACCTGCGCGTGCAGTTGCACCGCTCTTACACCCCCGACCAGCCGGCGCGCTACCAGCTGTACCACCTGGCATCTTCAGGGCGCACGGTACTGGGCGATGTGGTGTTGGCCCTCGAGCAGTTCTATGCGAACCCTGCCAACGCCAGGGAGATCATCGTGCTGGATTTCCATGCGTTCGACAGGTTCAATGCCGAAGAGCACGCACGGTTCCAGCAACTGCTCGACGAACACCTGGAACCGCGCATGATCCACTACGACATGAACGCCCTGACACTGGATCAACTCTGGCAGCAGCACCCAGGCAGGACTCTGGTCATCGCCTACAACGGACCGGCTCCCTATCGCTATTGGGAGGGCGTGCACCATGGCTGGATAGGCAAGAACACCCCCAGCACCCGCGAGCTGAAGGCATTCATGGACGAAATCGCGATGGGGGCGCAGTACCGCCTGCCACTGAGCTCGATCCAGTGCGCCAAGTACAACAAGTTCATCTTCACCCCCGATGATTTCAGCGACAAGATCGACGAGTGGTTCGAGTCCCGGGACATGGACAGCTACATCCAGCGCTTCCGGATCATCAACACCGACTGGTCGCTGCGCAGCCGCCTGGTCGACAACTGCATCCACGCCAACCGCGTGCGGGCACAGCACCTCGGCTAAGACAGCTCAAAGATCGAAGTCACCCGCCGCTTCCGGCTGGTACTCGACCGCCAGCAATTCGAGCTTGAGGGTCTTGCCACCTGGGGCCGGCCAGTCGATCTGGTCGCCCACCGACAAGCCCAGCAGCGCGCAGCCGATCGGCGCGAGGATCGAGACGCTGCCTTCCGGCCCGGCGTCCTTCGGGTACACCAGGGTCAGGTGGTAGTCCTTGCCACTGGCGATCTCGCGGCAGTGCACGCGCGAGTTCATGGTCACCACACCGGCGGGCACCTCGTCGTGACCGACCACCTGCTCGGCGCGGTCCAGCTCGTCCTGCAGGGCGAGCACCCCCGGGGTGCTTTCATCGAGGCTGTCGAGCAGGCGCTCCAGACGCTGCACGTCCAAGCGGGTGAGGATGAGGGAAGGCTTGGTGCTCATGATCCAGTCAGACTCCTTTGAACAAGCAGTTTTCTACAGGCAGATAAAGCAAAACCCCGCCCAAGGGCGGGGTTTGCGAAATGCTTTTAGCGTCAGCGACGCAGAACTCGACACTACCACAGCCGGGCAAATACTCAAGCCCGCACCTTCGCTGGGGTTATGCCTGCGCCTGGTTTTTCAGGGCCAACGCTTCCAGGCAGATCTGCCGGCGTCGCGGGTCATCGGCCGAGCGCCACTCGCGGATATGCTCGACATGTCGATGGCAGCCGGTACACACCTTGTGCTCATCCAGCCGACACACATTGATACAAGGTGATGGCACCGCCGGGCTGACATTACTGTAGAGCGGCTTCGCTGGCCGAGGCTGGTCGCTCATCTCAGATCTCGTCGAAGTCCAGCTTCTCGCCGGCCCGCTCCCAGACGATGCGCTCGAGCATCTCGCCCAGCAGCTCCTCGGTCTTCTCGCAAGTCCACTTGCCGTTTTCTTCGTCGTAGTCGAAGTGGAAACCGCCCGACTTGTCGGCCAGCCACAGCTGGCGCAGTGGCTCCTGACGGCTGAAGATCAGCTGGCTGCCATTGTCGAACTTGACGGTCAGCACACCGGCGGAGTTCTCCATGTCCAGGTCCATGCCGCTCTCGTCGAACAGGTCTTCCAGGGCCTGTTGGGTCGCGTCGACCAGATCGTGGAAACGCGCTTCGCTCAAACTCATTGCAGGGACCTCGAAAAATGGCTGTACACACGCAAGCCGGGCACGATACGGGCGCCGGGCCGGGAAAGCAAAGGGTAGCTGTGACGGCGGGCTTGCCCGCCAAGCATAGCCCGCCAGGCGGGCCGACCCTTGCATAGGCAATCAGGTGGGCGCTCGGTATACTCGGCCGCAATACTGCATATTTCCAAGGATTTCACCCATGAAACGCCTGATTTCCTCTGTCGCGGCGCTGGTCGCGGTTGCCTGCCTCGTTTCCGCCTGCGGCCAGAAAGGCCCCCTGTACCTGCCCGAAGACGGCAAGGACGGCAAGGGCCCGCGCAAGTCGTCGTCGCACCAGCACCAGCGGGCCCAGCCTGTGCAACAGCAACAGGACCTGGAGCCGCAAGAGCAGGCTGAGCCGTCGCCCGCTCAGTAAGGAAATCCCATGGATGCATTCAACTACCGCGGCGGCGAACTGTTCGCCGAAGGGGTGGCCCTGGCGGCGCTCGCCGAACGCTTCGGCACCCCCACCTATGTGTATTCGCGCGCCCATATCGAGGCCCAGTACCGTAGCTACACCGAGGCCCTGCAAGGGGTCGACCACCTGGTGTGCTTCGCGGTCAAGGCCAACTCCAACCTGGGTGTGCTGAACCTCTTGGCACGCCTGGGCGCCGGCTTCGACATCGTCTCCGGCGGGGAGCTGGAGCGTGTGCTGGCCGCCGGTGGCCGCGCCGATCGCGTGGTGTTCTCCGGGGTCGGCAAGACCCGCGCCGACATGCGCCGTGCCCTGCAAGTCGGCGTGCACTGTTTCAACGTCGAATCGGCCGACGAGCTCGAGCGCCTGCAAGCGGTCGCGGCCGAGCTGGGCAAGGTGGCGCCGGTGTCGCTGCGGGTCAACCCGGACGTCGATGCCGGCACCCACCCGTACATTTCCACCGGTCTCAAGGAAAACAAGTTCGGTATCGCCATCGCCGATGCCGAAGCGCTCTACGTGCGCGCCGCGCAGCTGCCCAACCTCGAGGTGATCGGTGTCGACTGCCACATCGGCTCGCAACTGACCAGCGTCGAGCCTTTCCTCGATGCCCTGGACCGCCTGCTGGTGCTGGTCGACCGCCTGGCCGAATGCGGCATCCACCTGCGCCACCTCGACCTCGGTGGCGGCGTCGGCGTGCGCTACCGCGACGAACAGCCACCGCTGCTGGCCGACTACATCCAGGCCATCCGCGAGCGCGTCGGCGAGCGCGAGCTGGCCCTGGTGTTCGAGCCAGGCCGCTATATCGTCGCCAACGGCGGCGTGCTGCTGACCCGCGTGGAATACCTCAAGCACACCGAGCACAAGGACTTCGCGGTCATCGACGCGGCCATGAACGACCTGATCCGCCCAGCCCTGTACCAGGCCTGGATGGACGTCAGCGCGGTCAAGCCCCGTGGCGGCGAGGGCCGTGCCTACGACCTGGTCGGGCCGATCTGCGAAACCGGCGACTTCCTCGCCAAGGACCGCGTGCTCGACCTCGCCGAGGGCGACCTGCTGGCCGTGCGCTCCGCGGGCGCCTATGGTTTCGTCATGAGCTCCAACTACAACACCCGTGGCCGCTGCGCCGAAGTGCTGGTCGATGGCGACCAGGCCTTCGAAGTGCGCCGCCGCGAAACCGTCGCCGAACTGTTCGCCGGCGAAAGCCTGCTGCCGGAGTAAGCCCATGTTGCTGCGCTTTACCAAGATGCATGGGCTGGGCAACGACTTCATGGTCCTCGACCTGGTCAGCCAGCACGCGCATATCCAACCCAAGCACGCCAAGCAATGGGGTGACCGCAACACCGGCATCGGCTTCGACCAGTTGCTGATCGTCGAGGCGCCGAACAACCCGGAAGTGGACTTCCGCTACCGGATCTTCAACGCCGACGGCTCCGAGGTCGAACAATGCGGCAACGGCGCGCGCTGCTTCGCCCGCTTCGTGCTGGACAAGCGCCTGACCGCGAAGAAGCGCATCCGCGTCGAAACCAAGGGCGGCATCATCGAGCTGGATGTGCGCAACGATGGCCAGGTCTGCGTTGACATGGGCCCACCGCGCTTCGCCCCAGCCGAGATTCCGTTCGTCGCCGACCAGCAGGCGCCAAGCTATGCGTTGGAGGTCGATGGCCAGGTGCACCAGATCGCCGCGCTGTCCATGGGCAACCCGCACTCGGTGCTGCGCGTCGACGACGTGCGCAGCGCGCCGGTGCACGAGCTGGGGCCGAAGATCGAGCACCATCCGCGCTTCCCGCAGCGGGTCAACGCCGGCTTCATCCAGGTGATCGACCGTCACCGCGCCAACCTGCGGGTGTGGGAACGTGGTGCCGGTGAAACCTTGGCCTGCGGCACCGGCGCCTGCGCCGCCGCCGTGGCGGCCATCAGCCAAGGCTGGATGGATTCGCCCGTGACCATCGACCTGCCCGGTGGACGCCTGAACATCGAATGGGCCGGCCCCGGCAAGCCCGTGTTGATGACCGGCCCAGCCGTTCGCGTATTCGAAGGACAAGTTCGTCTCTAAGCGAGTATCCGCCATGACCGATCAGCCTAATGTTGCACCCGAGCTCGACGTCGAAACCGTGGTCGCCTACCTGCGCGCCCACCCGACTTTCTTCGCCGAGCACGACGAACTGCTGGTCGAGCAGCGTATCCCCCACCAGCGCGGCGACAGCGTGTCGCTGGTGGAGCGCCAGCTCAAGCTGCTGCGTGACCGCAACATCGAGATGCGCCATCGCCTGTCGCAACTGATGGACGTGGCCCGCGACAACGACCGGCTGTTCGACAAGACCCGCCGGCTGATCCTCGACCTGCTCGACGCCAACAGCCTGGAAGAGGTGGTAATGGCGGTCGAGGACAGCCTGCGCCAGGAGTTCCAGGTGCCCTTCGTCAGCCTGATCCTGTTCGGCGAAAACGCAGCCCCCGTAGGGCGCTGGGTCTCCGGGGCCGAGGCGCAGCAGGCGATCGGCGGCCTGATCGCCGGCGGCAAGACCACCAGTGGCAGCCTGCGCGAACACGAACTGGCGTTCCTGTTCGGTGACGCGCAGCACAAGGAAGTCGGTTCCAGCGCCGTGGCCACCCTGGAGTACCAGGGCCTGCACGGCGTATTGGCGATCGGCAGCCGCGACCCGCAGCACTACAAGAGCAGCGTCGGCACCCTGTTCCTCAGCTACATCGCCGAAGTGCTCGGCCGCGTGGTGCCGCGCTTCACCCAGACCCTGCGCTCGGTGCGCTGATGGAACGACAACTGGAAGCTTATTGCGCGCACCTGCGCAACGAGCGCCAGGTGTCCGCGCACACCCTGCTGGCATACCGCCGCGACCTCGAGAAGGTCATCGAATTCTGCAACTCCCAAGGCATCGCCGGCTGGGCCGGGCTGCAAGTCCAGCAGCTGCGCCAGCTGGTGGCACGCCAGCATCACCATGGCCAATCGTCGCGCAGCCTGGCGCGCCTGCTCTCGGCGGTGCGCGGGTTGTACCGCTACCTCAACCGCGAGGGCCTGTGCCAGCACGACCCAGCCAACGGCTTGACGCCGCCCAAGGGCGAGCGCCGCCTGCCCAAGGCGCTGGACACCGACCGCGCCCTGCAACTGCTCGACGGCGGCGTCGACGATGAGTTCATCGCCCGCCGCGACCAAGCCATCCTCGAGCTGTTCTATTCGTCCGGCCTGCGCCTGTCGGAGCTGACTGGCCTCGACCTCGCCCAGCTCGACCTGGCCGCTGGCCTGGTCCAGGTGCTTGGCAAGGGCGGCAAGAGCCGCGTGCTGCCGGTCGGGCGCAAGGCCCGCGAGGCACTGCAGGCCTGGCTGCGCCTGCGCGGCATCGGCAGCCCGCTGGACGATGCCGTATTCATCACCCGCCAGGGCAAGCGCCTGAGCCCCCGTGCCATCCAGATGCGGGTCAAGACCGCCGGTGAGCGCGAACTGGGCCAGCACCTGCACCCGCACATGCTTCGCCATTCCTTCGCCAGCCACTTGCTGGAGTCGTCCCAGGACCTGCGCGCGGTGCAGGAGATGCTCGGCCACGCCGACATCAGCACCACGCAGATCTACACCCACCTGGACTTCCAGCACCTGGCCGCGGTGTACGACAGCGCCCATCCTCGGGCCAAACGCAGCAAGGGCACGGACTCATGAGCATCAAGCTGATCACCTTCGACCTCGACGACACCTTGTGGGACACCGCGCCGGTGATCGCCAGCGCCGAAATCGTCCTGCGCGACTGGCTGGCGGCCAACGCGCCGAGCCTGGGCGCGGTGCCGGTCGAGCATCTGTTCGCCATCCGCGAGCGCCTGGTGCAGGCCGAGCCGGGCCTCAAGCACCGCATCAGCGCGCTGCGCCGGCGCGTGCTGTTCCATGCCCTGGAAGCGGTGGGCTACAGCGAGAAGCAGGCCCAGGAACTGGCCAACGAAGGTTTCGAGGTGTTCCTGCACGCCCGCCACCAGGTGGAGGTATTCCCCGAGGTGCTGCCGGTGCTGGAGATCCTGCGCCACCACTACACCCTCGGGGTCGTCACCAACGGCAATGCCGACGTGCGCCGGCTGGGCCTGGCAGACTACTTCCGCTTCGCCCTGTGCGCCGAGGACCTGGGTATTGGCAAGCCTGATCCGGCCCCCTTCCTTGAAGCGCTGAAGCGTGGCGAGGTGGACGCTGGGGCGGCGGTGCACATCGGCGATCACCCCGGCGACGACATCGCCGGCGCCCAGCGCGCCGGGCTGCGGGCAGTGTGGTTCAACCCGCAGCACAAGCCCTGGAGCGGCGAACAGGCGCCAGATGCCGAGATCCAGCGGCTGTCGCAGTTGCCCGACGTGCTGTCGCGCTGGCGCTGACATTGTGGAAGCGGCACAAAACCGAAAGGCACAAAAAGCCCGCAGCGACGGCGGGGACTCGATGCTTAGACCTGCCTATGCGCACCTTGAGGACGCATAGCCCACCACAAGGTGCCACCCTTGATAACCTCGGAGATAACAATCAATCCAAGCATCAGCCAGATATTGTAGCCAGGCATCAGGCTTGCCCAGATTGACAGGACCGACAGCGACGGCGTCATCGAGAGCATTCGAAATGGTATCTGCGCAATCCCTAGAGAAGCACCAAACCTGAGTCCAAGCAGCAGCAGAAATGCACTGAATACGATCGAGACCTGAAGCACCAGACTCATGACTGCGATCAGGCTTGCTACTACACCCTGCTCAGCCAACAAACCAACCATTATCTTGGCATCGGTGATGAACGGGACACGTCCAAGACGGATACTACCGATCAGATAGTAGAAAATGTAGAACGCATCCAGAACACCCCAGACCCGAAGCATCCAGTGCTGAATACGTCGTTTATCGGGCATCATGCCTTTCTGGATGCTCGTAGGTCTCATGCGGTAGCACTGGTTGCCAGTACCATGACTTGCCACTGATCTGCCATTTATCTTCACCTTCGAGATACCGCTGAGTCACGGCACGCAGCTTCCCATAAGGGTGGACCACCGACCTGGATGCCAGGTGATCATCATGACTGTCCAGTGGTACCCACTGCTGAGTCACGACACGGGTAGTGTTATCGAAGTCCTTGCCTTCGGAACCGAATACCCTCCCTTCATCTCCAAGCGAGCCGAGACGGTTCTGCAACATGGCAAACGTGTTCTTCAGCCCGTCATAGTCGATGTCGATTGTCCGCCATTTCCCTGGACCCTTCTCTATTTCTGGTCGACTGGGCGCTGCCTCTGATACTGGAAAGCACTGGGTTGTACCCAGATAGCCATCAATGCGCATCGGGTTGAAAGGCTTATTGGTCAGAAACAGCCAACTGCCATCCTTGATTTTCTCCAGGACCTTTTCAAGGTCCTTTTCGGAGTAGCGTTGTCCAAAACGGATACCTCCAGCTTCCAGAAATTCCGTTTTCCCCCAAAGGTACCCGTTGTACAGGAGCGCATCCTTCACTTTCGACACAGCAAAGAATGGGTCTTCCACCCTCTTGAGATCTTCCTTGCGGAGCTCACTGCGACGAATCAGTTTGTCCATAACCGGCATCTCCCTTGGCTTAAGGGGTGATGCTTACTCGGATTACCTCAGACTCCCTAGCAGACCCATCCTCTTTGTTTGTATGAAAATTCGCACTTACAGCGCCCACAAAAAAGCCCGCAGCGACGGCGGGCTTTTTTGCGTTCAGCCACTCAGATAGGGCGGCTGCCGTACTTGTTGTCCGGCTTCTTGGGCGGATCGGCGACCACGTTGGCCTCCACTTCCTGCACCTTGCCACCGCGCGACAGGAACTCTTCCATCGCCTTGGCCAGCGCATCGCGCTCTTTCTGCTTGGCTTCCATGCTCGGCATCTCGTCTACCGAGACCGCCGCCTTGGACTTGCCCTTGGCCGCCGGCGCCGGGCTGCTGTCGTCGTCGCCGGAGTCTTCCGCGCCGTCGTCAGCCGCGGCTTCGAGGCCTTCATCACCCTCGTCTTCGTCGCCTACTTCGAGGTCATCATTTTCCAGATCGTCGTCGCTCATGTTCTACCTCATGACTTGCGAAAAGCAGGTTAGTTATAGACCGGTGCAGCCGTAGACCGGCAGCCACCAGTGAAAATTCAACTGGCCGTGGGTTGGCCACTGCCCTGGGTGTCCGCCCCCTGGTGGAGGGCCCGGCACCCTGCAGGCCCTGCTCCTGGCAAGGCCTGACGAAATCGTGTTTGACCCTTGCTGGCCACAGGCTATTGGCAAGCCTAGCAAAGGGTGGCGAAGTGTGTATGGACGACTCGTCCTTCACTCTTCGGCGCGCATTCTAGCGCGCTCGCGGAAAAAGCAAAGCACCAGAAACGCCCAATGACTTGTAAGTTTTCCGCCCAGGCCGCGAACAGGACAGCGAAACCGTTTGCCCGGCGCCAAGCGACAAACTACAGGCAAAAAAATGCCCGGCGAACCGGGCAAGTTTTCCCACAAGGCGGTTACAGGTTGTAGCCGCGCTCGTTGTGCTGAGCCAGGTCGAGACCGACCGACTCTTCCTCGTCGCTGACCCGCAGGCCCATCACCAGGTCCAGGACCTTGAGGATCACGTAGGTGACGATGGCGGTATAGACCACGGTGAAGATCACCCCCTTGGCCTGGATCCAGAACTGCGCGGCGATGTCGGTCACCGCGCCGAAGCCACCCAGGGCAGGCGCTGCGAACACACCGGTGAGCAGCGCGCCGACGATCCCGCCGATACCGTGCACGCCGAAGGCGTCGAGGGAGTCGTCATAACCCAGCTTGCGCTTGAGGCTGGTGGCGCAGAAGTAGCAGATCACCCCGGAGGCCAGGCCGATCACCAGCGCGCCCATCGGGCCGACAGTGCCGGCGGCCGGGGTGATGGCGACCAGGCCCGCGACCACGCCGGAGGCGATGCCCAGGGCGCTGGGCTTGCCGTGGCCGATCCACTCGGCGAACATCCAGCCCAGCGCGGCGGCGGCGGTGGCGATCTGGGTCACCAGCATGGCCATGCCGGCGGTGCCGTTGGCGGCGGCGGCGGAGCCGGCATTGAAGCCGAACCAGCCGATCCACAGCATGGCCGCGCCCATCAGCGTGTAGCCCAGGTTGTGCGGGGCCATCGGCGTGGTCGGGTAGCCCTTGCGCTTGCCCAGCACCAGGCAGCAGACCAGGCCGGCGATACCGGCGTTGATGTGCACCACGGTGCCGCCGGCGAAGTCCAGCACACCCCAGTCCCACATCAGCGCGCCGTCACCGCTCCAGACCATGTGCGCGATCGGCGCATAGACCAGGGTGAACCACACGGCCATGAAGATCAGCATCGCCGAGAACTTCATGCGTTCGGCGAAGGCGCCGACGATCAGCGCCGGGGTGATGATGGCGAAGGTCATCTGGAAGGTGATGAACACCGCTTCCGGGAACAAGGCGGTGGCCGAGGTCAGGTTGGCCGGGGTGACGCCGCTGAGGAAGGCCTTGGAGAAACCACCGATGAAGGAATTGAGGTTGAGCACGCCCTTTTCCATGCCCGTGGTATCGAACGCCAGGCTGTAGCCGTAGACGACCCACAGGAGGCTCATCAGGCCGGTGATGGCGAAGCACTGCATCATCACCGACAGCACGTTCTTCGAACGCACCATGCCGCCGTAGAACAGGGCCAGGCCAGGGATGGTCATGAACAGCACCAGCGCCGTGGCGGTGAGCATCCAGGCGGTGTCACCGGAGTTCAGCGCCGGGGCAGCTTCCTCGGCCAGGGCCAGCCCTGGCATTACGAGGGACAATAGGGCTCCTAGCCCTGCGATCTTGCGCAGAGTCATGTTGTTTTCTCCTGGGGCGTTGGGTTTGGTGAGGCGGTGTTGCTGTTAGATCGCGTCGGTATCGGTTTCGCCGGTACGGATGCGGATCGCCTGCTCCAGATTGACCACGAAGATCTTGCCGTCGCCGATCTTGCCGGTATTGGCCGCCTTGGTGATGGCTTCGATCACGCGGTCGAGGTCCTTGTCGTCGATGGCAACGTCGATTTTCACCTTGGGCAGGAAATCGACCACGTATTCGGCGCCGCGGTACAGCTCGGTGTGACCCTTCTGCCGGCCGAAGCCTTTGACTTCGGTCACGGTGATGCCCTGCACGCCGATTTCCGACAGCGACTCGCGCACGTCGTCCAGCTTGAACGGCTTGATGATGGCAGTGACTAGCTTCATGAAACTCTCTCCCGATTTGGTGGACTTGCCCCAGGAAAACAAACCCGTCTCAAGTCTAAGCGCAGCGCCTGGCTTTGTAACGCATCGTCGCCACCCTCCCCCGGCTGAAACGCATCACGCGGCTTGAAGAGGGCCTGACGGCGGGCCTGGCACTGCCTGGTCACGACGGCTCGCATCAGTGCATGGCTCGCCAAGGTCTTTGCAGAAACCTTGCCAGCTCAAGCAAAGCGTCCAAAAACAGCGACTTGCGCGAAACAGCCGGGATTGGCCAGTTGCCAGCGGGGAAAAGCTGCACAACTTCGGTGCGCGACCTTTGGCCGCCCTGCGCGAAAAGCGTGCAGCGCAGGCGGGCCCAAGGGGCGTGCTACACTGCAGGCCTTTCACAGATCAGCGGATAGCCACACATGCTCGCCCCCAAAGCCTTTCTCGATGCCCTGAGCGACCAGGCTTCGCGCCTGTTCAGCGGCGACACCGCCCAGCCCCGTGCCGAGCTTGAGAGCCAGTTCAAGGTGCTGATGCAGGGCGCCTTCAGCAAGCTCGACCTGGTCAGCCGCGAGGAATTCGACAGCCAGATGGTCGTACTGGCCCGCACCCGCGCCCGACTGGAAGCCCTGGAAAAACAGGTTGCCGAGCTGGAGGCACGGATGGGCACCAAGCCCTGATCCCAGCAGGCCGGCACCTAAGCTGTAGGCGCCGGCCGCCGGTGAAACCGGCACGCCCTCTTGCGGCATCCAGATATCCCTGAGCCAAACAGATGAAACTTATTTAAGTTACCTCCTCCCGGTTGACTTACCCGCTACGCTTTGCATAAAGTTCATCCGCCCCGAAAGCGGGCCTTTATTTCAACTCACGAAGAATTCAATGGACACAGTATCTCGTCGCTGTCTGGCAGCCCTTGGCCACCAGACACTTGAACCGGAACTCCGGGCCCGCCCCTAGGTCGGGCAAGCCGCGCCAGAGCCTGCTGCTCCGCCGTAGCTTGTCGCCCCGGGTGCCCGCCCGGTCGGAGGCAAGCTCATGAACCTCATCACCACCACCCCTCGCCTGCGCGCCTGTGCGCACACGGCCTCGCACCGTCCTGCCCTCGGCTGGGGCCTGTCCTCGTCCCTGGAACCGCCCAGTCGATAGCGCACCCGTTGCTGCCTGCAGTGACCCGCGCGATGCTGTCCGTTCGCTGAACTGACGCCATTTAAATCGTCAGAAACTTCCGAACTTTAAATAATTAAAGTTCGTTGGATTTCTATTGCCCGCCCTTTAACAAAGGCATTAACCAACCATGGACTCAGCCAGTAGAAAGTTCGCTGCCGATCTTATTTCCGGCATTCGCCAGCGAACACGTAATCGTCGGAAAAACCGCGTTCTTCATTGTTTGAATCATTGCGACACGGGACACATTCACTCACCTTCCCCACCGTGAGTCGACTGTGTGTCGTGCCGCCTCCTGCGGCAGGAGCACAGCCAAATGACCGTAAAAGACCGCAACACCCGCAGCAAAGCCGGCGAAGACGCCCGCCTGTCCATGCGCGCCGCCCGCGAGGCACGCAATGGCCTGGCCGTGACCCTGGCCAACCTCGATGCCAGCGAGCTGGGCCTGACCGAGCACGAAGCCGCCAAGCGCCTGCAGCGCGACGGCGCCAACCAAGTCGCCCATGACCAGCCGCAACCGGCCCTGGTGCAACTGCTCAAGGCCCTGCACAACCCCTTCATCTACGTGCTGCTCACCCTCGCCGGCATCAGCTTCGTCACCGACTACTGGCTGCCGCTACGCGCAGGCGACTTGGACGAAGCGGACCTGACCAAGGTCATCATCATCATGACCATGGTCAGCCTCAGCAGCCTGCTGCGCTTCTGGCAGGAGTACCGTTCGGGCAAGGCCGCCGACGCCCTCAAGGCCATGGTCCGCACCACCGCCAGCGTGCTGCGCCGCGAGCGCCACGACCAGCCGGCGCGCCTGCGCGAAGTGCCGATGCACGAGCTGGTTGCCGGCGATATCGTGCAACTGGCCGCCGGCGACATGATCCCCGCCGACATCCGCCTGATCGAGTCCCGCGACCTGTTCATCAGCCAGGCGGTGCTCACCGGCGAGGCGCTGCCGGTGGAGAAGTACGACACCCTCGGCCACGTCGCCCAGAAGTCCGCCGCAGGCAGCGCCAGTGATGAAAGCGGTCTGCTCGACCTGCCCAATATCGGTTTCATGGGCACCAACGTGGTCAGCGGTCGCGCCCGCGCCGTGGTGGTGGCCACCGGCAAGCGCACCTACTTCGGTTCGCTGGCCAAGGCCATCGTCGGCTCGCGCAGCCAGACCGCCTTCGACCGTGGCGTGAACAGCGTCAGCCGCCTGTTGATCCGCTTCATGCTGGTGATGGTGCCGGTGGTGTTCATGCTCAACGGCGTGGTCAAGGGCGACTGGAGCGACGCCTTCCTGTTCGCCCTGGCCGTGGCCGTGGGCCTGACCCCGGAGATGCTGCCGATGATCGTCAGCGCCAACCTGGCCAAAGGCGCCGTGGCCATGGCCCGGCGCAAGGTGGTGGTCAAGCGCCTGAACGCCATCCAGAACTTCGGCTCGATGGACGTGCTGTGCACCGACAAGACCGGTACCCTGACCCAGGACCGGATCATCCTCGAGCAGCACGTCGGCATCGATGGCCAGCGCGATACACGCCTGCTCGAGCTGGCCTGGCTCAACAGCCACCACCAGAGCGGCGTGAAGAACCTGATGGACCAGGCCGTGCTGCACTTTGCCGGCGAGCACCGCGACTTCCAACCGCCGTATGCCTACGCCAAGGTCGACGAACTGCCCTTCGACTTCATTCGCCGGCGCCTGTCGGTGATCGTCAAGGACGCCCTGGGCGAGCACCTGCTGGTGAGCAAGGGCGCAGTCGAGGAAATGCTCGCCATCGCCAGCCATGTCGAGGTGAACGGGCAGCAACTGCCCCTGGACGCCGATCGCCGCCAGCGCCTGCTGGACCAAGCCGCGGCCTTCAACCAGGACGGCTTTCGCGTGTTGCTGGTTGGCACCCGCGCGATTCCCGCCGCGCAAGGCAAGGCCCAGTACCACAGCGCTGACGAGCGCGAACTGGTGATCCGTGGCTTGCTGACTTTCCTCGACCCGCCCAAGGACAGCGCCGGACCGGCCATCGCCGCCCTGCGCGAGATGGGCGTGAAGGTGAAGGTGCTGACCGGCGACAACCCGGTGGTCACCTGCAAGGTCTGCCGCGAAGTGGGCCTGGTGCCGGGCCAGCCGCTGCTCGGCCAGGACATCGAGCGCCTGGACGACACCCAGCTCAAGGCCCTGGTCGAAGAGCGCACGGTGTTCGCCAAGCTCACTCCGCTGCAGAAGTCACGGGTGCTCAAGGCGCTGCAGGCCAACGGCCACACCGTAGGCTTCCTCGGTGACGGCATCAACGATGCCCCGGCGCTGCGCGATGCCGACGTGGGCATCTCGGTGGACAGTGGCACCGACATCGCCAAGGAATCGGCCGATATCATCCTCCTGGAAAAGAGCCTGATGGTGCTGGAGGAAGGCGTGCTCAAGGGCCGCGAAACCTTCGGCAACATCATGAAGTACCTGTGCATGACCGCCAGCTCCAACTTCGGCAACGTGTTCTCGGTGCTGGTGGCCAGCGCGTTCATCCCGTTCATGCCGATGCTGGCGATCCACCTGCTGCTGCAGAACCTGATGTACGACTTCTCCCAGCTGTCGCTGCCGTGGGATCGCATGGACAAGGAATTCCTGCGCGAGCCACGCAAGTGGGATGCCCGCAATATCGGCCGGTTCATGCTGTGGATCGGCCCGACCTCGTCGATCTTCGACATCACCACCTTCGCCCTGATGTGGTACGTATTCGCCGCCAACAGCGTGCAGATGCAGGCGTTGTTCCAGTCCGGCTGGTTCATCGAGGGGTTGCTGTCGCAGACCCTGGTGGTGCACATGCTGCGCACGCGCAAGGTGCCGTTCTTCCAGAGCACTGCGGCGCTCCCGGTAATCCTGGCCACCGGCCTGGTGATGTGCCTGGGCATCTACATTCCGTTCTCGCCACTGGGGGCGATGGTCGGGCTGGTGCCGCTGCCGTGGGAATACTTCCCGTGGCTGGCCGCCACCCTGCTCGGCTACTGCCTGGTGGCCCAGGGCATGAAGACCCTGTACATCCGCCGCTTCGGCCAGTGGTTCTGAGGGGGTGGGCATGCGCGTACTGATCTGCGCGGGGCGCAATTACGCCGACAGCCAACGCTGCCGCCAGGCGCTGGACGCCCTCCAGCGCCAGCAACCGATCCGCGTGCTGATCCACGGCGGCAGCCAGCACCTGGGCGGCGAAATCGAAGGCTGGGCCCGTGAACAAGGCGCCGACATCGTGCGCTACCCGCCCAACTGGCAGTTGCACGGCAAGCTGGCCGAGCGCCTGCGCAACGCCTTCATGCTGCGCGACAGCCGGCCAGACCTGGTGCTGGCGTTGCCGGGTGGCGACGATACCGAGGAGCTGCTGGCACGGGCGCGGGGTTCGGGGATTGCGGTGATCTGCGCCAGGCAGCCACGGACGGCGAGCGCCCACAGTCCTGGGGGCCAGGCCGGACAAGATTCGACGCACTCTTCTCGTCCTCCCACCCAGGGACACTACTAAGCTCTGCCGGGCCGCAGGACGCGGCCCCTCACACGCAAACACGGAGTGCCCATGTCCCTCGCCCTCGTCCACAGCCGCGCCCAGGTCGGGGTGCAGGCCCCCGCTGTCAGCGTCGAAACCCACCTGGCCAACGGCCTGCCCACGCTCACCCTGGTCGGTCTGCCGGAGACCACGGTCAAGGAGAGCAAGGACCGGGTCCGTAGCGCCATCGTCAACTCCGGGCTGGACTATCCGGCCCGGCGCATCACCCAGAGCCTCGCCCCGGCCGACCTGCCCAAGGACGGCGGCCGCTACGACCTGGCCATCGCCCTGGGGATCCTTGCCGCCAATGGCCAGGTGCCCGTGGCCACCCTTGACGACATCGAATGCCTGGGCGAACTGGCCCTGTCGGGGGCCTTGCGCCCGGTGCAGGGCGTGCTGCCCGCGGCCTTGGCGGCACGGGATGCGGGGCGAGCATTGGTGGTACCACGGGAGAATGCCGAGGAAGCCAGCCTGGCCAGCGGCCTGGTGGTATACGCGGTGGGGCATCTGCGGGAACTGGTCGCCCACCTGAACGCGCAACCTTCGTTACCACCCTACGCCGCGAATGGCCTGTTGCTTGAGCAACGCCCCTACCCGGACCTCAGCGAAGTACAAGGCCAGATCGCCGCCAAGCGGGCGCTGCTGGTCGCTGCGGCTGGTGCGCACAACCTGTTGTTCTCCGGCCCGCCGGGCACCGGCAAGACCCTGCTGGCCAGCCGCCTGCCCGGGCTGCTGCCGCCGCTGGACGAGCGCGAGGCACTGGAGGTGGCGGCGATCCGCTCGGTCAGCGGCCATGCCCCACTCGACTGCTGGCCACAGCGGCCGTTCCGCCATCCTCACCACTCGGCCTCCGGCCCGGCGCTGGTGGGTGGTGGCAGCCGGCCGCAACCCGGCGAGATCACCCTGGCGCACCATGGCGTGCTGTTCCTCGACGAGCTGCCCGAATTCGAACGACGGGTGCTGGAGGTGCTGCGCGAGCCGCTGGAGTCCGGCGAGATCGTGGTGGCCCGGGCCAAGGACCGGGTGCGCTTCCCGGCGCGCTTTCAGCTGGTGGCGGCCATGAATCCCTGTCCCTGCGGCTACCTGGGCGACCCCACTGGCCGTTGTCGGTGCAGCAGCGAGCAGATCCAGCGCTACCGCAACAAATTGTCCGGCCCCTTGCTCGACCGCATCGACCTGCACCTGACAGTGGCCCGGGAAAGCACCGTGCTGACCCACCAGCCCAGCGGCGAGACCAGCGCCAGTGTTGGCCAGCGAGTGGCCGCAGCGCGGGAGCTGCAGCAACGCCGGCAGGGCTGCGCCAACGCCTTCCTCGACCTCAAGGGGCTGCGCCGGCATTGCCCGCTGGAGCCGGTTGATCAGGCCTGGCTGGAGCAGGCCTGCGAACGGCTGACACTGTCGTTGCGGGCAGCGCACCGGCTGCTGAAGGTCGCCCGCACGCTGGCGGACCTGGAGGGCGCGCAATCCATCGCCAGGGCGCACCTGGCGGAAGCGTTGCAGTACCGACCCAGCGCCTGAGGCTGCCTCACAAACGCAGCCCGCTCCCACAGAAGCTAGCCAAGACGCACTCAATCAGCGTCATAGCGGAAATATATTTTGCGCACTAAATATTAGCGAGCATTATTCGCCTCAAGCAGCAAGCAGTCGCCAACCCCACTCAGCAAGACCCGGAGAACGATCATGACCCTTCGCAAAGCCTTCGCCCTCACCGTCACCACCCTGGCCTTCGGCACCAGCGTCAGCAGCTTCGCCAGCGAAGCCACCCCGTACCGCTACGGCATGGACCTGGACATCGCCAAGGTCGTCAGCGTCGATGCCCCCGCCAACGCCCAAGGCCAGGCCAGCACCGCCACCCTGACCTACCGCGACAGCAGCGGCCAGCTGCGCGCCGTGAGCTACGTGCAACCCACCGTCCTCGCCAACCAGAACTGAGCCACGGCTCGAACCCTAAAGGAGCTAGAACATGAAACTGTCCCCCACCCTGACCGCCGGCCTGCTGGCCCTCGCCGTGAACAGCGCCTTCGCCGCCGGCAGCCCCGGCGTCGAACCCACCACCCAAGGCTTCCTCGATGCCCTGGCCGGCGCAGGTGGCAAGCCGCTGGAGACCCTCACGCCCAAGGATGCCCGCGCTGTGCTCAGCGGCGCCCAGGCCGGCGTCAAGGTGGATCTGTCGGGCATCCGCGTCGAGCGCCGGACCATCCAGGCCGACGGCCAGCCGCTGGAAATCCGCGTGGTGCGACCTGCAGGCGCCCAGGGTGAGCTGCCGGTGTTCATGTACTTCCACGGCGGCGGCTGGGTGCTGGGCGACTACCCCACCCACGAACGGCTGATCCGTGACTTGGTGGTGGGCTCCGGCGCCGCGGCGGTCTACGTCGACTACACGCCGTCACCGGAAGCCAGGTTCCCCACCGCGATCAACCAAGCCTACGCCGCCACCCGCTGGGTCGCCGAGCATGGCCAGGAGATCGGCGTGGACGGCAGCCGCCTGGCGGTGGCCGGCAACAGCGTCGGCGGCAACATGGCTGCAGTGGTGGCACTCAAGGCCAAGGAGGCCGGCACGCCGAAGCTGCGCTTCCAGGCGTTGCTGTGGCCGGTGACCGATGCCAACTTCAACAACGCGTCCTATAACCAGTTCGCCGAAGGACACTTCCTGACCCGCAACATGATGCAGTGGTTCTGGGACAACTACACCACCGACCCGCGTCAGCGCGACGACATCCATGCCTCGCCGCTGCGCGCCAGCCTGGCGCAGTTGCAGGGCCTGCCACCGGCGCTGGTGCAGACCGCCGAGATGGACGTGCTGCGCGACGAAGGCGAGGCCTATGCCCGCAAGCTGGGCGCTGCCGGGGTACCGGTGACAGCCGTGCGCTACAACGGCCTGGTCCACGACTATGGCCTGCTCAACGTGCTGGCCACCGTGCCCAGCGTGCGCAGCGCCATGGACCAGGCGGCGCAGGCGCTGAAAGCCCACCTGCAGTAAGCAGTTGATCGCGGGGCAAGGATACGACGGCCCGACTTGCCCCGCGAACGATTCAGCAAAGCGCCTACTTTCAGAACGCTGCTTCCTGTAATGCCAGGATTGTCCTGTTTCCCTCCCTACCCGAAAATGCCCGCCTCTTTCACCGATGGCATTAAGCTGTTGCATCAAACGCTGCCGACGCAGTTCAAGGAGTCCGAGCAATGCCACACGAAGGCAGCCTTCTACAAACCGCCGTCATCTTTCTCCTCGCCGCCGTGGTCGCCGTGCCCCTGGCCAAACGCCTGCAACTGGGCGCCGTGATCGGCTACCTGCTGGCGGGCGTGGCCATCGGCCCGCAGGCCCTGGGCCTGATCCGCGATACCGAGAGCGTCGCGCATATTTCCGAACTGGGCGTGGTCCTGCTGCTGTTCATCATCGGCCTGGAGCTGTCGCCACGGCGCCTGTGGCTGATGCGCAAGTCGGTGTTCGGCGTCGGCACCGCCCAGGTGCTGCTGACCGGCGCGGCACTCGGCGCCATCGCCCTGTTCGGCTTCAGCCAGAGCCTGCCGGCGGCCATCGTGGTAGGCCTGGGCCTGGCCCTGTCGTCCACCGCTCTGGGCCTGCAGAGCCTGGCCGAGAGCAAGCAGCTCAACGCACCCCACGGCCGCCTGGCCTTCGCCATCCTGCTGTTCCAGGACATCGCCGCGATCCCCTTGATCGCCCTGGTGCCGCTGTTGGCCGCCAGCGGCCCGGAGACCAGCCACGGCGACAGCCTCGAGCATGGCCTGCAGGTGTTCGCCAGCATCGCCATCGTCATCGTTGGCGGCCGCTACTTACTGCGCCCGCTGTTTCGCATCGTCGCCCGCACCGGCCTGCCGGAGGTGTCCACCGCCACCGCGCTGCTGGTGGTGATCGGTACCGCCTGGCTGATGGAAGAGGCCGGCATCTCCATGGCCCTGGGTGCCTTCCTTGCCGGCCTGCTGCTGGCCGACTCGGAGTACCGCCACGAACTGGAATCGCAGATCGAGCCGTTCAAGGGCTTGCTGTTGGGCCTGTTCTTCATGAGTGTGGGCATGGGCGCCAACCTGCGCCTGCTGCTGGAAATGCCGCTGGTGCTGCTGGGCCTGACCCTGCTGCTGATCGCGGTGAAGTTGCTGCTGCTGATCGGCGCCGGGCGCCTGGCCGGAGGCCTCAACGGCGCCAGTGCCCTGCGCCTGGGCATGGTGCTGGCGGCCGGCGGCGAGTTCGCCTTCGTGGTGTTCAAGCTGGGCAAGGACCAGGGCCTGTTCGACACCCAGACCTACGACCTGCTGCTGATGACCATCACCCTGTCGATGGCCCTTACGCCACTGCTGATGCTCGGCTGCGCCCGCGCACTCAAACGCCCGCAGCCTGCCCGCGAGGTGCCCGAGCAGTACAAGGCCATCGACGCTGGCACCCCGCGCGTGGTGATCGCCGGCATGGGCCGCATGGGCCAGATCGTCGCGCGGATCCTGCGGGCGCAGAAGATCCCCTTCGTCGCCCTGGAGACCTCGGTGGACGCCATCGAGATGACCCGCATGTTCGAACAGGTGCCGGTGTTCTATGGCGACCCACTGCGCCCTGAAGTGTTGCATGCGGCCAAGGTCGGCGAGGCCGAGTACTTCATCATCACCATCGACGACCCCGAGGTGGCGATCCATACGGCAGAGCGGGCCAAGCGCCTGTACCCGCACCTGAAGGTGATCGCCCGGGCGCGTAACCGCCAGCACGTGCACAAGTTGATGGACGTCGGCGCCGAGCCGATCCGCGAGACCTTCCATTCCAGCCTGGAGATGAGCCGCCGTACCCTGGTCGGGCTGGGGTTGACGCAGGAGCAGGCAGCGTATCGCATCCAGCGCTTCACCGAGCATGACGAGCAGGTGCTCGAAGCCCAGGGCCTGGTACGCGACGACCGCGCCAAGGTGATGCAAACGGCCAAGGAAGCGCGGGTGGAGCTGGAGCGGTTGTTTGCGTCGGATGAGGATTGAGAACCTCATGTGCATGTCTTGAGGGTTATTTCGCCCATGAGATCGAGCGCCGCCCACGCGGCGCATCGCGACGCAAGGCCGCTCCTACATCTGTTTCGGGCCAGTCAATCCTGTGCCATTACCGGGTCCGCCTTGTGGGTACGACGCGGTTTCAGCATGGGCACCACTGCCGCCTCACCTGTCTCAAGGCATGCACCAGGGCGGGCAACCATGGCCTGACAGGTTCGGCACGTTGCAACAAATGTAGGAGCGGCCTTGTGTCGCGATGCGCCGCGCGGGCGGCGCTCGATCTGATAGGCGCCACAAAGCTGTCGCCCTGCACGCCAGCCCCACCACCCGGTAGACTGCGAGCCATTATCCCCGGCGCGCTGCGGAGCCCCCCTTGGAAGACCTCAACTCCCTCTACTACTTCACCCAGGTGGTCGAGCACGGCGGCTTTGCCCCCGCCGGGCGGGCGCTGGACATGCCCAAGTCCAAGCTCAGCCGGCGCATCGCCGACCTCGAAGACCGCCTCGGCGTGCGCCTGCTGCACCGCACCAGCCGGCACTGCTCGCTGACCGAAATCGGCCAGGCCTACTACAACCGCTGCCTGGCCATGCGCGTGGAGGCCGAGGGCGCCGCCGAGATCATCGAACGCAACCGCAGCGAACCCCGTGGGCTGGTGCGTATCAGCTGCCCGACCACCCTGCTCAATTCCTGGGTCGGGCCGATGCTCACCCGCTACATGCTCAAGTACCCGCAGGTGGAGCTTTTCATCGAAAGCACCAACCGCCGCGTCGACCTGCTGCACGAGGGCTTCGACGTGGCGCTGCGGGTGCGCTTCCCGCCGCTGGAGAACACCGACATGGTGATGAAGGTGCTGAGCAACAGCACCCAGTGCCTGGTCGGGCATCCGTCGTTTCTCGAGCAGTTGGCCGAAGGCTTCGACCCGCAGCAGCTCAGTGAGCTGCCCAGCGTGCATTGGGGCGGCGCCCAGCGTGAGTATCAGTGGGAGCTGTTCCAGGGTGAGGACATGAGCCGCAGCCTGGTGATCCCGCACAAACCAAGGATGGTCACCGATGATCTGTTTGCCTTACGCCACTTCGTGGTGGCCGGAATAGGTATCGCCCACCTGCCGCGGGTGGCGGTGCGCGAGGACCTGGCAGCGGGGCGGTTGGTGGAGATGCTGCCGGACTGGCATCCGCGTTGCGGCATCGTGCATGCGATCTTCCCGTCGCGGCGCGGGTTGCTGCCGTCGGTGCGGTCGTTGATCGATCATCTGGCGGAGGAATTCGCCATCAGCGACATGGCGTAGCACGCCAGCGCGGGGCCAGCCCGCTCCCACGTAACCCTAGGGTCTCGGTGGGAGCGGGCCCCGCGGTCAGGCCATCAGAAGGCGAAGCAGGAACAACCCAACGCCCCCCAGAAGCCCTGGTAATCGCTCACCGGCACACTGGAATGCCGCGCCTTCTCATGGCTGTGGGCATGCACCCCGCACGGCCCGACGCACTGGTGCAGCGCCGCCGCCATCGGCGCACCGGCGCGCCAGTGCCCCGGCACCTTGGCCACCGGCGACCACTCGGGCAACACCGGCACCTGAGCCGGGCCCAGCTTGTCGAATTCGGCGGCGCCGTATACCACCTTGCCATCGACGATGGTCAGCACCGACTCGATGCCCTTGATCGCCTCTTCATCGACGCTGAAGAAGTCCAGCGACAGCGCCGCCAGGTCGGCCAGCTGGCCGACCTTGATCTGCCCCTTCTTGCCCTGCTCGCTGGAGAACCAGGCGCTGCCATGGGTGAACAACTGCAACGCGGTCTCGCGGCTCAGGCCTTGCGGATACAGTTCCAGCCCGCCGACGGTCTTGCCGCTGACCATCCAGTACAGCGACGTCCACGGGTTGTAGCTGGACACCCGGGTCGCGTCGGTACCGGCCCCCACCGGCACGCCCATGTCGAGCATGCGCTTGATCGGCGGGGTGTGCTCGGCGGCCTTGGCGCCATAACGGTCGACGAAATACTCACCCTGGAAGGCCATGCGGTCCTGGATGGCGATGCCGCCGCCCAGCGCCCGCACCCGCTCGATGTTCTTCGGGGTGATGGTCTCGGCGTGGTCGAAGAACCACGGCAGGCCGTTGAACGGGATGTCGCGGTTGACCTTCTCGAACACGTCGAGCATGCGCGAGATCGACTCGTCGTAGGTGGCGTGCAGGCGGAACGGCCAGCGCTGTTCGACCAGGTGGCGTACCACCGGCTCCAGCTCCTGCTCCATGGTTTGCGGCAGGTCCGGGCGCGGCTCGAGGAAGTCCTCGAAATCGGCGGCGGAGAACACCAGCATTTCGCCGGCACCGTTGTGGCGGAAGAAGTCGTTGCCGTCGCCCGGCTTGACCTTCTGCGTCCAGTTCTTGAAATCGGTGAGCTCTTCCTTGGGCTTCTGGGTGAACAGGTTGTAGGCGATGCGCACGGTCAACTGGTCGTTGTCGGCCAGCTCCTGGATCACCTGGTAGTCGTCCGGGTAGTTCTGGTAGCCGCCACCGGCATCGATGGCGCTGGTCAGGCCCAGGCGATTGAGCTCGCGCATGAACTGGCGGGTGGAGTTGACCTGGTACTCCAGCGGCAGCTTCGGCCCCTTGGCCAGGGTGGCGTAGAGGATGGTGGCGTTGGGCCGGGCAATCAGCATGCCGGTGGGGTTGCCGAACTTGTCGCGCTGGATCTCGCCGCCCGGCGGGTTGGGCGTGTCCTTGCTGTAGCCCACGGCCTTGAGCGCGGCGCGGTTGAGCAGCGCGCGGTCGTACAGGTGGAGGAGGAACACCGGGGTGTCCGGGGCGGCCTGGTTGATCTCTTCGAGGGTCGGCATGCGCTTTTCGGCGAACTGGAACTCGTTCCAGCCGCCGACCACGCGCACCCACTGCGGGCTCGGCGTGCGCTCGGCCTGGGCCTTGAGCATGCGCAGGGCATCGGCCAGCGACGGCACGCCCTCCCAGCGCAGCTCCAGGTTGTAGTTCAGGCCGCCACGGATCAGGTGCAGGTGCGAGTCGTTCAGGCCCGGGATCACCGTGCGCTGCTTGAGGTCGATGATCTGCGTGGCGCCTCCCTTGTGGGCCATGGCCTCGGCGTCGCTGCCCACGGCGAGGAACTTGCCGTCCTTGATGGCCACGGCGCTGGCGGTGGGCTTTTCGCGGTCAACGGTGTGCAACTTGCCATTGAACAAGATGAGGTCGGCGGTCATGGGATCTCCTGAAAGGGCTGCATGGGCGGAATCGGTGAACGGCAATGCGCTCCACAGTGCGCCAGCGGCACCGAGCACGGTGCTGGTGGCGAGGAACTTGCGGCGGCTCTGGTCGGTAGGGTCCTGGCTCATGGTGCTCTCCGTCCGGATGGTTTCGGCAGGCGGTTGAAGGCTAGCAATGGATCACGGCGGGCGCTCAGCGGCGCAACCAGGCGGCGCACCGGCGGGTCACCCAGGGCATGATGTAGAACACCACCGGCAGGATGACGAACAGGTTGACGATCAGGTTGCCGCTGATCGGGCCGCCCAGGCCTGGGTAACGGGCGAACAAGGGTGCCAGCAACGACGGGATGACCAAGGTCATCGGGCAGATCACCAGGTAGGTCAGCAGCGCCTGCTTCCAGCGCGGCGGTTGCGCCGTGCCCTGGCTAGGCGGGGTGAACCAGAACTCTGGGTCGTCGTGCACCTGGGTGTGGTCGCCATCCTCCAGCAGCGGCAACACTTCGCCGACCAGCGCCTGGCGTTCGGCCGAATTGACCCAGGCCTGCAACTGCGCGGCGTCGGCGAAGCGCACCACGGTGGTGAAGTGGCGGCCGCCGTCTTGCGGGCGAATGACGTTGACGTCCAGGTGCCCAGGCTGCTGGCGCGCGGTGGTCACGGCGCGCTGGAGCCAGGTTTCGTAGTGCGCCAGCGCCTGGGCACGGACCTTGTGCTGGATCACCAGCGTGACGACGTTGCGGTTGCCTTCGGTTGCGGTGTTCATCGCTGACATTCCCTGGAGATGAGCTGGCCTGCATCCACTGTGCAACGGCAGACGAGCGCAGGATTGGACGGGTGTGCTGCCTTGCCTGGCGCCGCTGCGGCGCCAGGCGGGCAACGCCTTATTTACCGGCGGTCAGGGCGTTGTAGCTGGTGATCAGGTTGCGGTAGTCGGGGATGTGGTTGGAGAACAGCGCCGCCAACCCCTCGACGTCGTTGCGCCAGTCGCGGTGCAGCTCACAGGCCACGCCGAACCAGGTCATCAGCTGCGCGCCGGCCTGGCTCATGCGGTTGTGGGCGGCGTCGCGGGTCATTTCATTGAAGGTGCCGGAAGCGTCGGTGACCACGAACACCTCGAATTCCTCTTCCAGGGCCGCCAGCGCCGGGAAGGCCACGCACACCTCGGTGACCACGCCGGCGATGATCAGCTGCTTCTTGCCGGTGGCCTTCACCGCCTTGACGAAATCTTCGTTGTCCCAGGCGTTGATCTGGCCCGGGCGGGCGATGTAGGGAGCGTCCGGGAACAGTGCCTTGAGCTCGGGTACCAGCGGGCCGTTGGGGCCTTGCTCGAAGCTGGTGGTGAGGATGGTCGGCAGGTTGAAGTACTTGGCCAGGTCGGCCAGGGCCAGCACGTTGTTCTTGAAGCGGTCCGGCTCGATGTCGCGGACCAGGGACAGCAGGCCGGCCTGGTGGTCGACCAGCAGTACGGCGGCGTCGTCTTTGTTCAGGCGGTTGTATTTGAAGTTGTTCATTGCCGGTGCTCCTTGAGTTTCGATCTTCCGTGGGGTGGGTGTTTCGCGTTGATGGGAGAAGATTAAAACCAGCACCTTTGTGACGGTAGATAGTGAAATTTGGCTTTAGCGTTCTGTTTTATGAACGATAGATTGGCATTGCCTGTTCTGGCCTTATCGCGGGGGAACCCGCGATTGCGATACCCGCATCCAGTCATTGCCTGGCTCGGTAACCTGCTCTATTACTACCCACAACCCCCCCGCCCCGAGACCACCATGCTGGCGTTCATCCAGTCATACCCGCTGTTGTTCGGTACCCTGCTGATCCTGCTCGACCTGCTGCTCTGGCAGTTGATTCCGCTACACCGTCGGGCCTGGCGCATCGCCACGCGCCTGCTGTTCTTCCTGGCGTTCAGCGCGGTGCTGCTGGCTGCCGGCATGAGCCCGCTGCAACCGCCACCCTGGGCCGACGATGTCACGCGCAACCTGCTGGCCACGGTGCTGGCGATCGGCTGGTGGCTGTTCGCCGCGCGCACGGTGACCGTGGTCTTCGGCCTGCTGCTGGTAGCCCGCGGCAGCCACGGCGGGCGCTTGTTGCAGGATGTGCTCGGGGCGTTGATCTTCCTCGCCGCCATCGTCGCGGCGGCGGCCTATGTGCTGCAGTTGCCGGTCAAGGGCTTGCTGGCCACATCGGGGGTGATGGCCATCGTCATCGGCCTGGCGTTGCAGAGCACCCTCAGTGACGTGTTCTCAGGCATCGTGCTCAACACCACGCGGCCCTACCAGATCGGCGACGCGATCTCCATCGACGGCACCGAGGGCAAGGTGGTGGACATCGACTGGCGCGCCACCCGCTTGATCACCGCCAGCGGCAGCCTGGCGGTGGTTCCCAACTCGGTGGCGGCCAAGGCGCGACTGCTCAACCACAGCCGCCCGGCCGACCGCCATGGGGTGACGGTCAGCGTGGTGGTACCGGCCAAGGTGCGGCCCAAGCGGGTGTTCGATGCCCTGGAGAAGGCCTTGCAAGGCACCAGCGCGTTGCTGCCCTCGCCCGCGCCCAAGGTCACGGTGAAGCTGTCCACCCTCGAATCGGTGGAATACGAGGCCAGCGGCTTCGTCGCCGACATGGCGCACAAGACCGAGGTGCGCAACCAGCTGTTCGACCTGGCCCACCGCCACCTGGAAGCCAGCGGCGTGATGTGGAACGTCGACCTCGCCTTGCCCCCGCGCAGCCGCCAGCGCGAACTGCTGGACGAGGTGCGGGTGTTTCGCTCGCTCAGCGGCGAGGAGCGCGATGCCCTGAGCCAGCGCATGACCGCGGTGGAGTACCTGGCCGACCAGGTGATCCTGGGGATCGGCGACCACTCCGAACACTTGCTGGTCATCGGCAGCGGGGTGATCCAGGCCTCGATCCGCAACGGCGACAAGTTGCTGGAGGCTGGCCGCATGGGGCCGGGCGAGGTGCTGGGGGTGGAGGGCATCGTCGATGAAAACGACTCGCTGGCCGAGTTCCGCACCCTGACCAGCTGCCTGCTGTACCGCATCGAGAAGGACCAGGTGCGCAGCTGCCTGGCGCAGCGTGGCGAGGTGGAGTCGGCACTGGTCAAGTTGCAGCGGTTCCGCCAGCTGAGCCGCGAGTCGCTGCTGCTGCAAAAGCCGCCGCAAGTGAAGAAGGGCGGGTTCCTGAGCTGGTTGCACAAGTAGCCTGGCACGCACTACGCCCCCCTGTGGGCGCGCCAATGCCGACTACAGGACGACCCGCAAGCACTGCCCGGCGTGATACAGCGAGAACCCCGACTCGTAGAACGCCGTGCGCAGCGAGGGCGCGCTCACCGGTTTCATCGGCGAGAACGGAATCGGCAGGTGCTGCGGGTCGTCCTTGAGCAGGAACTCGGCGAACGCCCGGCCGATCACCGTGCCGGTGGTATTGCCCCGGCCGTTGTAGCCGGTCACCGCCACCAGCCCCGGCGCCGGCTCGAACAGGCGCATCAGGTGGTCGGGGGTGAAGTCGATGCAGCCGGTCCAGTGCATCTGCCATTCGACCTTGCCCAATTCAGGGTAGTAATGGCTCTGGATGCGGTCGGCCCAGCTGCGCACGAACCACGCCGGCTTGTTGTCGACCCGTCCCAGGCTGCCCAGCAACAGGCGGCCCTGATCGTCGCGGCGGATGCTGCTGAGCACGGTGCGGGTATCCCACGAGCCCTGGCCATGGGGCAGCACCTTGTCGGCGGCGGCGCCGTGCAAAGGTTTGGAGGCCACCTGGTAGTAGTAGCCGCGGAAGAAGTGCTTCTGCAGGTTGCTCCAGTCGCCTTCGGTGTAGGCGCCGGTGGAGATCACCACCTTGTCGGCGCGCACCGAACCACGCCCGGTCATGACTTGCCAGGCGGCGCCGTCACGGGCCAGGCCTTCGACCGCCGACTGCTGGAACAGTTTGCCGCCGAGTCGCTCCACGGCAGCGGCCAGGCCCTGGGTGTAGGCCATGGGGTTGATGGTGCCGGCGCGGCGGTCGAGCAGCGCCGCGGCAATCTTGTCGGTACCGCAGTATTCCTGGCATTGCGCCCCGGTCAGCAACTCGACGTCGGCGCCTCGGCGCGTCCATTGCTGGTGGCGGGCTTCCAGGTCGGCGATGCCGGTGGCGTTGTGCGCCATGTGCAGGGTGCCCTTGTGCTGGGCCTGGCAGTCGATGCCCAGACGTTCGATCATCGCGAACACCTCGGCCGGAGCGCCGCCGAGCACCGTGTTCAGGCGGCTGCCCTGCTTGTGGCCGAGGGTCGCCTCGACGTCGTCGGGGCGGATCCAGGTGCCGGCGTTGACCAGGCCGACGTTGCGCCCCGAGCCTCCATGGCCGACCTTCCAGGCCTCCAGCAGGATCACCGACTTGCCTTGCTCGAGCAGGTGGATGGCCGCCGACAGCCCGGTGATGCCAGCGCCGATCACGCAGACATCGGCCTTGTGCTCACCGGCCAGGGCCTGGGCGCTGACGCTCGGCTGGGTGATGTGTTCCCACAGACATTCTTGACGCAGTTCGGACATGGCCCGGCTCCAGCGATATTGTTCTTTTTTGTGGCCCTATCGCCGGCAAGCCGGCTCCTACAGGGTGTGCGATCCCCTGTAGGAGCCGGCTTGCCGGCGATCCGGGGGCAAGGCCCCCGGCCATCGTGCATCAATCGAAAACGATACCCTGCGCCAGCGGCAACTCGCGCGAATAGTTCACGGTGTTGGTCTGTCGGCGCATGTAGCCTTTCCAGGCGTCCGAACCCGACTCACGGCCACCACCGGTCTCCTTCTCGCCGCCGAACGCCCCGCCGATCTCCGCACCGCTGGTGCCGATGTTGACGTTGGCGATGCCGCAATCGCTGCCCGCGGCGCTCTGGAAGCGCTCGGCCTCGCGGATGTCGGTGGTGAAGATGCACGACGACAGGCCTTGCGGCACTTCGTTGTTCAGGCGCAGGGCCTCTTCGAAGTCGTCGTAGGCCAGCACGTAGAGGATCGGCGCGAAGGTCTCGTGGCGCACCACCTCGCTCTGGGCCGGCATCTCGACAATGGCTGGCGACACGTAGTAGGCGTTCGGGTACCGCTCGGCCAGCTGGCGCTCGCCACCGAATACCTGCCCGCCTTCGTCGCGGGCCTTGGCCAGCGCGCCCTGCATGGCGTCGAACGACAGCTTGTCGATCAGTGGGCCGACCAGGTTGTCCTGGCGCGGATCGCCGATGCGCACCTTGGCGTAGGCGGCCTTGATCCGGGCCACCACCTCGTCCTTGATCGAACGGTGCACGATCAGTCGGCGCAGGGTGGTGCAGCGCTGGCCGGCGGTGCCAACGGCGGAGAACAGGATGCCGCGCACGGCCAGGTCCAGATCGGCGCTGGGCGCCAGGATCATCGCGTTGTTGCCGCCCAGTTCGAGGATGCTGCGGCCAAAGCGCGCGGCCACGCGGGGGCCCACTTCGCGGCCCATGCGGGTGCTGCCGGTGGCGCTGACCAGCGGCACGCGCGGGTCGTCGACCAGGGCTTCGCCGGCTTCACGGCCGCCGATCACCAGCTGGCTGAGGCCGGCCGGGGCGTCACCAAAGGCTTTCAGGGCCTTCTCGAACAGCGCCTGGCAGGCCAGGGCGGTGAGCGGGGTTTTCTCGGACGGCTTCCACACCACCGCGTTGCCGGCCACCAGCGCCAGGGCGGTGTTCCACGCCCACACCGCCACCGGGAAGTTGAAGGCGCTGATCACCCCGACCACCCCCAGCGGGTGCCAGGTTTCGCGCATGTGGTGGCCCGGGCGCTCGGAGGCGATGGTCAGGCCGTACAGCTGGCGCGACAGACCGACGGCGAAGTCACAGATGTCGATCATCTCCTGCACTTCGCCCAGGCCTTCCTGGGTGATCTTGCCGGCTTCGATGGACACCAGCTCGCCAAGGTCGGCCTTGTGCGCACGCAGCACTTCGCCGAACAGGCGCACCAGCTCGCCGCGACGTGGCGCCGGCACGCTGCGCCAGGCTTCGAAAGCCTGTTGGGCCTGGTCGATGCGGGCTATGGTGTCGGCCTTGCCGAGCAACTTCACCGCGGCGATCTGGCTGCCGTCGATCGGGGTGTGAACAGGGTAGTCGCCCTGGGTGTAAGCCGCGGCGGTAACGCCAAGGCGCTCGAGCAGTCCAGCAACCATTGTGCTTCTCCTTTCATCGGGTGAAGGGTTGGAAAATGACGTGGGTCAGTATTAATCCGATTACACAGGTGCAACAAACGACCTTTATTCCGCATATCATTCCGGCAGGTAATGATTTCAGCCGCCGAGACCCTTATGTCCAAACGCCTGGTTCCCTCCATGACCGCCTTGCAGTGCTTCGAGGCCGCCGCCCGCCACCTGAGCTTCACCCGCGCCGCCGAAGAGCTGCACCTGACCCAGAGCGCGGTGAGCAAGCAGGTGGCGCAGCTCGAAGAGATGCTGCGCCACCACCTGTTCCTGCGCATCCGCCGGCGCCTGCAACTGACCCCCGCCGGCGCCTTGTACCTGGCCGAGGTGAACAAGATCCTCACTCAGGTCGACATGTCCAGCCGCTACGTGCTCACCTACGGCACCCAGACTGAAGTATTGAAAGTCGCCACCCAGCCGAGTTTCGGCGTGCGCTGGTTGATCCCGCACCTCAAGGGCTTCGGCAAGCGCCACCCGAACATCCACCTGGACATCCGCAACGAAATGGAGCCCTTCGCCCTGCTGCAAGGGTCGGCGGACGTGGTGTTCTTCTACGGCCAGGGCACCTGGCCGGGGGCGACATGCGTGGAACTGTTCGGTGAGGAGGTGGTAGCGGTGTGCGCGCCTGAGTTGCTGCAGGGGCGCACGCTGCCGGACGCCGGTGCACTGACGGACCTGGTGCTGCTGCAGAGCGCCTCGCGCCCGCAGGCCTGGCATGAGTGGTTCCTCGAACAGGGGCTGCACACCGACAACAGCTACCACGGGCCGCGTTTCGATACGTTCTATATGGCCCTGAGCGCGGCGCAGTCGGGGTGTGGGGTGGCGCTGGTGCCGCGCTATCTGGTGGCCAGGGAGCTGGCCGAGGGCAGCCTGGTGCTGGCCTGGGACCATGCGATGAAGAGCAATGGCGCGCATTACCTGGCGTATGCCGAGCATGCGGCGGAGGTGCCGAAAGTACGGGCGTTGGTGGAGTGGGTTCGAGAACAACTTACGCCTTGAGATGGCCGGGGCTGCTGCGCAGCCCTTTCGCGAAGTACGCGATCCCCTGTAGGAGCGGCCTTGTGTCGCGAAAGGGCCGCACAGCGGCCCCATGGCCCTGAGGTTCGATCAAAAAAGGAATGAAACCCGCACTTTTTTTCGCTTGTACGGCAAGTCCATTCCCAGCTTTCATGTAAGCCTCCTCCATTCACTGCCAGGAAGCTTGCGATGCCCGCCCACGATTTCGTCAGCCCCGACCACATCCGCGCGCAGTTCTCTGCCGCCATGTCGCTCATGTACAAGCAGGAAGTGCCGCTGTACGGCACCCTGCTCGAGCTGGTGAGCGAGATCAACCAACAGGTCATGGCCGCGCAGCCCAAGGTGGCCGAGGCCCTGCGCTGGACCGGCGAAATCGAGCGCCTCGATCAGGAGCGCCACGGCGCCATCCGCGTCGGCAGCGCCGCGGAGCTGGCGACCATCGCCCGCCTGTTCGCGGTGATGGGCATGCACCCGGTGGGCTACTACGACCTGAGTTCGGCCGGGGTGCCGGTGCATTCCACCGCGTTTCGCGCCGTGCACGAGCAATCGCTGCACATCAGCCCGTTTCGGGTGTTCACCTCGCTGCTGCGCCTGGAACTGATCGACAACCCGCAGTTGCGCGCGCTGGCCCAGGGCATCCTCGACCAGCGGCAGATCTTCAGCCCACGGGCCCTGGCGCTGATCGCCCAAAGCGAGCGCGACGGCGGCCTGAACCAGGCCGATGCCGACACCTTCGTGCAGGAGGCGCTGCACACCTTCCGCTGGCACCAGGACGCCACCGTGACCGCCGCGCAGTACCAGCAACTGCACGACCAGCACCGGCTGATCGCCGATGTGGTGGCGTTCAAGGGCCCGCACATCAACCACCTGACCCCGCGTACCCTGGACATCGACGCGATCCAGCTCGGCATGCCGGCCAAGGGCATTCCGCCCAAAGCCGTGGTCGAGGGGCCGCCCACCCGGCGCCAGCCGATCCTGCTGCGTCAGACCAGCTTCAAGGCGCTGCAGGAAAAGGTCGCCTTTAGCGACGCCCAAGGCAGCCATACCGCGCGTTTCGGCGAAATCGAGCAGCGTGGCGCGGCGCTGACGCCCAAGGGACGCCAGCTATACGACCGGCTGCTGGATGCCACCCGTGAGGCCTTGGGCGGCGCGCCGGCGGAGGCCAATGCCGAGCGATATATGGCGCTGCTCGCGGAGCACTTCGCCGAGTTTCCGGATGACCTGGGGCAGATGCGCGAGCAGGGGCTGGCGTACTTCCGCTACTTCGCCACCGAGAAAGGCCTGGCGGCGCGTGGGCAGCAGGATCGCCCGACCACCCTGCAAGGGTTGATCGCGGCCGGCCACGTGCATTTCGAGGCGCTGGTGTACGAGGACTTCCTCCCGGTGAGCGCGGCGGGGATCTTCCAATCCAACCTGGGGGACGATGGCCAGGCCGACTATGGCAGCAACGCCAATCGCGAGGCCTTCGAGGCGGCGCTGGGGCTCAAGGTGCAGGATGAGTTGGCGCTGTATGCGCAGAGCGAGTGCAGGTCGTTGCAGGCGTGTGCGCAGGCGTTGGGGCTGGGGACCCTGTAGGGTTTGAAACCACTGGGGCCGCGTTGCGGCCCGTTCGCGACACAAGGCCGCTCCTACAGGCGAGCGCGTTCCCAGAGTAGGAGCGGCCTTGTGTCGCGAAAGGGCTGCAAAGCAGCCCCAGTGCACTATCTGTGGGTGCGGAACCGATCCACTTCCTGGCGCAACTGCCCTGCCAGCCCTTCCAGCTCGCGGGCCGTCATGGCCAGCTCATTGGCCACATCGCGCTGTTCGCTGTTGGCCTGGGCGATGCTCTGCAGGTTGCGGCTGAGCACCGTCGCGGTGCTGCTCTGTTCCTGGGTCGCGGTGCTGATCACGGCGAACTGCTCGCCCGCCACCCTGCTCTGCTCGTCGATCCGCGCCAGCGCCTCGGCCACCTTGTCGTTGCGCGCCAGGCCCTCCTGCATCAGCTGGTTGCCCTGCTCCAGGGTGTTGATGGCATGCCCGGTCTGCTGCTGGATGCTGGCGATCATCCCGGAGATCTCGTCGGTGGCCTGGCGGGTACGCGCGGCCAGGCCGCGCACCTCATCGGCGACCACGGCGAAACCACGGCCCTGCTCCCCTGCCCGCGCCGCCTCGATGGCGGCGTTGAGCGCCAGCAGGTTGGTCTGCTCGGCGATGGCGGTGATCACGCCGACAATCCCGCCGATCTCCTGGGACCGCGCACCCAGGGTGTCCATCACCGCGGCGGTGCCGCCCAGCGCGTCGGCGATCTGCTTGAGCGAGGCCGACGCTTCGTCCATGGCACTGCGGCCAATACGGGTCTGCTGGGCATTGTCGCGGGCCATGCGCTCGGTACCGGCCATGTTGTCGGCGATGTTCATCGAGGTGGCGCTGAACTCCTCCACCGCGCCGGCCATGCTGGTGATCTCGCCGGACTGCTGGTCCATGCCCTCGCAGGCCCCGGACGACAACCCGGACAACGACCGGGCGCGGCCACTGACCTGGTCGGAGGCGCTGCGGATATGCTCGACCATGGTCGCCAGGGCCTCGCCCATCTGGTTGAAGCTGCGCGCCAGCTGGCCGATCTCGTCCTGGCTGGTGACACTCAGGCGGGCATTCAGGTCGCCCGCGCCAAGGGCTTCGGCCTGGCGCACCAGGTCGCCCAGCGGGCGCAGCTTGCGGCGCAGCAGCCAGAGCGTGGCGGCGACGGCCAGGAGCATGGCCAGCAGGCTGCCGATGGCCAGGCGCAAACCGACGCTCCAGGTGACTTCGCGGATTTCCGCCTTGGGCATGCTCGCCACCACGGTCCATGGGCCTTCGGCGAACGGCGCGCTGACACTGAACAGGTCCTGGTCGGCATTGGCCGGGGGCACCAGCCATTGGCCCTGGTCGTCACGAATGGCCAGGGAGCCGGTCTGGCCGATGCGAAAGCGCTTGAGGTTGGCGAACTGGGCATTCTGCGCATCGGTGTAGTCGAAGCCGACGAACAGCACGGCGATGACCCGGCCGCTGCCATCGCGCACTGGCACGTAGCGGGTCATGTAGTTGCGCTCGAACAGCACCGCGCGGCCGACGTACATCTGCCCGGCCAGCAACTTGGCATAGGCCGGGTGCTGGCGGTCCAGCTGGGTGCCGATGGCGCGGTTGCCGTCCTGCTTCTTCAGGTTGGTGCTGATGCGCACGAAATCGTCGCCGCTGCGCACGAACAGCGTCGCGATCCCGGCCGTCATCTGCTGGAATTCATCGACCACCTGGAAGTCGTTGTTCAACAGCCGCTCGCCCAGGTACAGGGCCGGCGTGGCCTGGCCTGCCACCTGCACGGTCTCGCCAGCGCGCAGCGCCAGGCCCGAGGCGAAGCGGCGCTCGAACAGGCCGCTCAGGCGTTGGGTGTTGTCCTTGAGCGAACCGTGGAAGGTGTCGAGCTGGTCGGCCAGCAGCCGCGCCTCGCTGGCCAGGTGTTCCTGGCGGGTGGCGAGGTTGGCGTCGTCCAGCGAACGCAGGGCGAACAGGGTACTGCCGGTGATCACCAGCGCCAGCACGATGGCGAGGGCGATGCCGAGCTGCGAGGCGATGCGGGCACGCGGTTGAGACATGGGAAAGCTCCTGGCAAGAGGCCGGGATCATCCTGATCACGCAGACCGTCCGCTTCCAATCGACGGGGAATCGCGCCCTCTTCCGGGACGCTGGTGCAACTGGATCGGCTTGGCGGGGGAATACTTGAGCGTGGAGCCTGGATATTCGCAAACCTTTGCCTGGTGCTCGGCGGCCGGCGCCTACCAGGTCGAACGGCTCAATGCTGGGCCGACAGGATCTGCACCGCCGGCAAGTCCATCGCCGCCGCCTCTTCCTGCAAGAACACACTCAACCGGCGCAGGCGCTCGCCGCCCGGTCGGGTCCGTGGCCATACCAGGTAGTAGTCCATGCCGCTGGCCACCGCCGTCGGCCAGGGCAGGCTCAAGCGCCGCCCGGCCACGTCCTCGGCCACCATCAGCAGGTCGCCCATGGAAATCCCATAACCCCGGGCAGCCGCGATCATGCCCAGCTCCAGGGTGTCGAACACCTGCCCGCCCTTGAGCGACACCTTGTCGGTCAGCCCCATGCGCGCCAGCCAAGCCCGCCAGTCACGCTTGTCGGGGGTGGGGTGCAGCAGCTCGATGCCGCACAAGCGCCGTTCGTCCCACGGCGCGTCATCCAGCAGGTCCGGCGCACCGACCGGAATCAACAGCTCGGAGAACAACCGGCGCACCTCCCAGTCCGCCGGGAAGCTACCGTCGCTGAGCAACACCGCGCAGTCGAACGGCTCCTGGTAGAAATCCACATGGTCGACGTCCATCCAGGCGCTGGTCAGTTGCACTTCGTTGCCTGGCTGCAAATGCCGAAAGCGGCTCAACCGCGCCAGCAGCCAGCGCATGGTCAGGGTCGACGGCGCCTTCATGCGCAGGATGTCGTCTTCGCCGCGCAAGGTGTCGCAGGCCCGCTCCAGCGCGGCAAACCCCTCACGCACCCCAGGCAGCAACATCCGCGCCGCCTCGGTGAGTTGCAGGCTGCGGCCGTTGCGCACGAACAGGCGGCAGGCGAAATGCTCCTCCAGCGTGCGAATATGCCGGCTGACCGCACTCTGGGTGATCGACAGCTCTTCCCCGGCACGGGTGAACGAGCTCAGCCGGGCGGCGGCTTCGAATGCGCGCAGCGCATAGAGCGGAGGAAGCTGGCGGGACATGATGCACCTGTCATACGGGGCCAAAACGCGATACCTGGATCATATATCCATGAGTCAAACTCATGCGAGCAATCGCTTTTATCCTTTTGTGCAAAGTTGACCGAGGCTTCAGAATTGCCTGCTCGCACTTTCGCACCATCCAGAAGGACCGCCACCATGCATGTCGCGCCCACCACCGAACTCAAGGCTTTGCTGCGCTTGGCCGGGCCGCTGATCGCCTCGCAGCTGGCGCACATGCTGATGGTGCTCACCGACACCCTGATGATGGCCCGTATCAGCCCGCAGGCCCTGGCCGGTGGCGGCCTGGGCGCGGCCAGCTACTCGTTCGTGTCGATCTTCTGCCTGGGGGTGATCGCCGCAGTCGGCACCTTGGTGGCCATCCGCAAGGGCGCCGATGACACCGAGGGCGTCACCCGCCTGGCGCAGAGCGGCCTGTGGCTGGCCTGGGGCCTGGCGCTGGTGGCGGCGCTGGTGATGTGGAACCTCAAGCCGGTACTGCTGTTGTTCGGGCAGCAGCCCGAGAACGTCGACTCGGCCATGCAACTGCTGACCCTGTTGCCGCTGGCCCTGCCCGGCTACATGACCTTCATGGCCCTGCGCGGTTTCACCAGCGCCCTTGGCCACTCGACGCCGGTGATGGTCATCAGCCTGGTCGGCACGGTGTTCAACTACCTGTTCAACCACGCGCTGATCGAGGGCATGTTCGGCCTGCCCAAGCTGGGGCTGATGGGGATCGGCCTGGTCACCGCGCTGGTGACCCTGGGCATGGCCATTGCCCTGGCGCTGTACATCCGCTGGCACAAGGCCTATGCCGACTACCCGTTGCGCAAGGGCCTGTCGCGCCCTTCCCTGCCGGCCCTGCGCGAACTGTGGCGGCTGGGCCTGCCGATTGGCGGCACCTACATGGTCGAGGTTGGCTTGTTCGCCTTCGCCGCCCTGTGCATGGGCGTGCTGGGCAGCACCGAGCTTGCGGCGCACCAGATCGCCCTGCAGATCGTCTCCACCGCGTTCATGGTGCCGACTGGGCTGTCCTATGCGGTGACCATGCGCGTCGGCCTCTACTATGGCGCTGGCAACCTGCTGGCGGCGCGCAGTGCCGGGCGCGTGGGCATTGGTTTCGGTGCCTCGCTGATGTTCGCCTTCGCCGCGTTGTTCTGGCTGCTGCCCGATAGCCTGGTGGCGTTGTTCATCGATCGCAACGACCCAGCCTTCGCGGCGATCTTCATGCTGGCAGTACAGTTGTTGATGGTTGCAGCGTGGTTCGAGTTGTTCGATGGCGTGCAGACCATTGCCATGGGCTCTATCCGTGGCTTGAAGGATGCCAAGACCACGTTCCTGATCGGGTTGGTGTGCTATTGGCTGGTGGGCGCGCCGAGCGCATGGTTGTTCGCGTTCACCCTTGGCGGTGGCGCTCCGGGTATCTGGTGGGGGCTGGCGCTGGGCCTGGCTTGTGCGGCGGTGGCGCTGACGCTTGGCTTTGAGTGGCGGATGAAGCGGTTGCTGGGCAAGGCCGAGCGGGCGCGGGGGGTGGCGGTTTCGGTTTGAGGGGGTTGGGGATCGTAATGGCGGACAGGTGCCTGGCGATGGTCTTGCAGGGCCCTTGAGATCGAGCGCCGACCGCGCGGCGCATCGCGACGCAAGGCCGCTCCTCCAATTGTTGCAACGTGCCGAACCTGTCAGGCCATGGTTGCCCGCCTTGGTGCATGTCTTGAGACAGGTGGAGCGGCAGTGGTGCCCACGCTGAGACCGCGCCGTACCCACAAGGCGGCCCCGGTAATGGCACAGGATAAATTGGCCCGAAACAGATGTAGGAGCGGCCTTGCGTCGCGATGCGCCGCGCGGGCGGCGCTCGATCGCATAGGCGCTGCAACTGTATCGTCGAACACCTTGAAGCATAAACCATCTAAAACTGTACTACTGTACCGCCTCAAACATCACTTCCTGCGTTCCATTTCCTTACCAACACCACAAAATCGCACCAAACTAGTGCGAACCAGTACAATTCTCCCAATAACCAGTGCAACAGTCGCTTTCAACAGTTAACTGAGCCATCGCAATACAACTGAACTGTACCTACTGTTCTGGACGAGAGAGGAGGAAGATGGGCACCAGTTAAATCACTACCTAATCCCGCCACAAGCGGAAGGATGACACATCATGGAACGTACCCTCAGTTCCGACCTGGTTTTCGAAAACGCCCAAGCTTCCAACGCTGCCCTGCCGCTGCGCGTTCTGTCCACCCTGGTACTGTGGCAGCGCCGCATGGCCAGCCGCCGCCAACTGGCGCGCCTGGACTCTCGCCTGCTGGCCGACGCCGGTATCAGCGAGTCGCAGCGCTACGAAGAGCTCAGCAAGCCGTTCTGGCGCTAAGCCCCGGCTGCCGGCCTGGCCCGGCACCGCGAATTTCCAAGAACCCGTCGCAGGTTACTGCGACGGGTTTTTTGTTTGTATGCCCCGCGCTAGAGCGCCTTGGCCCCAAACATGTACAGTTTCATTAAATTAAAATACAACCGGTACAGTTACGTTTTGTGATGTTTACCCAAGCCAAGCGTTAGAACCTGCGCGTGTTACGCTTGTCCTACGCGCCTGGCAGATAAAGTACCGTGACGAGCCAAGCGAGCGTCCGATAACCAGAACCACCCAAGACCCTGTGCAGGAGTCCACCGATCATGTCCCGTTATCACCTGTTTGGCGCCGCCTTGTTGCTGTCCCTGGCCGGCGCGGCCAATGCCACCAGCTTCGTCGTCACCACCGATGCCGTGGTCGGCGCGGTGGCCGCTTCCACCGACGCCACCTCCGACATTTCCTCCTCGTTCCGTGACGACAAGATCGTCCAGGCCGCCCGCGACGACGCCGCCAGCTTCGTCGGCAGCCAAGGCGCGATCCGAGGCGCCAAACTGGAGAGCGCGTTCGTGCACATCCGTCAGCAGCTGCCGGCGCTGCAGGCCAGCGACGCGCAACTGGCAAGCGCCATCCTCGCCCTCTGATTCCGCTATCCGTCCCCGGATTCACTGGCCCCGGCCGGTGCATCCGGGGTAGCCTTCGCGCCCGAGACTACTGCGTTCAAGCCAGCCATGCGTTATCTGTTGCCATCATTGCTCGCCCTCACCTGCGTGGGCAGCGCCCATGCCCTGGATGCCACCACCCAGAGCCTGGTCATCACCGGCTATGTCACCAGCCAGGTGACCGCCGCGCCGTTCGATCGCAAGCGTATCGTCGCCGCCCGTGACGATGCCGCCGCGTTCGTCGCCAGTGACGGCCTGATCCGCGGCGCGCGCCTGCAAGCGGCGTTCGACACCCTGCGCCAGGGCTGCACCCGGCACTCTGTCGGCGACCGTGAACTGGCCGAAGCGATTCTCGTCCAATAACTACACCTGCTCCTTTTGCATTTCCGGAGATGCTCCATGCGTAAACCGCTGATCGCCGCCACCCTCGGCATGCTGCTGCTCGCCGACCTGGCCCAGGCGCACACCCTGGTGGCCACCAGCAACATCATCGTCCGTGCCTTTGGCCGTTCGATCGACTTCACCTCGGACACCACCACCTCGATACGCGACTCCAAAGTGGTCCGTGAGGCCCACGACGACGCCGCCAGCTTCGTCGCCAGCAACGGCGATATCCGCGGCGCCCAGCTGGAAGCCGCGTTCGACACCCTGCGCGCCCGCCTGCCAGAGGCCCGTGACGCCAGCGACCAGGTGCTGGCCGAAGCTATCCTCGCCCTGTGAAGCGCGTGCGTGCCTGGCTGCTGGGCTGCGCCCTGACGCTGCTCGGCACGCCCGCCCTGGCCGACCTGCAACTGCTGTTGCAACGCGACGGCCTCGATTCGGCCCAACAGCAGGCCAGCCAGGCGCTGCTCGACGAGGCCATGGCCAAGCTGCCCCCGCGCTTCAAGCAGCAACTCGACCGGCAGATCCTGGTCAGCTGGAGTACGCGCATGCCCGAGGACGCCTACGGGCAGGCCTCGCCGGTGGCCACCCTCGACCTCAACCGCCGCCTGCTGCCAGGCCTGGTCGATGGCAGCGCCGCCCGTGAACGGACCAACCGCCCCCACGGCACGGTCCGCCAGGAATTGCTGGCCACCGTGCTGCACGAATTGACCCATATCTACGACCGCGCGCGCCTGTGGCCCAGCGCCGAGCGCCGGCTGATCAGCCGCTGCGCGCGCCAGCAGGGCGCCCTGGGCAAGGTCGGCCTGCCGCAGGACTGCCGCGGCCAGGCCGAGCGCCGCTTCACCCTCAGCGACGACCCGCGGCTGCTCGACCTGGCCGGCTGGCCGCAATACGTCGGCCGCCGGGGCGAGCGCGAGCAGCACAACGGCCAGGGCGTGCGCAGCCCGGACAGCTACGAGCTGAGCAGCCCGAAGGAGTTCGTCGCGGTCAACATGGAGTACTTCCTCCTCGACCCAAGCTACGGCTGCCGACGCCCGGCGCTGAACCAGTACCTGCGCGAGCACTTTGCCTGGGCGCCCGAACAGGCCACCTGCGCCAAGGGCCTGCCGTTCCTCAACGCCGGCAACGACTTCGCCCGCCAGCCTTTGGGCGAGATCGACCCGGAGCGGGTGTACGAGGTGGACTACCTGCTGGCCGAGGCCAACCAGAACTGGGTCAGCCGCTGGGGCCACAGCATGCTGCGCCTGGTGATCTGCGCCCCGGGCCGCCCGCGCGGCCCGGCCTGCCGGCTGGACCTGGACCAGAGCCTGGTGCTGTCGTACCGCGCCTTCGTCAACGACGTGCAGTTGTCCAGCTGGGACGGCCTGGTCGGCGCCTACCCGTCACGACTGTTCGTGCTGCCGCTGGGGCAGGTGATCGACGAGTACACCAAGACCGAGCTGCGCAGCCTGGCCTCGGTACCGCTCAAGCTCAGCCGCAACGAGATCGAGAACCTGGTGCGCCAGGCCGCCGAAATGCACTGGAGCTACGACGGCAACTACTACTTCCTGTCCAACAACTGCGCCGTGGAGTCGCTCAAGCTGCTGCGCAGCGGCACGGCCAATCCGCGCCTGAACGACCTCGACAACATCATGCCCAACGGCCTGCTGGAGGTGCTCAAGGGCAGGGGGCTGGCCGATACCAGCGTGCTCGACGACCCACGCGAGGCGTTGCGCCTGGGCTATCGCTTCGATTCCTACCGCGAACGCTACCAGGCCATGTTCGACGTGCTACGCAAGCAGTTGCCGATCAAGCAGACGGCAGTGGAAGACTGGTTGGCGCTGGATGCCGAACAACGCCGCCCGTGGTTCGAGCGAGCCGACCTGCGCACCAGCGCGGCCTTGCTGCTGCTCGAACAGGCCGGCCTGCGCCGCCAGTTGCTGCTGGCCCAGGATGAGGTCAAGCAGCGCTACCTCAATGGCCGCGCGCTCAAGGACGGCAGTTTCGACAAGGCCAATGAAACCTTGCAGGCGATGCTGGCCAACAGCGGCTTCCTCAGCCGCCCGGCGGAATTGCTCGGGGCAGGGGGCTACGGCCTGCCGCAACCGCAGGAGCGCAAACAGCTGGAGCAGGTGAGCAGCGAGCGCCAGGCCCAGCTATTGCGCCTGAGCACCGACTTGGACCAGCAGGTGAGGGCGCTGCTGGGGCCCGAGCGGGGCAGGCAGATCAAGGCGGTGGAGGCCAACATCAAGCAGATCGGCGAACGCCTGCGGGCACTGCACAAGGCCGCCGGGGGGTTGCAGTTGCCCTGAGGCCTGCCAGGTGCACCCTCATCGCTGTAGGAGCGGCCTTGCCGAGGCGTCGGACCGGTCGGAAAGGGCCGCGAAGCGGCCCCAGACACCGGCAAATGCCAGCCGCGCAGCCCGTCATCTCAAAGGCTCTCCTCATCCTCCTCCGGCAACCCTTGATCCACCTGCAACCACGGCAAGCGGCTCCCCACCCAGATATGCCGATTGGCCGGCACCCGCTCGGGGTGATCCAAGGTCGCCACCGTCACGTCTATCGTGTCAGGGCTATGCGCGGTCACCAGCGCCACGTGCGCCCCGCAGTTGCCACAGAAATACCGGCTGCAGCTCTGCGGCGCCATATAGCGCTGGGGCGAGCCGGCCAGCCACTGGAAACCCGCCAGCGCCAGGGTGACCCAGGTCACCAGCGTAGCGCCGCTGACCCGCCGGCAGATCGAGCAATGACAATGGGCGACATCGCCCAGGTCGGCCTGCAGCCGATAGCGCAACGCCCCGCAATGACACCCGCCTTCCACGACATCCACCATCGAAACGACCTCCCGTCGCCTGGCGCCAGCCGAAAGCTGGCTGAAAGCTTGCCCACCTAGGATAGCGCCACCACCGGCAAAGACCGGTCAGCCAGGGCACCCGGAATCTTCCGTGCCCGGCCCAATCAACAACAACAATGGTGATTCCCGATGTTTTCCTGTGCCCGCCTCCCCGCCGTACCTCCGCGCCTACTCCCCGCGCAGCGCCTGACGCGCTGATCCGCCCGAAGCGTCCTTCCTTTCGCCGCGCCACGCCTGGAGTACTGCCATGCTGACCTTCCTCGGCTTCGCCATGGTCATCACTTTCATGTACCTGATCATGACCAAGCGCCTGTCGGCCTTGATCGCCCTGATCCTGGTACCGATCCTGTTCGCCCTGTTCGGGGGCTTCTACAGCGACATCGGCCCGATGATGCTGCAAGGCATCAGCAAGCTCGCGCCCACTGGCGTGATGCTCATGTTCGCCATTCTCTACTTCGCCCTGATGATCGACTCCGGCCTGTTCGACCCGGCCGTGCGCAAGATCCTCAGGCTGGTCAAGGGCGACCCGCTGAAGGTCTCGGTAGGCACCGCGGTGCTGGCCCTGGTGGTGTCGCTGGACGGTGACGGCGCCACCACCTACATGATCTGCTGCGCGGCCATGCTGCCGATGTACAGCCGCCTGGGCATGAGCCCACGGATCATGGCCGGCCTGATCATCCTCGCCGGCGGGGTGATGAACATGACCCCCTGGGGTGGCCCCACCGCCCGCGCTGCCAGCGCCCTGCACGTCGATCCGTCGGACATCTTCGTACCGATGATCCCGGCCATGGCCTTCGGCGTGGCGGCGATCCTGGCCATCGCCTACTGGTACGGCAAGCGCGAGCGGGCCCGCCTGGGCGAGCTGCACCTGCCTACCGACGACATCGACCACAGCGAAATCAGCGTGTCGCAGTTCCCGGAAGCGCGCCGGCCAAAGCTGATCTGGTTCAACGGCGCCCTGACCGCCGCGCTGATGGTGGCGCTGATCGCCGGCGTGCTGCCGCTGCCGGTGCTGTTCATGATCGCCTTCAGCATCGCCATGATCGTCAACTACCCATGCCTGCAGCAGCAGAAGGACCGCATCGCCGCCCACGCCTCCAGCGTGCTGGCAGTGAGCGGGCTGATTTTCGCCGCCGGCATCTTCACCGGCATCCTGTCGGGCACCGGCATGGTCGACGCCATGTCCAAGAGCCTGCTGGCGGTGATTCCGGAGGCGTTCGGTCCGTACATGGCGGTGATCACCGCCATCATCAGCATGCCATTCACCTTCTTCATGTCCAACGACGCCTTCTACTACGGCGTGCTGCCGGTGCTGTCGGAGTTCGCCAGCCACTACGGCGTCACCCCGGTGGAAATGGCCCGCGCGTCGATCGTCGGCCAGCCGGTACACCTGCTCAGCCCGCTGGTACCCTCCACCTACCTGCTGGTGGCCCTGGCCGGCATCGAGTTCGGCGATCATCAGCGCTTCACCCTCAAGTGGGCAGTGCTGGTGTGCCTGTGCATAATGCTCGGCGCGCTGGCCTTGGGGACTTTCCCGCTGTTCAGCAGTCTGTAACAACAAGCGCATCATCCAACCGCGAAGCGCCCGTGATCCGGGCGTTTCGCCTTTACCGCTCGAAGGAATACACATGGAATGGCTGACCAGCCCGGAAATCTGGGTTGCCTTTTTCACCCTCACCGCGCTTGAGATCGTGCTCGGGATCGACAACATCATCATGATCTCGATCCTGGTCAGCCGCATGCCCAAGCACATGCAGCCACGCACGCGGATCTTCGGCCTGGCGTTGGCCATGGTCACGCGGATCATGCTGCTGCTGTCGATCACCTGGGTCATGCGCCTGACCGACGACCTGTTCCATGTGCTCGGCCAGGGTATTTCCGGCCGCGACCTGATCCTGTTCTTCGGCGGCCTGTTCCTCTTGTGGAAAAGCTCCCAGGAGATCTACCACGGCCTGGAAGGCGAGGACGAAAGCGCCGAGGAGCCAAAAGGGGCGGGCGGCAAGTTCTTCTACACCATCATCCAGATCGCCATCATCGATATCGTGTTCTCGCTGGACTCGGTGATCACCGCGGTGGGCATGGTCTCCCACGTGCCGGTGATGATCGCCGCGATCATCGTCGCGGTGCTGGTGATGATGCTCTGCGCCGGCACCATCAGCGACTTCATCGACAAGCACCCTTCGCTGAAGATGCTTGCACTTTCGTTCCTGATCGTCGTCGGTACCGTGCTGATCGCCGAATCTTTCGATGTGCATGTGCCCAAGGGCTACGTGTACTTCGCCATGGCCTTCTCGCTGGCGGTGGAGGCGATCAACATCCGCATGCGCACCGCCCTGGCGCGCAAGAAGGGCAAGGAGCACGACCCGGTGAAACTGCGCAAGGACATTCCGGGTCAGTAAGATCAGGAGCGCGGTACAAAAGGGCCCTTCGCAGGGCCCTTTTTGCATCCACGTCCCCTGTAGGAGCGGCCTTGTGTCGCGAGGCCGCTCCTACAGGTTTGGTTGGGCCGGTCGGAAAGTGTACGCGAGCCGCGGGTGATCGCACTGTAGGAGCGGCCTTGTGTCGCGAAAGGGCCGCGAAGCGGCCCCGGCGATCGATGCGCCGCTGCTGAAACCTGGGGCCGCTGCGCGCCCCATCGCGACGCGAGGCCGCTCCTACAGGCACCCATGTTTCAAATAGGTTTCACCCATGCCAAGCTGGCACCCATTGCGCAAAACAACTAAAGCTTCAGTGAGCACTGGAAAAAACCAGCCCACCCCCGGGCCAGGCTCACCGCCGCACCATTGGCCCCGACCAGGGGCATAGAAGAAAAGGGGGCCCGACCATGTTGACCCTGCTCAACCTGCTCTCCGCCGTCGCTTTGCTGGTATGGGGCACGCATATCGTGCGTACCGGCATCCTGCGGGTGTACGGCTCGAACCTGCGCCGCGTGCTCGGGCAGAACATGAACAAGCGCCCGCTGGCGTTCGTCGCCGGCATCCTGGTCACCGCCATGGTGCAAAGCAGCAACGCCACCGCCATGCTGGTCACCTCGTTCGTCGGCCAAGGCCTGATGGCCATGACCCCGGCCCTGGCAATCATGCTCGGCGCCGACGTCGGTACCGCGCTGATGGCAAGGGTGCTGACCTTCGACCTGTCGTGGCTGTCCCCGCTGCTGATCTTCCTCGGGGTGATCTTCTTTCTTTCGCGCAAGCAGACCCGCGCCGGGCAACTGGGCCGGGTGGGTATCGGCCTGGGCCTGATCATCCTGGCCTTGCAGTTGATCGTCCACGCCGCCGCGCCGATCACCCATGCCCAAGGGGTGAAGGTGCTGTTCGCCTCGCTGACCGGCGACATCCTCCTCGACGCGCTGATCGGCGCGCTGTTCGCCATGATTTCCTATTCCAGCCTGGCCGCCGTGCTGCTCACAGCCACCCTGGCCGGTGCCGAGGTGATCAGCCTGCCGGTGGCCATCGGCCTGGTGATCGGCGCCAACATCGGCAGCGGCCTGCTCGCCTTCCTCACCACCAGCCTGCAGAACAGCGCCGGGCGCCGCGTGGCGCTGGGCAGCCTGTTGTACAAAGTCATCGGCCTGCTGTTGATCATCCCGGTGCTGCACCCGCTGGTGGCGTGGATGGACAGCCTGAGCTTCAGCCCGCAGGAGCTGGTGATCGGCTTCCACCTGCTCTACAACACCTTGCGCTGCCTGCTGATGCTGCCGACGGTCAAGCCCATGGGGCGGTTGTGCAATTACCTGCTGCCTGAGCGCGACCATGGCAACGGCCATACCCAGCCACGCCACCTCGACCCGACCGCGCTGAACACCCCCAGCCTGGCCCTGGCCAACGCCGTGCGCGAAACTTTGCGCCTGGGCGACATCGTCGACAGCCTGCTCGAGGCCATGCTCGGCGCCCTGCGCGGCACCCAGACCGCCATGCCGCAACAGGTGCGCAGCCTGGGCGAGGACGCCGAGGCGCTGTACAACGCCATCAAGCTGTACCTGGCACAGATGCCCCGCGAAGACCTTGGCGAGCAGGACAACCGGCGTTGGGCGGAAATCATCGAGCTGGCGATCAACCTCAAGCTGGCCAGCGACCTGATCGAGCGCATGCTGCGCAAGGTCCAGCAGCAGAAGACCTCGCAACGCCGGGAGTTTTCCCAGGTCGGCCTGGAGGAGTTGACCGGCTTGCAGGAGCAATTGCTGGCCAACCTGCGCCTGGGCCTGTCGGTATTCCTCAGCGCCGACCCGCACAGCGCGCGCCAACTGCTGCGTGAAAAACGTCGCTTCCGCGCCCAGGAGCGGCGCCTGGCCCACGCCCATGTCAGCCGCCTGCAACGTAAAGTGGTGCAAAGTATCGAAACCAGTTCGCTACACTTGGAGCTCATTGCCGACATGAAACGGTTGAACTCTTTGTTCTGCAGCAGTGCCTATGTGGTACTGGGCGGCACCGACACCGGCGGGCTGATGCTCGACAGCGTGCCGGACGAGGCCCGCCAGCCCTGAACCGACACACCCCGGAGACCGAAGCTCGCCCATGCGTTGCCTGATGTTCGTTTGCCTGCTGATCTGCAGCCTGCCGACCCTCGCCCTCGACCGCTCGCGGGTGGAGGGCTACCTGTTGCCCAACGGCTTGCAGGTGATCCTCAAGTCGGGCTACGAGCGCGACCATGTGTCGATCCGTCTGGTGGTCGGTGTTGGCCTGGACGACTTCGCCTGCGACCAGCGCGAGCTGCCGCACCTGCTCGAGCACCTGCTGTTCAGCGGTATCGACGACACCGGCGAAGGCGGCCTGGAGGAGCGCATGCAGGCCCTGGGCGGGGAGTGGAACGCCTACACCAGCAGCGCCGACACCACCTTCGTCATCGAAGCGCCGGCGCGCAACCAGCGCAAGGTGCTCGACCTGCTGCTGGCGGTGATCCGCGACACGCGCATCGACGCCAAGGCCCTGGCCACCGCCAAGACCATCATCGAGCGCGAGGATGGCGGCCATTACGGGCGCCTGCAACGCTGGCTCGACCGCCAGGACATCGGCCACCCGGCCAGCGACCAGCTGGCCACCGAGCTGGGCCTGAAATGCCCGGAACGCGCCGACCTCGACGCCATGACCCTGGAGCAGGTGCAGCATCTGCGCGAGCACTGGTACGCGGCCAACAACATGTCGCTGATCGTCGTCGGCGGCCTCGACCGCCTGCTGCCGGCCTATCTGGAACGCACTTTTGGCGAGTTGCCGGCAACCGAGCCGGAAGAACGCCGCAGCCTCGAGAGCATCAGCCAGCAGGCCGAGCAACGGCGCAGCCTGACCCGCGGCTGGCTGGGCGACAACGTCAAGCTGCACTGGCTGTTCCTCGAGCCGACCCTGGAGGAGGGCCACGACCAGACCCTCGAGCTGCTGTCGCGCTACCTGGACTGGGCCTTGTACGACCAGCTGCGCCTACGCCATGGCTTGTCCTACGGGCCGTCGGTGCAGCGCGAGAGCTTCGGCGACAGCGGCCTGTTCAGCCTCAACGCCGACCTCGAGCGCCAGGACCTCGACGCGGCGGTGAAGGTGCTCGAGCAGCTGTTCGAGCACCTGCGCAAGCACGGCCTGGACCCGGACACCTTCGCCCGCATCAAGGAGGCGGCGATCGCCCGGGAAAGCTGGACCACCCAGGGCAACGCGGCGTTGGCCGACTACTACTGGGGCGCGCTCAACGCCTATGAGGACGGGCGCTTCGCCGACCCGATCGGCAAACTGCGCCAGGTCAGCCTGAAGCAGGCCGACGCGGCGCTGCGCGAATTGCTCAAGGACCCGGGTTACCTGCGCATCGAGAAGCCGCTGCTGGGCTATGACGAGCTGTACGGCCTGGTGGCGCTGGGGCTGGCGCTGCTCCTCGCGGTCGGGCTGGTACGCCAGCGCCGCCAGGCAGCGGCCAAGCCCAGCGGCGCTACACGGGCGCCGTGATTCGGCGGTATCCTGTCGGCCAACAGCGTCTGCATGGAAGCGGGCTTGCCCCGCGATGAGCCCATCGCGGGGCAAGCCCGCTTCCATGACGCCTCGCACACGCCCCTTGCTGTTGTAGACCCATGCTCCCAATCCCCAGCTTCATCCTGCGCCTCATCGAGCTGCTCAAGCGCTACCCCGGCATCATCGCGCTCTATGGTTTCCTCTCTGGTATCGGCAGCTTCATCCTGGTCGACCGCCAGGCCGGCCTGGCCAGCTGGATCGCCATCCTGATGCTGGTCAGCTGGGTCTGGCTGATGCTGGAAAACACCCTTACCGAGCTGTTCGCCCGCACCTTCAAGCGCGAGATCCCGCAGCCACTGCTGCGCTACGCCACCCAGCTGATCCACCAGGAGAGCCTGTTCTTCGTCCTGCCGTTCTTCTTCATCACCACCACCTGGAACAGCGGCCAGCTGATCTTCACCGGGCTGCTCGGCGCCGCCGGGCTGATCTCCATCGTCGACCCGCTGTACTACAAATGGCTGGCGCCACGGCGCTGGCTGTTCCTCGCACTGCATACCCTGACGCTGTTCGCGGCGATGCTCACGGCGCTGCCGATCATCCTGCACCTGACCACCGCGCAAAGCTTCAAGCTGGCGCTGGGGGCCGCCATGCTGCTGTCGTTCCCGAGCCTGGCCAGCAGCTTCCCGATCAACAACTGGCGCCGCGGCGTGGCCCTGGTGCTGTTGACCCTGGCGGTGGGCGGGGGCGGGTGGCTGATGCGCTCCTGGGTGCCACCGGCGACCCTGTGGATGACCGATGTGGCGGTGAGCACCGAGGTGATCAACCGCCAGCCGGGGGCCTCGCTGGAGCAAGTGCCCGCCAGCCGCATCCGCAATGGCGGGCTGTACGCCTACACCGCGATCAACGCCCCACGGGGCCTGGACGAGCGCATCTACCATGTGTGGCAGCTCGACGGCAAAGAGGTCGACCGTATCGCCCTGGATATCCACGGTGGGCGCAAGGAAGGCTACCGGGCCTGGACCCACAAGCAGAACTTCCCGCCGAACCCGGTGGGCAAGTGGCAGGTGCGGGTGCTGACCGAAGATGGCCAGGTGATCGGGGTGTTGCGCTTCAAGGTGGTCGACGACACCGCTCGCTGAGCAACCCTGTAGGCGCGACACAAGGCCGCGCCTATAGGAATGCAGCCTGCTGCGCTATGATCTGACTCGCCGCCCATTGTCTGAAGCATGGAGCCCATGACCGTCCCCAGCGCCACCCTGGACACCAGCCAGCAGCCGTCGCGCCTGCGTATCGTCGGCGACTGGACCCTGGCCCACTACAGCAGCCTCAAGCGCGAGTGCGAGCGCCTGGGCAGCCAATACGCCGACGACACCCTCGCCGACCTCAGCCAGCTTGGCCGCCTGGACACCGCCGGCGCCTCGCTGCTGGCCGAACTGCTCGGTGCCAAGCGCCTGGCCCACTGCACCGACGAGCTCCCCGAAGCCAGCCGCGCGCTACTGAAGAACGTGTACTGCTCGGTGCAGGACTACTGCATCCCGGTCAAGCAACCCGAACGACCGGTGCTGATCCTGCTGCTGGCTCGCATCGGTTGCGCCGTCGATCAGCTCTGGCAGGACTCCCTCCAGGTGCTGGGCTTCATCGGCCTGATCCTGCAGACCCTGTTCCTGCGCCTGTTCCAGCCGCACCGCTGGCGCGTCACCCCGGTGGTCGCCCATCTCGAGCAGACCGGCCTGGACGCCGCGCCGATCGTCGCCCTGTTGACCTTTCTGGTGGGCGCGGTGGTGGCCTTCCTCGGCGCCACGGTGCTGGCCGACTTTGGCGCGACCATCTTCACCGTCGACCTGGTGGCGTTCTCCTTCCTGCGCGAGTTCGCCGTGCTGCTGACCGCCATCCTCATGGCCGGGCGCACCGCCAGCGCCTTCACCGCGCAGATCGGCTCGATGAAGGCCAACGAAGAGATCGACGCCATCCGCACCCTGGGCCTGAACCCCATCGAGCTGCTGGTGGTGCCGCGGGTGCTGGCGTTGCTGATCGCGCTGCCGCTGCTGACCTTCGTCGCGATGCTCTGCGGCATGGTCGGCGGCGCGGTGGTCTGCGCCCTGACCCTGGACATCTCGCCGGCCATGTTCCTCTCGCTGCTGCAAAGCGACATCGGCGTGCAGCACTTCCTGGTGGGCCTGGCCAAGGCGCCGTTCTTCGCCTTCCTGATCGCCGCCATCGGCTGCCTGGAAGGCTTCAAGGTCAGTGGCAGCGCCGAGTCGGTCGGCGCCCACACCACCTCGGCGGTGGTGCAATCGATCTTCGTGGTCATCGTCCTGGACGCCGTGGCCGCGCTGTTCTTCATGGAGATGGGCTGGTGAGCGAAGCGGTGATCGAAGCCCGGGGCCTGTGCAACCGCTTTGGCAGCCAGAGCGTGCACGAGAACCTCGACCTGGACCTGTACCGCGGCGAGATCCTCGCCGTGGTCGGTGGCTCGGGCAGCGGCAAGTCGGTGCTGCTGCGCAGCATCGTCGGCCTGCGCCGGCCCAACGAGGGCAGGGTGAAGGTGTTCGGCGAGGACCTGGCCACGGCCAGCGAGGCGCAACGCTCGCTGATCGAGCGGCGCTTCGGCGTGTTGTTCCAGAAGGGCGCGCTGTTCTCGTCGCTGACCGTGACCGAGAACGTCGCCCTGCCGCTGATCGAGCATGCCGGGCTGTCGCGGGCCGACGCCGAGCACCTGGCCGGGGTCAAGCTGGCCCTGGCCGGGCTGCCGATCAGCGCCGCCGACAAGTACCCGGCGGCGCTGTCCGGCGGCATGATCAAGCGCGCCGCGCTGGCCCGCGCCCTGGCCCTTGACCCGGACATCCTGTTCCTCGACGAACCCACCGCCGGCCTCGACCCGATCGGCGCCGCCGCCTTCGACCAGTTGATCCTGACCCTGCGCGACGCCCTGGGCCTGTCGGTGTTCCTCATCACCCACGACCTCGACACCCTGTACACCATCACCGACCGCATCGCCGTGCTGTCGCAGAAGAAGGTGCTGGTGGCCGGCCCGCTGGCCGAGGTCGAGCAGACCATTGATCCCTGGATCCACGAATACTTTCACGGCCCGCGCGGCCGGGCGGCCGAAGATGCCGCCCTGCGCGCCCGCCAGGAGCGCTGAACGATGGAAACCCGAGCTCATCATGTCCTGATCGGCCTGGTCACCGTATTGGTGGTGGCCGGCGCCATGCTGTTCGGCCTGTGGTTGACCAAGGCCAGCGTCGACGACACCTTCAAGGACTACGAAGTGGTGTTCAACGAGGCGGTGTCCGGCCTGTCGCGCGGCAGCCCGGTGCAGTACAACGGCATCAAGGTGGGCGACGTCAGCACCCTGCGCCTGGACCCCAAGGATCCGCGCCGGGTGCTGGCACGGATACGCCTGAGCGCCGACACGCCAGTCAAGCAGGACACCCAGGCCAAGCTGACCCTGGCCGGGGTGACCGGCAACTCGTTCATCCAGCTCAGCGGCGGCACCCCGCAAAGCCCCGAGCTCAAGGGCAAGGATGGCAAGCTGCCGGTGATCGTCGCCTCGCCATCGCCGATTTCACGCCTGCTCAACGACAGCAGCGACCTGGTGACCAATATCAACCTGCTGCTGCACAACGCCAACCAGATGTTCTCGCAAAGCAACGTCGAGCACCTGAGCAACACCCTGGCCAACCTCGACCAGACCACCGGCGCCTTCGCCAGCAAGCGCGGCGGCATCGCCGACGCCCTGGCGCAACTGGCCGAAGTCGGCCGCCAGGCCAATGCCACCCTGGCCGAGACCCAGGCGCTGATGCGCAACGCCAACGGCCTGCTCGGCAACCAGGGCAAGCAGGCCATCGGCAGCGCCGAGCAGGCCATGCAGGCGCTGGCCGAGAGCACCGCGACCATCAACAGCCTGCTCAAGGACAACCGCCAGTCCCTCGACGACGGCGCCCAGGGCCTCAATCAGCTGGCCCCGGCCATCCGTGAACTGCGCGAGACCCTCAACGCCCTCAAGGGCATTTCCCGGCGCCTGGAGGCCGACCCCAGCGGCTACCTGCTGGGCCGCGACAACAACAAGGAGTTCCAGCCATGATCCCGTCGCTGCGCCTGGCCGCGCTGGCCGCCACCTTGGGCCTGGTCTCGGCCTGCTCGATCCTGCCGCACAGCGAGCCTGTGGATATCTACCGCCTGCCGGTGAGCCAGGCCACGGCCAACGCCGCGCCGCTGGACTGGTCGCTGCGCCTGAACAAACCGTTGACCAGCGAAGCCCTGGCCGGCCCGCGCATCGCGGTGATCCCCCAAGGCGACGTGATCAGCAGCTACAAGGGCGCGCGCTGGAGCGACCCGGTGCCGATGCTGCTGCGCAATCGTCTGCTCGACGGTTTCCAGCGTGACGGCCGGGTGCAGCGCCTGAGCGCCGACGACAGCAACCTGCAAGCCGACTACGAGTTGGCCGGTGAGCTGCAGGCGTTCCAGAGCGAGTACCGTGCCGGCGCGCAGCTGGAGGTGGTGATCCGCTATGACGCACGCCTGGTGCAGGGGCGCACCCAGCGCATCCTCGCCAGCAAACGTTTCGAGGTGCGCCAGCCGCTCAACGATGGGAAAGTGCCGGCAGTGGTTGCCGGCTTCGGCGCGGCCAGCGATGTGCTGGCGCGCCAGCTGATCGCCTGGACGGTCGCCCAGGCTCAGGCGAAGAACCAGTAGCAGACGAAGATCGCCGCGATCACCCCGGACAACTCGGCCAGCAGGGCACAGCCAACGGCATGGCGCACCCGCTGGATACCCACCGCGCCGAAGTAGACCGCCAGCACGTAGAAGGTGGTCTCGGTGCTGCCCTGGATGGTTGCCGCCACCAGCGCCGGGAAGCTGTCGACGCCATGGGCCTGCATGGTCTCGATCAACATGGCCCGCGCCGCGCTGCCGGAGAACGGCTTGACCAGCGCGGTGGGCAGGCCTTCGACGAAGCGGGTATCCAGGCCCATCCAGTTCACTGCATGGCGAATGCCATCCAGGGCCAGCTCCAGGGCGCCCGAGGCGCGCAGCACACCGACCGCCACCAGCATCGCCACCAGGTAGGGCAACAGCCCCTTGGCCACATCGAAGCCTTCCTTGGCGCCTTCGACGAAGGCTTCGTACACCTGCACCCGCTTCAACGCGCCGATCACCAGGAACAGGATGATCACGCCGAACAGCGTGAGGTTGCCGAGGATCGACGACAGGCCGGCCAGGGCGGCGGCCGACAAGGTGCCCAGGAACGCCATGAAACCGCCCAACAGCAAGGCGCCGGGGATCAGGTATGCCAGCACCACGGGGTCCCACAGGCGCAGGCGCTGCATCACGGCCACCGACAGCAGGCCGACCAGGGTCGAACAGCTGGTGGCCAGCAGGATCGGCAGGAACACCAGGGTCGGGTCGGTGGCGCCTTGCTGGGCGCGATACATGAAGATGGTCACCGGCAGCAAGGTCAGCGACGAGGCGTTGAGCACCAGGAACAAGATCTGCGCGTTGCTCGCCGTGGTGCTGCTGGGGTTGAGCTCCTGCAACGCGCGCATGGCCTTCAGGCCGATCGGCGTGGCGGCGTTGTCCAGGCCCAGGCCGTTGGCGGCGAAGTTCATGGTGATCAAGCCCAGGGCCGGGTGGCCGGGCGGTACTTCCGGCATCAGCCGGGCAAACAGCGGGCCGAGGACCTTGGCCAGCCATTCGACGATGCCGGCCTTCTCGGCGATCTTGAGAAAGCCCAGCCACAAGGTCAGGGTGCCGAACAGCAGGACCATGACTTCCACCGACAACTTCGCCATGGCGAAGATGCTCTCGACCATGGCGGCGAAGATGCCGGCATTGCCGCCTACCAGCCACTGGGCCAGGGCGGAGATGGCCGCCACCAGGAAAAAGCCGAGCCACAGGCCGTTGAGCATCCGTGTATTCCCCCGTGAAAAATGCCCGAATGATAGCGCATGCCGGCGCCTGGCTGGGGGCCGCGTACCTGTAGGAGCGGCCTTGTGTCGCGAAAGGGGCGCGCAGCGGCCCCAGAGTCTCGGCATCATGCAAAATCGCCGGGGCCGCTGCGCAGCCCTTTCGCGACACAAGGCCGCTCCTACAGGGGGGAGTGGTCGCCTATAAAACAAAAAGCCCCGACTAGTCGGGGCTTTTCGTTCAGCTCAGCGGCTTACTGGTTGACGGTCTTGCCCGCCACCGAAGCTGGCTGGGTGCCTTTGGCCAGCACCAGCGACTGGTAGTACGCCTCGCCCTTCTCGGCGTCGTACATGCCCTGCCACTTGGCGATGACCACCGCGGCCAGGGCGTTGCCCACCACGTTCAGCGCGGTACGGGCCATGTCCATGATGCGGTCGACACCGGCGATGAAGGCCAGGCCTTCCAGCGGAATGCCCACGCTGCCCAGGGTGGCCAGCAGCACCACGAAGGAGACGCCCGGCACGCCGGCGATGCCCTTGGAGGTGACCATCAGGGTCAGCACCAGCAGCAGCTGCTGGCTCCACGACAGGTCGATGCCGTACAGCTGGGCGATGAAGATCGCCGCGATGCTCTGGTACAGGGTCGAGCCGTCGAGGTTGAACGAGTAGCCGGTCGGCACCACGAACGAGCAGATCGACTTCGGCGCACCGAACTTCTCCATCTTCTCGATCACGCGCGGCAGCACGGTCTCGGAGCTGGAGGTGGAGTAGGCGAGGATCAGCTCGTCTTTCATGATGCGCATGATGCGGATGATCGAGAAACCGAACACGCGCGCCACCAGGCCCAGGACCATGAAGGCGAAGAAGGCGATGGCGAAGTACACCAGCAGCACCAGCTTGGCCAGCGGCAGCAGCGAGGCGAAGCCGAAGTTGGCGACGGTGGCGGCGATCAGGGCGAACACGCCGATCGGGGCGTAGTTCATGATCATGTGGGTGACCTTGAACATGGTCTCCGACACGCCCTGGAAGGTACGCACCAGCGGCTCGCGCAGGTCGGCATTGAGGCTCGACAAGCCCATGCCGAACATGACCGAGAAGAAGATGATCGGCAGCATCTCGCCACGCATCAGCGCCGCGAAGATGTTCGACGGGATCAGGTTGAGCAGGGTCTCGATGAACGCGTGCTCATGCTGCACCTCGGCCGCGGTGGCCTGGTACTTGGAGATGTCGACAGTGCCCAGGGTGCTCATGTCGATGCCCGCGCCCGGATGGAACACGTTGGCCAGGACCAGGCCGACGACGATGGCGATGGTGGTCACCACCTCGAAGTAGATGATGGTCTTCAGGCCGATGCTGCCCAGTTTCTTCGCGTCGCCAACCCCGGCGATGCCCACGATCAGCGACGAAATCACGATCGGGACGACGATCATCTTGATCAGGCGAATGAAGATGTCGCCGGCAGGTTGGAGGACGTTGCTGATCCACCATGCCTTTTCTGCACTGAAATGATTCAGTAGCGCGCCGACTGCAACGCCCAGCAACAGACCGATGACGATCTGCCAGGCGAGGCTCAGTTTTGCCTTCTTCATGTCATTACCCTTTGTTGTAGTGGTCACGAGCATCGGCCTGAAAAGCGCACCCCAGAGCCTTGGAAAGGCTCGTGGAGGACAACTTTGCGGGCCGCTGCCCCTCTGTAAGGACACCGCGAGCGAGCTTGGCTGGCGCTCGGGCCGAGGAAAAAGGCGGCAACTATTGCGATGCGGGCAGGGGGCAGTCTAATGCCGGAAACGACTACCCCATGCCGAATCGGCATGAGACCGAAAGACGAAATCGGCCATCGCCAAACCCTTGATTTTCAACGTTCGGATTTCCGAACAAGACCAAAACGCCATTTTCCGGCAGATTTGGCGGGGTAGCGATATGGGTGGACGTGGCGTGTTCGACAATCCGAATGGCTGAAATGCCACTCAAACTGACGTGTCGGACAGGTAAAAAAATTTCGATGTACGGTAGCGACAAAATGTGTCTGAGAAAAAAGTCGCCCGTATATAAGGAAGGATTCCTACATAAGGCGCTTCGGAAGCCAGATCAGTCACACACAAATATGCGCCAACCGACCTGCAACTTCCGATGCCACCTTCTCCTGACCCGGCCCATGACGGAGGCACTCCCTGTGCCCCTAGGCCACTCCGATCCTGCAACAATCAGAACAGCCCGGCCCCCTGGTCATGCGCTACCCCTCCTCGGGGCGGCGCATCATAGAAGCCAGAAAGATAAAAAGGTTCAGCTTCTATAGCGTTACAGCGCGCGACCGTTGGTCAGTACCAGTTCGGGTCGCGCTTGAGTTGCTCTTGCAGCAAGGCCTTCATGCCGTCGTCCGGCTTGCCCAGCCAACGGTAGTCCGCATGGCGGGTAGGCGACTTGTCCGTGGGCAGGCCTTCGGGCACCTCCACGAGCATCCCGTAGGCCTCGTCCTTGTCCCAGCTGAAGGCGACGATCAGGCGCTTGTAGGTGCACTTGTCCTCAGCCTCGCACAGCGGGCCGACCAGGTAGCGATCGCCATCCTCGGTCACCGCCGACATTTGTTGCGCCGAGCTGCCGCTGAGGTTGATCACCCACTCGGGCAAGCGTTCTTCATCCTTAATGGTCTTCTGCCAGGTCTGGCGGTATTCCGGGTCGCTGCCCAGCAGCTGGTTGACCCGGGCCTGGCCGTCGTTGGCGGCCATCGCCGCCGTGCCACCGCCCAGCAACAGGGCGGTGACCAGCAGCTTGGGGAGCATCCTGCCCATGGTCGTCAACCTCTGCCGCGGCCAAAGAAGAAGGACGCCACGAACAGCACCAGGAAGACGATGAACAGGATCTTCGCGATGCCGGTCGCGGCGCCGGCGATACCACCAAAGCCCAGGACGGCGGCGATGATGGCGATGATCAGGAAGGTGATAGCCCAACTCAGCATGATGTTTCTCCTTTTCTTGTGCGAAATCGGTATGCGCTAGCAGAATCAGAACACCCAGCGTTCCTGGGGCTCGACCCGTTCAAGCACCGCCGGTGCGGCGTCGGCCTGGGGCAGCGGTTCGGCGGCCCGGACCAAGGTGTTGCCGGTAGTGGCCCGCAGCTGCGTCAACAGGGCGGTCTGCGCCGCCACCTGCTCGGCCAGCCGCGCGGTCTGCCAGCTGTAGTACGCCTGGCCGGCCGCCAGGGTGAGCACTACGGCCAGGCCAAGGAACAGCAGCTGGCGCAGTGACCAGTCGGTGACCTGTGCGCGGTTGACGTTGGGGCGATTCATGCCGGCTCCTCCTGCTGTACTTGTTATCCATGCTGGAAGGACTGTTGCAGGCTGCATGCCAGGATTTTCTATCCAATAAAATACTTATAAATCAGATAGTTAACTATTAATCGCGAAAACTGAAAGGACGTATCCTGCACGATGCCGGCTGGCGCACCGTGCGAATTGCACGATTCAGCCCTCCACCTTGGTGGCCACCTTCAGCAGGTCGGCGTCCACCCCACGCACGCCCACTATCTGCCGCGCCACCTCGACGGCGATGGTTTTCTGCTCGCTGCTGACCACCTCGCCGGCCAGCCTGACCAGCCCCTGTTCGCTGGCGACCTTGAGGTTCAGGCCGTCGAGGTTGCGGCTGAAGCGATAGCTGGCCTGGATCTTGTCCACTATCCAGCTGTCGCTGGGCTGCGGGCCATCCGCTGCATCCACCGGCGTCTGCCGGGCCTTGGCCAGCGCGGTGCTGTCCAGGCTGACCAGGTTGTTGACCAGGTGCACGCCGGTACTGGTGCGCGCCAGCACGCCAGCCAGCTCCTTGGCCTGCGGGCTGTCCACCTTGCCGCGCAAGGTAATCACGCCGTCGCGGCTTTGTACCTCGATGGGCGCCTTTTGCGTGACCCGGCTCCACAGCAAACGGGCACGAATCACCGCGGCCAAGGTGGCGTCCTCCAGGCGCTGGGCATAAGCGCGCAGCTCCAGTGGCCGCTCCACCAGTTGCGGATTGACCCGCAGTTGGTTGTCGACCTGTTCCACGCCGCGGGTGGCCAACGCCACCTGCTCGGCCAGGGCGCGCTCTACCGGGTTCTCGACCTCGCCGGACAGCCGTGCCCGCGGGCCATCGACCTGCACCTTTATAGAGAAGGGATTGAGCATGCGATTGAGTGACAACGCCGTCTGCAGGGCGCCTTCCAGGCGGGCGTCCTGCACCGGGTCGGCCAGCGCCGGGGCAATCATCGGCAGCAGGCAGGCAGCCAACGCGGTGATTCGCAGGGAACGAAACATGAACAGATCTCCTTGCCAATAGCTCAACCCAAGGCAGGCGCAAGCGGCGTGCCAGTGCAAAACAGGGAACCATCCTGCGGTTTATCAATCACTTAGCCATCATGAAGGCACTCAGCTAGCATGCATGGCGCGGAATCAATCAGAATCAACCATGCAACTTGCCCGATTTTTCCGACACTAATTGAGACCAACCCCAAAGGAGCGCAGGAAAAATGGAATCAGCCCAGGACAACCAAGGCCGCATTCTGCTGGTGGACGACGAGTCCGCCATCCTGCGTACCTTCCGCTACTGCCTCGAAGACGAAGGCTATAGCGTGGCCACCGCCAACAGCGCCGCACAGGCTGAGACCCTGCTGCAACGCCAGGTGTTCGACCTGTGCTTCCTCGATTTGCGCCTGGGCGAGGACAACGGCCTGGATGTACTGGCACAGATGCGTATCCAGGCGCCGTGGATGCGGGTGGTGATCGTCACCGCCCACTCGGCCATCGACACCGCGGTGGACGCGATCCAGGCCGGCGCCGCCGACTACCTGGTCAAGCCGTGCAGCCCCGACCAGTTGCGCCTGGCGACCGCCAAGCAGTTGGAGGTGCGCCAGCTGTCGGCGCGCCTGGAGGCCCTCGAAGGCGAGGTGCGCAAGCCCAAGGACGGCCTGGACTCCCACAGCCCAGCGATGATGGCGGTACTGGAGACCGCCCGGCAGGTAGCGACCACCGACGCCAACATCCTCATCCTTGGCGAATCCGGCACCGGCAAGGGCGAACTGGCCCGGGCCATCCATGGCTGGAGCAAACGGGCGCGCAAGGCCTGCGTGACCATCAACTGCCCGTCGCTGAACGCCGAACTGATGGAAAGCGAACTGTTCGGCCATACCCGCGGCGCCTTCACCGGTGCCAGCGAGAGCACCCTGGGGCGGGTCAGCCAGGCCGACGGCGGCACCTTGTTCCTCGACGAGATCGGTGATTTCCCCCTCACCTTGCAGCCAAAACTGCTGCGTTTCATCCAGGACAAGGAATACGAGCGGGTCGGCGACCCCGTCACCCGTCGCGCGGATGTACGCATCCTCGCCGCGACCAACCTCAACCTCGATGAGATGGTGCGCGAAAACCGCTTCCGCGAAGACCTGCTCTATCGCCTGAATGTCATCACCTTGCACCTGCCGCCCCTGCGCGAGCGCAGCGAGGACATCCTGACCCTGGCCGACCGTTTCCTGGCGCGCTTCGTCAAGGAATACTCGCGCCCCGCCCGGGGCTTCAGCGACGAAGCCCGCAGCGCGCTGCTGAACTACCGCTGGCCGGGCAACATCCGCGAACTGCGCAACGTGGTCGAGCGCGCCAGCATCATCTGCCCGCAGGAGCGCGTGGAAATCAGCCACCTGGGCATGGCCGAGGCGCCCGCCAGCAACGCCCCGCGGGTCGGCGCCGCGCTGAGCCTGGATGAGCTTGAACGGGCCCATATCGGCGCGGTGCTGGCGGCCAGCGATACCCTCGACCAGGCCGCCAAGACCCTCGGCATCGACGCCTCCACCCTGTACCGCAAGCGCAAGCAGTACAACCTATGAAATGGCCGATGAAGCTGCGCACACGGCTGTTCCTCAGCATCTCGGCGCTGGTGACCGTGGCGCTGCTGGGCTTGCTGCTGGGTCTGGTCAGCGTGCTGCAGATGGCGACCCTGCAACAGCGCCTCGTGCAGGACACCACCCACACCCTGTCCCTGGGCCTGCAACTGCGACAGAACCTCGGTGAGCAGCTGAATCTGATGCTCGATCCGGACACCGATCCGAAAAACCTGGTCACCTTGCAGACTCAGTTCCAGCACCTGCTCAACCAGGGCCTGGAGCAGGGCGGCGAGCGCACCGGCTTCAGCAAGGCCAGCAGCAACTACCAGGCGTTCCTCCAGGCCTACCGCGACAGCCCGGTACCGGCCCACAGCATGGGCCTCGAGCAGCCGCTGGGCGCGGCGTTCAACCAGGTGCGCAACGACCTGATCGACTCGCACAAGCAGGCCCTGGAGCACATCACCCGCAGCGAGGAACAGTCCCGCGACCACGCCCTGCTGGTTGGCGGCGTCCTCGGCCTGATGGGCCTGACCGTGCTGGTCCTGGGTTTCATTACCGCGCACAACATCGCCCGGCGCTTCGGCCAGCCAATCGAGGCCCTGGCCAAGGCCGCCGACCAGGTCGGCCAGGGCAACTTCGACGTGACCCTGCCGGTCACCCAAGCCACCGAGCTCAACCAGCTGACCCGTCGCTTCGGGCTGATGGCCGATGCCCTGCGCAAGCACCAGGCCACCAATATCGACGAGTTGCTGGCCGGTCAGCAGCGCTTGCAAGCAGTGCTCGACAGCATCGACGACGGGCTGTTGATCATCGACCGCCAGGGGCGCCTGGAACACCTCAACCCAGTGGCCCAGCGCCAGCTCGGCTGGGACCCCAGCCGCCTGGGCGTGAGCCTGGCCGAAGCCCTGCAACGCCCGGAGCTGGAACAGCAACTGCGCCAGGTGCTGCGCGGCGGCAGCCTGGATCGCCCACCCGACGACCTGAGCCTGGAGGTGGACGAGGAAAGCCGCCTGCTGACCTACAGCCTGACGCCGGTCAGCCACCCCCAGGGGCCGATTCTCGGTGCGGTGATGGTGCTGCACGATGTCACCGAGCAACGCGCCTTCGAACGGGTACGCAGCGAATTCGTGCTGCGCGCCTCCCACGAACTGCGCACCCCGGTCACCGGCATGCACATGGCCTTCGGCCTGCTGCGCGAACGCATCAGCTTCCCGCCCGAGGCGCGCGAGACCGACCTGCTGGAGACCATCGGCGAGGAAATGCAGCGCCTGACCCAGTTGATCAACGACCTGCTGAACTTCTCCCGCTACCAGAGCGGCCTGCAGAAACTGGAGCTGCAACCGTGCAACCTCGGCGAGCTGTTCGAGCGCGCCCAGGCGCGCTTCGCCGAACAGGCCATGGCCAAGCAGGTCGAACTGGTGGCCGAACTGGAGCCGCCGCTGCCGCGAATCCAGGCCGACATCGCCCAGCTCGACCGGGTGCTGGACAACCTGCTGCACAACGCGATCCGCCACACCGGCAGCGGCGGGCGCATTCGCCTGCATGCGCGCCGGCACGCCGAACGGGTGATCATCAGTGTCGAGGACAGTGGCGAGGGTATCGCCTATGGCCAGCAGGGGCGGATTTTCGAGCCCTTCGTGCAGGTTGGCCGCAAGAAAGGCGGGGCAGGCTTGGGCCTGGCGCTGTGCAAGGAAATCGTGCAACTGCATGGCGGGCGCATGGGGGTGTTCTCCCGGCCGGGGCAGGGCACGCAGTTCTACATGGCCTTGCCGGTCTGACGATCCCCGCCGGGTGCTGCTGACAGGCAAAGGCAGCCTCAAGGCTCATCGTCGATGCGCCGGCCCGCCACCCGCCGGCCGCGGGTGATCAACTCGGCGAACTGGCGGGCATTTAACGGGTGGGCGAACAGCCAGCCCTGGCCATAGTGAACCCCCTCGGCGTTGAGCAGCAGCGCCTGGTCCTCGCACTCGATGCCCTCGGCGATTACCCGCAGGTGCAGGTCGTGGGCCATGCGGATGATGTGCGGGGCGACGCCGCTGCTGGCAGCGTCATGGCCCAGGGCATCGATGAACGACTTGTCGATTTTCAGGCAATCCACCGGCAGGGTCTGCAGGTAGGCCAGGCTGCAATAGCCGGTGCCGAAGTCGTCGATCAGCACCTGGTGCCCCACCGCGCGCAGGGCCTGCAGGTTGTCCCGCGCCACCACCACATCGATCAGGCCGCGCTCGGTCACCTCGAAGGCGATCTGGCTGGCGGTCACCCGATGCTGCGCCAGCAAGCGCGCCGCCACCCGGCCGATACGCGGCACCATCACATCGCACGCGGCCAGGTTCACCGAGATGTACAACTGCCGGTTGGCCCGCAGCAACTGCCCCAGCTGTTCCAGCACCCGCTGCAGGACGAAGTCGGTGATCTGGCGAATCTGCCCGGTGTTCTCCGCCAGCGGGATGAACAGCTCCGGGCTGGTCAGGCTGCCGTCCGGGCGACGCCAGCGCACCAGCGCCTCGGCGCCCACGCAGCGGCGGCTGTCGAGTTCGAAGATAGGCTGGTACAGCACCTGCAGCTCCCCCCGCCGCAAGGCCTGTTGCAGCTCGGCACTCATCGAACGCCGTTGCAGGATCAGTTGCAGCACCAGCCAGCCGATACAGCACGCCAGGACCAGGCTACCGGGGAACAGCAGCCAGAGCATGCCATTGAGCTTCAGCGGCAAGCTGGCCCTGGGCGCGATCAGCACCAGCTGGTAGTCCGGCGACTTGGTCGCCATGCGGTACACCAGCCGGTCGGGCAGCTCGACCAGCGACTTGTTCGCCGGTGGGGGCCAGTCGGCAATCGGCGGCCAGTGCTGTGTCGGGCCGAGCACCGGAATGGCGCGGGTGCTGTGGTCCAGCACCACCAGCAGGCTACCGCCGGCTGGCAAGTCGACCACGTCGGTGAGATGGCCGCGGGAGGTGGACACCAGGAAGTTGCCACGCCCGAGCATCAGCGCGGCGAGGTTCTCGTTGGGTTCGGTGGTGGTGTTGAGCCAGTAGCTGTAGGTCGGGCCCTGGATATCCGGGGTACGCAGCGGTTCGATGTTGCGCTCGCCACCGCGGTTGGAGCAGGCCTGGGTGCCGTTTACGTACGCCGCCTCATAGATGAAGCGCGACTTCAGCGCCACCTGCTGCAACTGCGCCAGCATGGCCGCATCGCAACCGCGCAGGGGCTGCGCCTGCAATTGGTCGACCGCCTCGCGCAACTGGCCGAACACTTGCTCGAGGCGCTCGAGAAAGCGCTCGCCCTGGGCATACATCTGGGCGCTTTCGCTCTGCTTCATCTGTTGCAGGGTCAAGCCGACACTGGCGGCCAGCAGCAGCGCGGCGCTGGCCAGGGCCGCGAGAGCGGCCAGCAGCCAGGGCCGGTGGAAAAATTGACGCACCACGGCGAACAGGGCAGGCATGCGCGGCATCCAGTTGAATACCAAAGGTATAGCAACTGAATCGAAGCTTGGCGTGGCCGCTGGGCATGTGGAGCATCCCCAGCGAAGATTACCCAGCGATTCAGGTTGCGCTGTTACGCAAGAAGAAAAGCTACTGAGGCTATCAGGCTCAAAAAAACCTATTAGCGCTTGCGGTTGAGCACCTGCAACATCGCGGCGGTCTGCGCATCCGGCATGCCGTCGAAACGCTGCGGGCGAAAGCGCATCTGGAAAGCCGCGATCACATGGCGGGTGGCTACATCCAGCTCGCCGGTCTGGTCGATGGCATAGCCGAAGCGCGCCAACTGTTGCTGGTACCAGGTGAGGGTCGGTGGATTGGCCTCGAAATAGGCCTGCTGGCGCGCCACCGCGGCGGCATCCGGCCAGATGCCCAGGCCAGCGTCTGCCAGGCGTTTCCAGGGGAACAGCGGGCCTGGGTCGAGCTTGCGCAGCGGGGCGATGTCGCTGTGGCCGATGATGTGCCGGGGGTCGATGTTGTTGCGCTTGACGATGTCCTTGAGCAAGGCGATCAGCGCCTGCACCTGTGCTTCGCTGTACGGGTGCCAGACCCGCCCGGACGGGGTGTCGGTGTAGCCCGGGTTGACGATCTCGATGCCGATCGAGCTTGAGTTGAGCCAAGTGCGGCCCTGCCATTGGCTGTCACCGGCGTGCCAGGCACGGCGATTTTCGTCCACCAGCTGGTAGACCGTGGCCGGGCCATCGCCGATCAGGTAGTGGCTGCTGACCTCGCCATGGGTGAGCAGGGCAAGCGAGCGCTGCAACGACGCATTGGTGTAATGCAGGACGACGAACTGGATGCGGCTGTCCTGGTTCGCCGAAGGGTGGCTGCGGTCGATGCGCAGGCCGCTGGAACAACCGGCCAGGGCCAGCAGGAGCAGGGCGGTGAAGAGTCTTTTCATTGCAGGAACACGTCATCAAGTAGGCGGCAATAGCGCTACAGTATAACGTGCTCCACGCATCGGGTTACCAGGTTCGTCAGGCCTCAGCGCACGCACAGCACCTGGAACTCCAGCGAGTTGTCGCCGCTGGCGCCGGGTACATCCACCAGTTGGGTCTGCACCGTCAGCTTGTCGGCCAGCGGCGTGCCGACCACCTTGGCCGCCCCATGCAGCTGGCGCTGGTAGCTGCTGGCGTCGAGCGGGGAAACCGAGCAGAAGCCTGGGGCCTGGCGCAGTTGGTCATTGTCCAGGCTCAGCTTGTATTGGGTGAAGTAGTTGGCCTGGGGTTGCACCTGCACCTGGCTGATCCAGTGCGGCGACTGGCTCAAGATACGGCCATCGGCGGCGATATGGGCGGTGAGTGCCACTTCGTGGGCCATGGCCGAACCCTGGAAGATCAGGGCCAGCAGCACGGGCAGGCAGCAACGGGTCATGTTCATGTTCGACTCCTTGTGTCGATCGATTACGGGCAAGGCGCTGGGATTCCAGCGCAGGCCAGCAGTGTCGAGGACAGTGGCGTCGCCAGTGCGGTAACTATTTATGCCTGTTCGACCCGATTGCGGCCGTGGTCCTTGGCCCGGTACAGCGCCTCGTCCGCACGCTTGAGCACCTGGTCGCCACGTTCACCCGAGCGGAAGGCGCTCAGGCCGATGGAGGTGGTGATCACCACCCGCTCGCCCTTGAAATGGAACGGACAGGCCTCGATCGCCGCGCGCAAGGCTTCGGCCACCTGCGCCGCGGCCGGCGGCGTGGTCTGCGGCAGCAACAGGACGAATTCCTCGCCGCCAAAACGGGCGATGAAATCGCGGCCACGCAGGCGCTTGCGCAACTGCTCGGCGACGATCTTCAGCACCTTGTCGCCAGCCAGGTGACCGTAGCCATCGTTGATGCGCTTGAAGTGATCGAGGTCGAGGATGGCCATGGCCAGGTGGCCACCGTGCTCCTGCCAGTCGAGTACCTCGCGCTCGACCCGTTCGGACCAGGCGGCGCGGTTGGGCAGGCCGGTCAGTGGGTCGATCATCGCCTTCTGCCGTTGTTCCTCGAGGTGCTCGCGGTAACCTTGGGCCTCTTGCTCCATGCTTGCCACCCGCTCGGCCAGGCCTTGCAGGCGACCCGCCAGTTCCTGTTCGCGCCGGTCGCGCTCATGCTGGTGCTCGTCCATGGTTACCAGCAGGCCTTCGAGGCGACTCTCGAGGATGTGCTTGAGGCTATCGACATCGGCGGCGCCCTGCACGCTGCTTTGCAGGCCATCGACCTGCTCACGCAGCTGGCTGTCCAGCTCGCGGGCGGCAGAACTGTTGTCGGCATGGCCGGCGCTGGCTTCGTGCAAGTGGCTCTGGAAGCTCTCCAGGCGCCCGTTGAGCTCTTGCAGGTAAGCCTCGAACTCGTGCTGGCCGCTGTCGGTGATCGCCAGCATGAGCACGGCCAGGTCATCCAGCACCGGAATCAACTCGTACCAGTTCAGGCCTCGCGAGACCCGCTCGCGCATCTGCAGGGCCTGGGCCTTGTGGCGCTCGGGCAGGCTGAGGTCGTCGAGCAGGCCGATCAGGGTCTGCTCGATATGCGCGGCGACCTGGCTGTAGGGCGGCTCGACGGCATCCGGCAAGGCGTAGGGGCCATCCTCGCCGAGGCTGTCCGCGGGCGCTTGCGCCTCACCCTCCAGCAGGCTTTCCGGAGCCGCGTCGGGGGGCAGGGGTTCAGGCTCGACTTGGCTGAGTTCAGGCTCGGCCTCGATCGGCGCGGGGGCCGCCTGCACCTCAGGCTCGGCGGCCATCACCGGCGTAGTCTCGACCAGCGCCGGGCCTGGCAGCTCGGCTGCGGCGACCGGGGCCGTTGCCTCGGGGGCGGGCGCCGCCTGCGGGACTTGTGGCAGCGGGGCCAAGGCATGCAGTTCATCGGCATCCTGCGCCGCGGTAACCGGCGCCATGACCTCAGGTGGCGCAGGTGGCGCCTCGCCAGCAACGGGCAGCGGCGCCAGATCGGCCGGCGCCTCGTCACGGCCACCGAACAGGCGCTGCAAGAAGCCGGGCCTGGCTTCTTCGTCCGGCCTTTGCACGGCATTCAGGGCACGCCCCTGCAAACCGCTGAGCTCGCCCAACAGCGGCGGTAGCTCGCGGGACTGGCTGACGCCACCGTCGAGCTTCTTGGCGAGTTTTTTCAAGGGGCGGGCGACTTCGCCCGGCAACGGCAGGCTCTGCAGTTGGCTGACCAGCGCCGTCAGCGCTTCGCTGACCTGGTTCATGCGCGTCTCGCGACGCTGCTCGGAGTCGAGCACGGCTTTTTCCAGGCGCGGAATCAGCCCGGCCAGCCCCGCGTCCATGTTGTCGCCACGGATGACCTCGCGCATTTCCTTCATGCACTGGTCAACCGTCTTGTCGCTACCCTCTGCCGCCAGGGTGCTGCGCACCAGGCCACGGCGCAGCAGGTCGAGGCGGGCTTCCCAGCGCCGCTCGAGCTTTTCCTGCTGCTCGATGCTCTTGAGGTATTTTTCTTTCCAGCGCTCGGCTTCTTCGGTCATGCCTGGTTCCGCAACGGGTGGTGGCATCTAGTCCTGCAATCACTGGATTTCGGCGGAAAAGCCCAACACTTGAGTGCAGGATTCACCCAGGCAGGGCTAACTCAGGACCGGCAGCGTATCCACAGTCAGGGCATCAGGCAATCGGATCTCGACGGCGACGGGCAGGTGATCGGAAATTGGCTGTGCCAGCACCTCAACGCGTTCCAGCGTAAGGCTCGGGCTGAGCAGGATGTGGTCAAGGCAGCGCTGGGGACGCCAGCTGGGAAAAGTGGCCTCGACCTGCGGCGCGACAAGCCCGAGATCACGCAAGGGCGAATGGTCGAGCAGGTCGTTGGCATGGGTATTCATGTCACCCATGAGGATCTGGTGACGATAGCCACCGATCAGTTCGCGGATGTAGGCCAGCTGCCGGGCACGCGTCTTGGAGCCGAGCGCCAGGTGCATCATCACCACGATCAGGGCGTCGGCACCTTCGCCGAAACGCACCAGGATCGCGCCTCGCCCAGACGGGCCAGGCAAGGGATGGTCTTCCAGGTGCTGGGGCTTTAGACGGCTGAGCACGCCATTGCTGTGCTGGGCGAAACGCCCCAGGTTGCGGTTGAGCTGCTGGTACCAGTAGGGGAAGGCCCCCAACTGGGCGAGGTGTTCGACCTGGTTGACGAAGCCGGAGCGCAGGCTGCCGCCGTCGGCTTCCTGCAAGGCCACCAGGTCGAAGTCGCCGAGCAGCTCGCCGATCTTCTGCAGGTTGCCGGCCCGCCCGTTGTGCGGCAGCAAGTGTTGCCAGCTGCGGGTCACGTAGTGGCGGTAGCGCTCGGTGCTGATACCGACCTGGATATTGAAACTGAGCAGCCGCAGGCGACCATCGGCCGGCAGGCCAGTGGCCTGCAGGTGATGCTCGTTGACCTGCGGCTGGTGCAGGCCGACGCTTCGGGTGGAGCGAAAGCGGCCCATGGCAGTCGCCGCTTACTTAGCGGCGCGCTCCTTGGCGATCAGTTGGTCGGCGACGTTCAGCACGCCTTCCGGACCTTGGGCGGTCCCCAGGTCGAAGCGATACTTGCCGTTGACCACCATGCTTGGAACGCCAGTGATCTCGTACTTCTTGGCCAGTTCTTTGGCCTGATTGACCTGGCCTTTGATGGCGAAGGAGTTGAAGGTGGCGAGGAACTTGTCCTTGTCCACGCCCTGGGTGGCCAGGAAGTCGGCCATTTCCTCAGGCTTGGTCAGGCGCATGCGCTTGTTCTGGATGGCATCGAACACGGCATTGTGCACGGCGTGCTCCACGCCCATGGCCTCGAGGGTCAGGAACATTTGGCCGTGGGCATCCCATGGGCCGCCGAACATGGCGGGGACGCGCTTGAAGTTGACGTCCTTGGGCAGCTTGTCGACCCATGGATTGATGACCGGCTCGAAGTGGTAGCAGTGCGGGCAGCCGTACCAGAACAGCTCGACGACTTCGATCTTGCCTGGCACCGATACCGCCACCGGGTTGCTCAGCTCGATATATTCCTTGCCGGCGGTGGCAGGTTCCGCGGCCTGCACGGCGGCCATACCGAATACGCTGGCGGCGACCAGCGCAGCGCTGAGAATCAGTTTACGCATGCTTTACTCCTGAGCAGTCTTTGGTCGCCTCGACGCGACCTGAGTAGGACAAGTCGGGAAGGGCTCGAGTTCTGTAGTGTAACGGCTATGGACAGAAAAAAGGGCAGCCTGGGCTGCCCTTTTCATCTTTAGCGCTGATGCATTAACCGAGTGTTAACGCGTATTTCAGTGCAGGCCCTGGATGTAGCTGGACAGCGCTTCGATGTCCTTGTTGCTCAGTTTGCCGGCGATGGTGCGCATGGTCATGGCGTCGCCGTCGTTGGTGCGGTTGCCTTCGCGGAAGTCGGTCAGCTGCTTGCTGACGTACTGCGCGTGCTGGCCACTGAGGTGCGGGAAGCCGGCCAGGGCGATACCTGCGCCGTTGGGCGAATGGCAACCGGTGCAAGCCGGCATGCCCTTCTCGAGGTCGCCGCCATTGAACAGCGCGCGGCCACGCTCGACCAGCTTCGGGTCGGCGGCGCCGACGCTGCCTTTCTGGCTGGCGAAGTAGGCGGCGATATCGGCCAGGTCCTGGTCGTTGAGGTTGGCCAGCATGCCGGTCATCTCCAGCACGGTACGCTTGCCGGACTTGATGTCGTGCAGTTGTTTTTCGAGGTAACGCTGGCCTTGGCCGGCGAGTTTCGGGAAGTTCGGCGCCAGGCTGTTGCCGTCGGGGTTGTGGCAGGCGCCACAGACGGCTGTCTTGGCCTGGCCGGCGGCGGCGTCGCCCTTGATAGGTTCTGCAGCAGTGGCCGCACCTGCGACACCCATGGTCAACAGCAGACTCACGACTAGTTTGTTCATCAGCTAATCCAACACGGCTAAGGGTGAAATGTTATGTATCGGGACTGCCGCTCATCCAAAGGATGACCAAACGGTAGTCCTCGGCACTGCAGTCCATGCACAATCCACGCGGCGGCATAGCCTTGAAACCCTGTGTAACATGTGTCACCAGACGCTCCATGCCTTGCGCCAGCCTTGGCTCCCAGGCCGCCCGGTCACCCTGCTTGGGCGCCTGAGGCAGTTGTCCGGCGTGACAGGCCGCGCACGTGCGGTTGTACAACGCCTCGGGATCCTGTGTAGCCTGTGCGCTGAAAAACGGCAGGAACATACCGACAGCAAGCAGCCATTTCGCCATGCGAAACGACCTGACAGGGTTGGGGGCCGCGCTGCGTTCTGTTGCGCGAGCTATTGTTCGACACCCCATGCTCACATTGCCTGCTTCAGGCGAATGAGCACACAAAAACTGGGGCATTATATACTTCCGCCAGCCAAACGGAAACGACACCGCTTGCCGGGCCTGGTCCTTCGACGCCAGTGCTGGGCAACACCACTTCGGAAATCCCATGCAAGTCAAGAACCCCATCCTCGGCCTGTGCCAGAAAGCCAAATTCGCCCTCAGCGCCGCCAAGGTCGAACAATGCCCCCAAGACCAGGGTTACGAGGTGGCTTTCGCCGGCCGGTCCAACGCCGGTAAGTCCAGCGCCCTCAATACCCTGACCCACGCCAGCCTGGCGCGGACCTCGAAGACTCCGGGCCGCACCCAGCTGCTGAATTTCTTCAGTCTGGACGATGAACGGCGTTTGGTCGACCTGCCGGGTTACGGATATGCAAAAGTCCCGATCCCGCTCAAGCAGCACTGGCAGAAGCACCTGGAGGCCTACCTGGGCAGCCGCGAGTGCCTGCGCGGGGTGATCCTGATGATGGACACCCGCCACCCGATGACCGACTTCGACAAGATGATGCTCGACTGGGCCAAGGCCAGCGGCATGCCGATGCACATCCTGCTGACCAAGGCCGACAAGCTGACCCACGGCGCCGGCAAGAACACCTTGCTCAAGGTGCAGGCGGAAATTCGCAAGGGCTGGGGCGATGGCGTGACCATCCAGTTGTTCTCGGCGCCCAAGCGCCTGGGCCTGGAAGAAGCCTACCGGGTGCTGGCGAACTGGATGGCGCTGGAAGACAAGCCGGCGGCCTGAAGGCGCGCTCCCTGTAGGAGCCGGCTTTGCCGGCGAACACCGACATCGCCGGTGCCACACGCCGCGGTGGTCGGTTCGCCAGCAAGGCTCCTACAGGGCCGAATTGCGGGCAAAAAAAACCCCGGACTTCATATGGGGAGGGGGAAGTTCGGGGTTCAAGTCCGGACCGCTAGGGCGGGGTCCGGGTATCTGCCAACACTTAACACAACATAGGAGCATCGAAAGGCTTCACCAGCCATTCAGTACCTCTGAGTGGCGGTTCACCGGATTAGTTCCGGGCCCCTGGAAACTATTTGCGATAGTTTCATGAACCCCCGATCTAATGGCCTGCAGCCGGCTGCCGGATCCGCGACACTACGCCGCAGATCCTACACAGCTTTCACGCGCTGTTTAGTGCGCTTCGTCCCAATTCGCGCCAACGCCCACTTCCACCAGCAGCGGCACATCCAGTTGCGCGGCAGCGCTCATGTGACTGCGGATTTCAGCTTTCACCTGCTCGACCAAGTCCTCGCGTACTTCCAGCACCAGTTCGTCATGCACCTGCAGGATCACCCGTGCATCCAGCCCGCTGTCGCTCAGCCAGTTATCCACCGCCACCATGGCGCGCTTGATGATGTCTGCCGCGGTGCCCTGCATCGGCGCGTTGATCGCCGTACGCTCGGCGCCCTTGCGCAGGGACGGGTTCTTGGCGTTGATGTCCGGCAGGTACAGGCGGCGACCGAACAGGGTTTCGACGAAGCCTTGCTCGGCGGCCTGGGCGCGGGTGCGCTCCATGTACGCCAGCACGCCCGGGTAACGGGCGAAGTAGCGGTCGATGTAGTCCTGGGACTGCTTGCGATCGACGCCGATCTGCTTGGCCAGGCCGAACGCGCTCATGCCGTAGATCAGGCCGAAGTTGATCGCCTTGGCGCTGCGCCGCTGGTCGCTGGTGACCGCGTCCAGGGCCACGCCGAACACCTCGGCGGCAGTGGCGCGGTGCACGTCCAGGTCGTTGCGGAAGGCATGCAACAGGCCTTCGTCCTTGGCCAGGTGGGCCATGATGCGCAGCTCGATCTGCGAGTAGTCCGCTGCCAGCAGGGTGTAGCCGGGGCTGGCGACGAAGGCCTGGCGGATGCGCCGGCCTTCGGCGGTGCGGATCGGGATGTTCTGCAGGTTCGGGTCGCTGGACGACAGCCGGCCGGTGGCGGCCACGGCCTGCTGGTAGGAGGTATGGATACGCCCGGTGCGCGGGTTGATCTGCCCCGGCAACTTGTCGGTGTAGGTGCTCTTGAGCTTGCTCAGGCTGCGGTACTGCATCAGCACCCTGGGCAGCGGGAAGCCTTGCTCGGCCAGTTCATCCAGCACCGCCTCGGCGGTGGACGGCTGGCCCTTGGCGGTCTTGCTCAGCACCGGCATGCCCAGCTTGTCATAGAGAATCGCGCCAAGCTGCTTGGGCGAGCCGAGGTTGAATGCCTCGCCGGCCAGCTCGAACGCCTCGCGCTCCAGCTCGACCAGCTTGGCCCCCAGCTCGGTGCTCTGCACGCCGAGCAGCGCGGCATCGACCAGCGCGCCCTGGCGCTCGATCTTGGCCAGCACCGGCACCAGCGGCATCTCGATGTCCATCAATACCGGCAGCACGCTGGGGGTCTTGGCCAGGCGCGCCTGCAAGGCCTGGTGCAGGCGCAGGGTGATGTCGGCGTCCTCGGCGGCGTAGGGGCCGGCCTTGTCCAGGGCGATCTGGTTGAAAGTCAGCTGCTTGGCGCCCTTGCCGGCGATGTCCTCGAAGGCGATGGTGCTGTGGTCGAGGTACTTCTGCGCCAGGCTGTCCATGTCGTGACGGGTGGCGGTGGAGTCCAGCACGTAGGACTCGAGCATGGTGTCGTAGGCCACGCCGCGCAGGTGGATGGCCGGGCTGCCGTTGGCCAGGATGTTGATGTCGTACTTGGCGTTCTGGCCGACCTTGCCCTTGGCCGGGTCTTCCAGCAGCGGCTTGAGCGCCAGCAGCACTTGCTCGCGGTCCAGCTGGGCCGGGGCACCTTCGTAGTCATGGGCCAGCGGTACATAGGCCGCCTCGTGCGGCGTTACCGCGAACGACAGGCCGACCAGTTGCGCCTGCTGGGCATCGAGGCCGGTGGTTTCGGTGTCGAAGGCAAACAATGGCGCCTGGCGCAGTTTTTCCAGCCAGGCGTCGAAGCGCGCCTGGTCGAGGATGGTTTCGTACTGCGGCTCGACCTTGACGGCGGGCGCCTCGGCCACCACGGCGGTGTCCCCGGCCTGGCTCGCCTCGCGCTGCACGTCGGCGATCCAGCTCTTGAACTCCATCTCGGTGTACAGCGCCAGCAGGGTTTCACGGTCTGGCGCGCCGCATACCAGCGCCTCGACCTCGACATCCAGCTCGACATCGCACTTGATGGTGGCCAGCTCGTAGGAGAGGAACGCCGCGTCACGGTGCTCCTGGAGCTTGGTCGGCAGGGTCTTGGCGCCACGGATGGCCAGCGCCGGGACCTTGTCGAGGTTCTCGTACAAGTCGCGCAGGCCGCCGCCGATGCCGGTCAGCAGGCCGACCGCGGTCTTCTCGCCAACGCCCGGCACGCCGGGGATGTTGTCGACCTTGTCGCCCATCAGGGCGAGGAAATCGATGATGTGCTCGGGGCCGACGCCGAATTTCTCGTGCACGCCCGCCACGTCCAGCACGCTGCCGGTCATGGTATTGACCAGGGTGACATGGCCGTCCACCAACTGGGCCATGTCCTTGTCGCCGGTCGAGATGATCACCGGCCGGCCAGCCGCCGCGCTGCTGCGCGCCAGGGTGCCGATCACGTCGTCGGCCTCGACGCCCTCGACGCACAACAGCGGGTAGCCCAGGGCGCGCACGCTGGCGTGCAGCGGCTCGACCTGCACCCGCAGGTCGTCGGGCATGCTCGGGCGGTTGGCCTTGTACTCGGCGAACATGGCGTCGCGGAAGGTCCCGCCCTTGGCGTCGAAGACCACCGCGAACAGGCTGTCGGGGTATTGCTTGCGCAGGCTCTTGAGCATGTTCAGCACGCCCTTGACCGCGCCGGTGGGCATGCCCTTGGAGGTGGTCAGCGGCGGCAGCGCGTGAAAGGCGCGGTAGAGGTAGGACGAACCGTCCACCAGGACGAGGGGCGCTTGGCTCATGAGGAGAATCAACCTTTTCGGCGGGTCCGGAGCTAGAATAGCCGGATCAATGACGACAAAAGGACTAGGTTATCATGCGCACACTCAATCGCCTGTTACTGCTCGGTCTGCTGGCCACCATGCCGGTCGTCACCCAGGCGGCGGACGAAGCCCCATCGGCCGATCCCGATGTAACCATTCGCACGGAAGGCGATAAAACCATCCAGGAATACCGGCAGAACGGCTTCCTGTATGCGATCAAGGTCACGCCGAAGGGCGGCAAGCCTTATTTCCTGGTACGCGCCGATGGCACCGATGCCAATTTCATTCGCTCAGACCAGCCGGACATGCTGATTCCGTCCTGGAAAATCTTCGAGTGGAAGTAGGCTCGCGTACCGTTCATATCAACCAGGCACTTCCCGGCGGAGGTGCCCGCATGGGCAATTCTTCAACATGTCAGTCTTCACCCCTGTGTCCCGGCCTGAGCTGGAAACCTTTCTGGCGCCATATGAGCTGGGCCGCCTGCTCGACTTCCAGGGCATCGCCGCCGGTACCGAGAACAGCAATTTCTTCGTCAGCCTGGAAAAAGGGGAGTTCGTCCTAACACTGATCGAGCGCGGGCCGGCTGAAGACATGCCGTTCTTCATCGACCTGCTCGACGTGCTGCACGCTGCCGACATGCCTGTGCCCTACGCCGTGCGCGACCGCGACGGCCATGGCCTGCGCGAGTTGTGCGGCAAGCCGGCGCTGCTGCAACCGCGGCTGTCGGGCAAGCACGTCAAGGCCCCGAACAACCAGCACTGCGCCCAGGTCGGCGAGCTGCAGGCGCATATCCACCTGGCCACCCGCGAGCACATCCTCGAGCGCCGCACCGACCGTGGCCTGGACTGGATGCTGGATTCGGGCGCCGAGCTGCTGCCGGGCCTGAGCGCGGCCCAGGCGGCGCTGCTGACCCCGGCTCTGGAGGAGATCCGCGCGCACAAGGCGCAGATCCTCGCCCTGCCCCGGGCCAACCTGCACGCCGACCTGTTCCGCGACAACGTGATGTTCGAAGGCACCCACCTGACCGGGTTGATCGACTTCTACAACGCCTGCTCCGGGCCGATGCTGTATGACATCGCCATCACCGTGAACGACTGGTGCCTGAACGAAACGGATGGCATCGACCTGCCGCGCGCCCAGGCGCTGCTGGGCGCCTATGCGGCGCTACGGCCGTTCACGGCCGCCGAGGCCGAGCTGTGGCCAGTGATGCTGCGGGTGGCGTGCGTGCGCTTCTGGCTGTCGCGGCTGATCGCGGCGCAAGCGTTCGCCGGGATGGACGTGATGATCCACGACCCGCGCGAGTTCGAGATACGCCTGGCGCAGCGCCAGCAAGTGGCGTTGCAGCTGCCCTTCGCCTTGTAGATCGCGCCTGCCTGTTCGCCGGCCAATGTGGATTTCCCGGCCGCCCCTACCCCTGTAGGAGCGGCCTTGTGTCGCGATGGGCTGCGCAGCAGGCCCGACAGTCTTGCAGGGGGCCGAGACCCAGGGGCCGCTGCGCAGCCCATCGCGACACAAGGCCGCTCCTACAGGGTGCTACAGATCACGACCCTAGAGCTGTTCCAGGCAGCCAGCCAGGTCGCCGCCCAGCTTCTCCAGCAAGCGCTCGTAGCCCTTGCCATCCACCGCATCGCTGCCGCCCAGGGCATCCAGCTCGGCCAGGCGTACCGGCAGCCCCGCCGTCAGCGTCTCGGCCAGGCGTGGGCGCAGTGGCGGCTCGCTGAACACGCAGGTCTTGCCCACGGCCTGCAGGCGCTGGCGCATGGCGGCCACGTGCTGCGCGCCCGGTTGCACCTCGGATGCCACGCTGAACACACCGGCGTGCTTCAGGCCATAGGCCGCCTCGAAGTAGTCGAACGCCTCGTGGAACACGAAGTAGGGCTTGCCGGCGATACCCGCCACGCGCTGCTTGATGCGCAGGTCCAGGGCATCCAGGCGCTCGACGAACTGCTTCAGGTTGGCCTGGTAGCGCGCGGCGTTGGCCGGGTCGGCAGCCGCCAGGTCGCCGGCCATCTGCGTGGCGATCACCCGGGCATTCACCGACGACAGCCACAGGTGGGCATCGAGGCTGCCAGGACGGTGATCATGGTCGTGATCGTCGTGGTCGGCGTCCTCGTGGGCATGGCTGTCCTCGCCGAAGTGGCGCAGTTGCATGCCCGCCAACGCCTGCACCGCCGTGGTCGGCTTGCGGCGGTTGGCCAGCACGCGGGGCAGGAAGCCCTCCATGTCCGGGCCGATCCAGTACAGCAGGTCGGCATCGGCGACCTTCCGCACGTCGGACGGACGCAGCGCGTAATGGTGCGGCGAAGCGCCCGGCGGCAGCAGCACGTCGGGGCTGCCGACACCGTCCTGCATGGCGGCGGCGATCTGTTGCAGGGGCTTGATGCTGGTCAGCAGGCGCACCTCGGCCTGGGCCGAGCACGCGATGAAAGCGACAAAGAAGGCAAGGAATCGGGACACGGTGGCTACTCGGGTCGTCAGAAACAGGTAACATAATAACGTCTCCATCCAGAACCGTCGCTGCCCATGTCCATCACGCCGCTGGCCCACCGTCCCCACGATCATTCCCATTGCGTGCACAGCGCGCTGGCCGAGGCCGACGCGCTGTGCAACCGCCAGGGCCTGCGCCTGACCGCCCTGCGCCGGCGGGTGCTGGAACTGGTGTGGCAGAGCCACAAGCCACTGGGCGCCTACGACATCCTCGCCGTGCTCAGCGAACAGGACGGTCGCCGCGCCGCGCCGCCGACGGTGTACCGCGCCCTGGACTTCCTGCTCGACAACGGCCTGGTGCACCGCATCGCCTCGCTCAACGCCTTCATCGGCTGCAGCCACCCCGAGCACGCGCACCAGGGTCAGTTCCTGATCTGCCGCGCCTGCCACGTGGCCATCGAGCTGGAGCAGGACAGCATCAGCAACGCCATCGTCGACAGCGCCAAGGCCGTGGGCTTCGCCGTCGAGACCCAGACCGTCGAAGTAGTGGGCCTGTGCGGCAACTGCCGGGGCCAGGCATGAGCGACGCCCTGATCCGCCTCGAGCAGGTCGGCGTCAGCCTTGGCGGCGAGGCGGTGCTCGACAGCATCGACCTGTCGGTGGCTCCAGGCCAGATCGTCACCCTGATCGGCCCCAACGGCGCCGGCAAGACCACCCTGGTGCGCGCCGTGCTGGGCCTGCTCAAGCCGCACCGCGGCAAGGTCTGGCGCAAGCCCAGGCTGCGCATCGGCTACATGCCGCAAAAGATCCAGGTGGACGCCACGCTGCCGCTGTCGGTGCTGCGCTTTTTGCGCCTGGTGCCCGGGGTGGACCGCGCGGCTGCCTTGTCGGCATTGCAGGAGGTCAGCGCCGAGCAGGTGATCGACAGCCCGATCCAGAGCATTTCTGGCGGCGAGATGCAGCGCGTGCTGCTGGCCCGCGCACTGCTGCGCGAGCCCGAGCTGCTGGTGCTGGACGAACCGGTACAGGGCGTCGACGTGGTCGGCCAGACCGAGCTGTACAACCTCATCACCCGCCTGCGCGACCGCCACGGCTGCGGCGTGCTGATGGTCAGTCACGACCTGCACCTGGTGATGAGCGCCACCGACCAGGTGGTCTGCCTCAACCGCCATGTGTGCTGCTCGGGCCACCCCGAGCAGGTCAGCAACGATCCGGCCTTCGTCGAGCTGTTCGGCCAGAACGCCCCGAGCCTGGCCGTCTACCACCACCATCACGATCACAGCCATGACCTGCACGGCTCGGTGATCGCCCCCGGCCCCCATGTCCACGGAGAGCACTGCAAGCATGGCTGATTTTCTTCTCTACGCCCTGCTTGCCGGTTTGTCCCTGGCCCTGGTCGCCGGCCCGCTGGGTTCGTTCGTGGTGTGGCGGCGCATGGCCTATTTCGGCGACACCTTGTCCCATGCCGCGCTGCTGGGCGTGGCACTGGGCTTCGCGCTGGACGTCAGCCCGGCGCTGGCGGTAACCGTCGGCTGCCTGTTGCTGGCGATCCTGCTGGTCACCCTGCAACAGCGCCAGCCGCTGGCCTCTGACACCCTGCTCGGCATCCTCGCCCCCAGCACCTTGTCACTGGGCCTGGTGGTGCTGAGCTTCATGCACGACGTGCGCATCGACCTGATGGCCTACCTGTTCGGCGACCTGCTGGCGATCAGCACCACCGACCTGGCCTGGATCCTTGGCGGCAGCGCGCTGGTGCTGATGCTGCTGGCGGTGTTCTGGCGGCCGCTGCTGGCAGTGACCGTGCACGAGGAACTGGCCATGGTCGAAGGCCTGCCGGTGGCGGGCCTGCGCCTGGCGTTGATGCTGCTGATCGCGGTGGTGATCGCGGTGGCGATGAAGATCGTCGGCGTGTTGCTGATCACCTCGTTGCTGATCATTCCGGCCGCCGCGGCACAACGTCACGCCCGCTCGCCGGAGCAGATGGCCCTGGGCGCCAGCCTGCTGGGCGTCACCGCGGTGTGCGGCGGCCTGGCGCTGTCGTGGTTCAAGGACACCCCGGCCGGGCCATCGATCGTGGTCTGCGCGGCAGTGCTATTCTTGCTGAGCCTGGCATTACCCAAACGCTGAAATATCTGGATGCGCGCAGGCGCATCCTGCAACCTTTTCAGCGGTTGCAGGTCTGTAGGACTTGTTTTCGAGCGTGCGCACCTGGGTGTAGACTTGCTCGCTTTTTGCGCAAATAGAGAGTCGCAGGAATGAAGCCGTTCGCCTCACGTTATCTGCTTGTTGCCGCGTTTTCCCTGTTCCTGGCTGCGTGCTCCAGCACCCCGGCAGAGCAGCCGAGCGCGCCTGCCCAACCGGATGCCTGGCAACAGCTGGAACAAAGCATCGCCAGCAACGAGCTGGCCACCGCCGAGGACCAGCTGGCCGCGCTGCAAACCCAGGCCCCGGACGACCCGCGGGTCGAGCCGCACCAGCGCCAGCTTGCCGAGGCCTACCTGCAACGCAGCCAGATCGTCCTGCAAAAGGGCGATGTCAACGCCGCGGCCACTGCCCTGGCCCGTGCCCGCGCGCTGATGCCGCAGGCGCCGGCGCTGACCGGCGGCGACGCCATGGCCCAGGCGCGCAAGGCCGAGCTGGAAAAAGCCGAGGCCGCGCTCAAGGCCGCCGAAGCCAAGCCCAAGGCGCGCCTGATCGACCCGAGCGCGCCGTCTACCGTGGTGGCGTTGCAGACTACCGACAGTCGCGCCCTGCGCCAGCAGCTCGATGACATCGCCGCCGACGTGGTGAGCTACCAGTGCGAGGTGGTGTTCCAGGTGCCGCGCACCCAGGATGCGCCGTGGCTCAAGACCCTGCTGGAGAAACGCGTGCGCAAGCTCGACAGCGGCTTCGCGTTGCAGCAGACACATGAGATCCAGCGTTCGCTGCCGGCGCAGGTGGTGCTGGTTCCGCACCAGCAGTGAGATTGCCGGGGCCGCTGCGCGCCCCATCGCGACACAAGGGCGCTCCCACAGGTGACCGCGAAGTCCCTGCAGGAGCGGCCTTGCTTATGCCGGAACCCCCTCGGCCACTGCCTCCCGCGCCCACACCCGATGCGCCTCGACGGCCTTGAAGAAGGCCTCGAAGGCTTGCTGGTCATCACCCAGCAGCAAGCCGGCATCTTCCTGCAAGCCCAGCTTGTTCAACAGCAACTTGGCGTCCAGGGTCAGCCCCAAGGGCTTGAGATGCTTGTACGCTTCGAGCAGGAAGTGCTTGGCCAGGCCACTGTTCTCCAAGGCTTCGAGCGATGCCTTGCCCGCCGGCACCCACACCCCATCGAACATCACCGACGGCATGCCTTCCATCGAGGCATCCACCGGCAGAGGCTTGCCCTCGGCGGTGCGCACGGGCGCCGAAGTCGGGCCCAGTAGCAGGATCTTCGCGCTTTGCGCCTCGAGTGCCTTCACCAGCTTGTCGACACTACCGGCATCGACGCCATCGGCCACCAGCACGGCGATCTTGCGTCCCTTGATTCCAACCTTACCAGGATGGTTCATCTGGCTGAGAGCCGGTGATGACGCAGGATTGGCCCCTTTTACCGGCACGCTGCCTTTGGTCGGTACCGGCAAGCCCAGGTTGGCTGCCACGGCCGCCGCCAGTTTCAGGTCGATATTGGCCAGGATCTCGTTCACTTCCCGCACGCGGATCGCCTCGCGTTCCACCTTGCCCAGCTCGAAGCTATAGGCCTTGATGATGTGCTGCTGCTCGTTAGGGCTCATGCTCTGGAAGAACAAGCGGGCCTGGGAGAAGTGGTCGCCGAACGACTCGCTGCGCTGGCGGATCTTGTAGCCATCGATGCGCTCCTGGTAGCTCTCGAACCCGCCATCCTGCGGGCCGGCCGGGGTTTCCTTGGGCCATCCGCCATCGATGGAGTTCGGCTCGTAGGCCGCCCGCCCCTTGTGGATGGTATGACGGTGCAGGGCATCGCGCTGGTTGTTGTGATTGGCCGCGACGGGACGGTTGATTGGGATTTCATGAAAGTTCGGTCCACCGAGGCGGCTGAGCTGGGTGTCTGTGTAGGAAAACAGCCGCCCCTGCAACAGGGGATCGTTGCTGAAATCGATGCCCGGCACGATATGCCCCGGGCAGAAGGCGATCTGCTCCACTTCGGCAAAGAAGTTGTCCGGATTGCGGTTGAGGACCATCTTGCCCAAGGGCGTCACCGGCACCAACTCTTCGGGAATGATCTTGGTAGGGTCCAACAGGTCGAAATCGAAGGCATGCTCGTCGGCCTCGGGCACGATCTGCACCCCCAGCTCCCATTCGGGGTAATCGCCGGTTTCGATGGCTTCCCACAGGTCGCGGCGGTTGAAGTCCGGGTCCTTGCCCGCGATTTTCTGGGCTTCGTCCCATAGCAGCGAATGCACGCCCTGGCGCGGCTTCCAGTGGAACTTGACGAAGCTGGCCACGCCCTGGGCATTGACCAGGCGGAAGGTATGCACACCAAAGCCTTCCATCATCCGCAGGCTGCGCGGGATGGCACGGTCCGACATGGCCCACATCACCATATGGGCAGACTCAGGCACCAGCGAGACGAAGTCCCAGAACGTGTCATGGGCCGAGGCGCCGGTGGGAATTTCGTTGTGCGGCTCCGGCTTCACGGCATGAACGAAATCGGGAAACTTGATCGCATCCTGGATGAAGAACACCGGCATGTTGTTGCCGACCAAGTCGAAATTGCCTTGCTCGGTATAGAACTTCACCGCGAAGCCGCGTACGTCGCGCACGGTATCGGCGGAGCCGCGCGGGCCCTGCACCGTGGAAAAGCGCACGAATACCGGGGTGATCTGTTCTGGGTCCTGGAGGAAGCCGGCCTTGGTCAGTTCGGCGTGGCAGCCGTAGCTCTGGAAGTAGCCATGGGCCCCGGTGCCGCGGGCATGGACGATACGCTCGGGAATGCGCTCGTGGTCGAAGTGGGTGATCTTCTCGCGCATGATGAAGTCTTCGAGCAGGGAAGGCCCACGCTCGCCGGCTTTCAAGGTGTTCTGATTGTCGGCGATGCGCACGCCCTGGTTGGTGCGCAGGGCCTGGCCGGTGGCATCGCTGCGCACCTCCTCGAGGCTTTGCAGCTTGGCGTTGGTATTGGCCCGATCCGGGGTCGCGGTGCCGGCGAGCTGGCTCTGCCTGGGTGAATCCGTGTGGTTGCTGGGCATCTCGGCTCTCCTCATCATTGTTCAGACTGCCCCTTCGGGCGTGTCCAAGTAGTGACTGGAGCGCGCTTCGGTGCGTTCAATCTGGATTACCGGTTGTCGCGTTATAGCCGGCGAGTTGGATGAATCAGAAATAAGTGATAAGTACCGCTATTGAAAAAGGCTAAAATGCGCCACCCCGGCTCACCGCCAGCCCAAATTCCATGCGCCCCACAAGGTTCGCTCAGTGATCGAGTTTCAAAACGTCCACAAGACCTACCGCGTCGCCGGTAGGGATATCCCGGCCCTGAACCCGACCAGCCTGACCATCGAAGATGGCCAGGTGTTCGGCCTGATCGGCCACTCCGGCGCCGGCAAGAGCACCCTGCTGCGCCTGATCAACCGCCTCGAGGAGCCCTCTGGCGGCACCATCGTCGTCGACGGCGAAGACGTCACCGCCTTCGACGCCAGCCAGCTGCGCCACTTCCGCCAGCAGGTCGGGATGATCTTCCAGCACTTCAACCTGCTGGCCTCCAAGACCGTCGCCGACAACGTCGCCCTGCCGCTGGTACTGGCCGGCGAGCTGCCGCGTGCGCAGATCGACAAGCGCGTGACCGAACTGCTGGCCCGCGTTGGCTTGCAGGACCACGCCAGGAAGTACCCGGCGCAGCTGTCGGGCGGGCAAAAGCAGCGCGTCGGTATCGCCCGCGCCCTGTCCACCAACCCGAAGATCCTGCTGTGCGACGAGGCCACCAGCGCCCTCGACCCGCAGACCACCGCCTCGGTGCTGCAACTGCTGGCCGAGATCAACCGCGAGCTGAAACTGACCATCGTGCTGATCACCCATGAAATGGATGTGATCCGCCGCGTCTGCGACCGCGTGGCCGTGATGGATGCCGGGCAGATCGTCGAGCAGGGCCCGGTGGCCGAGGTGTTCCTGCACCCGCAGCACCCGACCACCAAACGCTTCGTCCAGGAAGACGAGCAGGTCGACGAAAACGAGCAACGCGACGACTTCGCCCACGTGCCGGGGCGCATCGTGCGCCTGACCTTCCAGGGCGACGCCACCTATGCGCCGTTGCTCGGCACCGTGGCCCGCGAAACCGGCGTGGACTACAGCATCCTTGCCGGGCGTATCGACCGCATCAAGGACATTCCCTATGGCCAGCTGACCCTCGCCCTGATGGGTGGCGACATGGAGGCGGCGTTCGCCCGCTTCACCGCGGCTGATGTACATATGGAGGTACTGCGTTGATGGATATCCTGAACTACTTCGCCAACGTCGACTGGGTCGAGATCTGGCAGGCAACCAACGACACCCTGATCATGCTGTTCACCTCGCTGGTGTTCATCGTGCTGCTGGGGTTGCCCCTGGGCGTGGTGCTGTTCCTCTTCAGCCCGCGGCAGATGTTCGAGCACACCAAGTTCTATGCGGTGCTGGCGACCATCGTCAACATCGTGCGCTCGGTGCCGTTCATCATCCTGCTGATCGTGATGATCCCGGTCACGGTGCTGATCACCGGCACCTCGCTGGGGGTCGCCGGCGCCATCCCGCCGTTGGTGGTGGGTACCACGCCATTCTTCGCGCGCCTGGTGGAAACCGCCCTGCGCGAGGTCGATCGCGGCATCATCGAGGCCACCCAGTCGATGGGCGCCACCACTGGCCAGATCATCTTCAAGGCCGTGCTGCCAGAAGCCATGCCGGGCATCATCGCCGCCATCACCGTGACCGCCATCACCCTGGTGTCCTACACCGCCATGGCCGGCGTGGTCGGTGCCGGTGGCCTGGGCGACCTGTCGATCCGCTTCGGCTACCAGCGCTTCCAGACCGACGTGATGATCGTCACCGTGGTGCTGCTGGTGATCCTGGTCCAGGTGCTGCAGATGATCGGCGACAAGCTGGTCGTGCATTATTCCCGTAAGTAACCCCAATGGGGTCGGCCCGGCCGACCCGTTCGGGGGCCGTCGCGGCCCTCACAAGGAGTGATCAATGAAGAAGCTGCTTGCTGTTGTCGCCGCCGTCGCGGCCTTTTCGGCCAACGCCGAGACCCTGACCGTCGCCGCCACGCCGGTACCGCACGGCGAGATCCTCAAGTTCGTACAGCCACAGCTGGCGAAGGAGGGCGTGGAGCTGAAGGTCAAGGAGTTCACCGACTACATCCAGCCGAACGTGCAGGTATCGGAAAAGCGCCTGGACGCCAACTTCTTCCAGCACCAGCCCTACCTCGATGAGTTCAACAAGGCCAAGGGTACCCACCTGGTGAGCGTTGCCGGCGTGCACATCGAGCCCCTGGGCGTGTACTCGAGCAAGTACAAGAAGCTCGACGAGCTGCCATCCGGCGCCGCGCTGGTCATCCCCAACGACGCCACCAACGGCGGCCGCGCCCTGCTGCTGCTGGACAAGGCCGGGGTGATCAAGCTCAAGGACAACAAGAACATCCTGTCGACCATCAAGGACATCGCCGAGAACCCGAAAGACCTGAAGCTCCGCGAACTGGAAGCGGCCACCATCCCGCGCGTGCTGACCCAGGTCGATGCCGCCCTGATCAACACCAACTACGCGCTGGAAGCCAAGCTCAACCCGCAGAAGGACGCGCTGGCCATCGAAGGCAGCGATTCGCCGTACGTGAACATCCTGGTGACCCGCGAGGACAACAAGGACGCGGACGCGGTGAAGAAACTGGTGCAGGCCCTGCACTCGCCCGAGGTGAAGCAGTTCATCACCGAGAAGTACAAAGGCGCTGTGGTGCCGACATTCTAAGCTGACATCCCCGGGGCCGCTTGGCGGCCCATCGCGACACAAGGCCGCTCCTACAGGGGAAATGCGATTCCCTGTAGGAGCGGCCTTGTGTCGCGAAAGGCCTGCGCAGCAGGCCCGCCGATCTCAATCCCGCTTGACCAGCCCCGGCAACTGCGCCACCAGCTTCTGGTTGTTGAACGGCGCACGAATGAACCCGCGCTGGCGACCATCCGGGCCGACGATGGCCAGGTTACCGCTGTGATCCACGGTATACCCCGGCTTGCTGGTGTCGGCCGGAATGAACGGGATGCTCAAGGCATTGGCCAACTTCTGGGTATCCTCGATCGACCCCGCCACCCCGACGAAATCCTTGTCGAAATAGCCCAGGTACTGCTTGAGCTGGTTCGGCGTGTCGCGGTGCGGGTCGACGCTCACCAGCACCACCTGCAGACGCTCCAGCGCCTCCTTGGGCAGCTCGCTCTTGACCTGGCGCAGCTGGGCGAGGGTGGTCGGGCAGATGTCCGGGCAGTAGGTGTAGCCGAAGAACAGCAACGACCACTTGCCCTTGAGCTGGTCCAGCGCCAACGGCTGGCCGTTCTGGTCGGTCATGCTCACGTCCGGCACGGTACGGCTCTGCGGCAGCAGGATGATGCCGGCGTCGATCAGTTCGGTGGGGTTCAACTGACCGCGGTCGTTGAGCACCTTGTTGACGGTCAGGCCCATGATCAGCGCGACCAGGGCAACGAGGATGAAGACGGTTTTCTGGGTTCGGGTCATAGGTTCAGCAACAGGTAGTGGTCAACGAGCAACGCGATGAACAGGGCGAACAGGTAGCCGATAGAGTACTTGAACGTGCCAATCGCCGCGTGCGGCCGGGTGCCACGGTACAACACCCAGGCCCACTGCAGGAAGCGCAGGCCCAACCCCAGGGCACAGGCCAGGTAGAGCGGGCCGCTCATGTGGATGGCATACGGCAGCAGGCTCACGGCCAGCAGAATCAAGGTGTACAGCAGGATATGCAGGGCGGTGTAGCGCTCGCCATGGGTCACCGGCAGCATGGGAATATCGGCCTTGGCGTACTCGGCCTTGCGGTGGATGGCCAGGGCCCAGAAGTGCGGTGGGGTCCAGGCGAAGATGATCAGCACCAGCAGCAATGGCTCGGCGCTCACATGACCGCTCACCGCCACCCAGCCGAGCAATGGCGGGGCCGCCCCGGCCAGGCCGCCAATCACGATGTTCTGCGGCGTGGCACGCTTGAGATAGCCGGTGTAGAGCACCGCATAGCCCAACAGCGAGGCCAGCGTCAGCCAGGCGGTGAGGGGGTTGGTGAACACCAGCAGCAGGCCCATCCCCGCCAAGGCCAGCAGCAGGGCGAACAGCAAGGCCGGCAGTGGCGCGACCCGGCCCTGGGCCAATGGACGCTTGTGGGTGCGGGCCATCAGCGCGTCGATGCGCCGGTCCAGCACGTGGTTGACCGCCGCCGCGCCCCCCGCGCACAAGGCGATGCCGAGGTTGCCGAACAGCAGCACGCTCCAGGCCACGCCCGCGCGGGTGGCGAGGAACATGCCCACCAGCGAGGTGATCAGCATCAGCACCACCACCTTGGGTTTGGTCAGCTCCATGTAGTCGCGCCAACCGGCGCGTGGGCTATCCGTGCTCAGAAGCGTCGCCACGAGTCGTTCCTCATGTGATGGGAAATGCCCACGCTGGTGATCGGCCGCAGGCGCCAGCCATGGCCCACGCGCACCTTGTCGGCCACGCGGATGCGGTAGTTCACCAGCACCATGCTCAGCAGCAGCAGGGCGCCCCCGGCGTTGTGCGCCACGGCCACGCCCAGCGGCAGGTGCAGCAGCACATTGCTGATGCCAAGGCTCAGTTGCAGCGCCAGGGCCAGCAGCACCAGGCGGGCCAGGCCGCCCTGAGCGTGGCGATGCAGCTTCCAGGCAAGCATCAGCAGCACCGCCGTGACCATCAACGCGCCAAGGCGGTGGCTGAGGTGAATGGCCGTGCGCGCATCGCTGTCCAGTTGCCCGCCCAGGTAGTTGGGCCCGACGTGCTGGGTCAGGTGGAAGCCGTTGCTGAAGTCCGCCGCCGGCCACCACTGGCCATGGCAGGTGGGCAGGTCGATGCAGGCAACGGCAGCGTAATTGGCGCTGACCCAGCCGCCCAGGGCGATCTGCCCGATCACTACCAGCAGCGCCAACGCGGCGATCCGGCGCAGGCTCAGCGGCAGCTTCGACAAAGGCGCAAAGGCCCGGGATAGACGCAGCGATAACAGGAACAACAGGCTCAGGGTGGTGAACCCACCGAGCAGGTGGGCGGTGACCACCTGCGGCCAGAGCTTCAGGGTTACCGTCCACATGCCGAACGCCGCCTGTGCCAGCACCACCCCCAGCAGCAACAGCGGCAGGCGGTACGGCTGGCCGTCGCGGGCATGCCGGCGCACGGCCTGGAAGGCAAGCAGGGCGATCACCAGCGCCAGGGTGCCGGCGAAATAGCGATGGGTCATCTCCGCCCAGCCCTTGGCCGCTTCCACCGGGTGCTCGGGGAAGTGCTGCTCGGCATGGGCCAGCTGGGCTGCGCTTTTCGGCACGCCGATGAAGCCATAGCACCCCGGCCAGTCGGGGCAACCCAGGCCGGCGTGGGTCAGCCGCGTGTAGGCGCCGAGCAACACCACCAGCAGCGCCAGCAGGGTGGCGAACACAGCGAGGCGGAATCCGGGTCTGGCCATGACAGCCTCCTAGCCGATGTTGGACAGCTTGAGCAGGTGGCGCAGGTCATCCAGCACCTGCTTGCCATTGACCTTGGCGTCGTAGCGCAGCACCAGGTTGCCGTGGGGGTCGACGATCCACAGTTGCGGGCCGGGTTCGACCACCTTGGCGCGATAGCGCGCGGCATCCAGCGGGTAGCGCTGCAACTGTGGGTATTCGCGGCCCAGCAGCGCCAGGTAGTCCGCCGTCAGTGGCTGGGCGGCGGCCAAGGCATGGCTGGCGCGGCTGGCATCGCGGCCCAGGCCGATCTGGATCTGCCGGGCCAGGTACACCAGTTGCTGGCAGTCCTGCGCGCAGGCCTGCGGCGCGCTGACCAGCAGTTGCCAGCGCGATTCCTGGGCATCGATGCCGATATCGGCGCGGCCCTGGCCATTGCCGATCATCGCCCCGTGGTAGCTGCGTCCTTCCGGCACCCAGAACTGGAGCTTGTACATGCTGGTGGCGAGGATCATCGGCCCGAGCACGACGAACAGGATCAGCAACAGCTGCAAGCGCCCGCGGGCTCGGGGCTTGCCAGCTTCAGGCGTGTCCAGTGGACGCGTGGCGACGGCCATGGCGGTTCTCCTTGTCGTTGTGATGCCAGCCGAAATAGAGGTAGAGCAGCACCAGGGCGCTGGCCAGGGCGAACCACTGCACGGCGTAGCCCAGGTGCTTTTCCGGGCCCATCGCCACCACCGGCCAATCCAGCCGGTAGGTGGCCGGGCCCGCTTGCAGGCGCAGTTCATGGGCAAAGCCGTCGCGGCCCAACTGCTGCCAGAGCGTGCTCGGGTCGACGGCGGTGAGCAGTTGCGGCCACTGGCCGCTGGTGGGGTCGGGGTGCAACTGGAAGGTCTTGCCCGGGGCGACATAGACCGAGGCGTCGAGGGTCAGGGCGCGCTCGGGCGTGTCGAAGTGGACCGGTACGCGGCGATCCGGCCAAGGCAGCCAACCGCGGTTGACCAGCAGCCAGCGGCCGCTGGCCTGGTCGTGAAACGGTTGCAGCAGCTCGACGCCGGCCTTGCCGTCGCGCATCTGGTTATCCAGCAACAGGCTGTGCTCGCCGTCGAAGCGGCCCTGCAGGTGCACCGCCTGGAATGCGGGGTCCGGCAACTGCTGCAGTTGCGCCACGGCCACCGGCGCCTGGGCCTGGCGCGCGGTGTAGGTGTCCAGCAACAGGCGCTTCTCATCGGCCCGGCGCAGTTGCCAGCAGCCAAGCGCGATCAGCCCAGGCAGCAGCGCAAGCACCACCAGGGTCGGCACCAGCCCGGGGCGAAACGGCTTCACCGCGGCCCCGCGAGGTCGAGCGCTATACTTGTCCTCATCACTGCATCCCCCCGGAGTTTCGCCATGCTCAAGGCCGCGATTGTCCTGATGCTGCTGGCCACCATCGCCAGCCTGTTCAGTGGCCTGGTGTTCCTGGTCAAGGACGACGACCAGTCGACCCGCCTGCTCAAGGCCCTCACCCTGCGCGTCACCCTCGCCACCCTGACCATTGGGCTGGTGGCCTGGGGCTTGATCAGTGGGCAACTGGTGTCGCACGCGCCGTTCTGAAATACCTCGATCCTTGTAGGAGCGGCCTTGTGTCGCGAAAGGGCTGCATAGCAGCCCCGGCGATTGCGCATGGAGCCGAGATCCTGGGGCCAGCGCCGCCCTTCAGAGCACATACACAAAGATGAACAACCCCACCCACACCACATCGACGAAGTGCCAGTACCAGCTGGCCGCCTCGAACCCGAAATGCTTGTCCGGGTTGAAATGCCCGCGCAGCACCCGGCAGAACATCACGAACAGGATCAAGGTGCCCAAGGTCACGTGGGCACCATGGAACCCGGTAAGCATGAAGAACGTCGCCCCGTAGATCCCCGACCCCAGGGTCAGCCCCAGCTCGTTGTAGGCCTCGTGGTACTCGTAGGCCTGCAGCACGAGAAACGCGATCCCCAACAGGATGGTCAGCCCCAGCCACAGTTTCAGCGCGCCACGGTGCCCTTTGCGCAGGGCATGGTGGGCGATGGTCACGGTGACACTGGAACTCACCAGCAGGATGGTGTTGATCAGCGGCAGGTGCCACGGGTCGATCACCTCCTTGGGCGGCGGGAACAGCTTCGGGTCGGGCGTGTGCAACAACGGCCAGACGAACTCGAAGTTGGGCCAGAGCATATGCGCCACGCCCTTGTCCCCTTCGCCTCCCAGCCACGGCCCGGCCAGCACCCGCACGTAGAACAGCGCGCCGAAGAAAGCCAGGAAGAACATCACCTCGGAGAAGATGAACCAGCTCATGCCCCAGCGGAACGAGCGGTCCATCTGCGCGCTGTACAACCCGGCGTGGCTCTCCTTGACCACCGCGCCGAACCAGCCGAACAGCATGTACGCCAGGAACAGCCCGCCGACGAAGAAGATCAGCGGCCCGTGGGATTCCGGGTGGCCGGCCTTGAGGTCGTTGAACCAGGTGCCCAGGCCGAACACGGTGATGAACAGGCCGATCGTGGCGATGATCGGCCACTTGCTCTGCGCCGGGACGTAGTAGTGCTCGTGGCTTGCCATGGCGGATCTCCTTCCCTCAACGGGCGCCCGCGGTCGCGGCGACCGGGGGGTGGCGAGCGGTGATGTCGAACAAGGTGTAGGCCAGTGTCAGATGTTTCACCGCGTCCGGCAGGTCGCGGTCGACGATGAAGCGCACCGGCATCTCGATGCGCTCGCCGGGCTGCAGCACCTGCTGGGTGAAGCAGAAGCACTCGGTCTTGTGGAAGTACGCCGCCGCCTCGGCCGGGGTGATGCTGGGGATGGCCTGGGCACTCATGGGTTTGTCGGTGGGGTTGCGGGCGATGAAGATCATCTGGTTGACCCCCCCGGGGTTGACCTCGAGCTGGTCGGCGGTGGAATGGAACTCCCAGCTCATGTCGCCGGCGTTGGTCGACATGAACTGCACCCGCACCGAGCGCGACGGGTCGCTGACCTGGCTGCCGGCGTACTGCCCGCCGGTCTTGCCGTTGATGCCGAAGGCCTTGCACATCACGTCGTAGATCGGCACCAGGGCAAAACCGAAGGCGAACATCACCACCGTCAGCATCAGCAGGCGGGTGACCAGGCGTCTGAGCGACAGGCCGTCCATGGGCAGGCTCCTACTTCACGTCCGGCGGGGTCTGGAAGGTGTGGTAGGGCGCCGGCGAGGGCACCGACCATTCCAGGCCCTCGGCGCCATCCCAGGGCTTGGCCGGGGCCGGCGCGCCACCACGGATGCACTTGATGACGATGAACAGGAAGAACACCTGCGTGGCCCCGAAGATGAACGCGCCGATCGACGAGACCATGTTGAAGTCGGCGAACTGCAGGTTGTAGTCGGGGATACGCCGCGGCATGCCGGCCAGGCCGACGAAGTGCATGGGGAAGAAGGCCAGGTTCATGCCGACGAACGACAGCCAGAAGTGCAGCTTGGCCAGGGTTTCGTCGTACATGTGCCCGGTCCACTTGGGCAGCCAGTAGTAGGCCGAGGCAAAGATGCCGAAGATCGCTCCGGGCACCAGCACATAGTGGAAGTGCGCCACCACGAAGTAGGTGTCGTGGTACTGGAAGTCGGCCGGGGCAATGGCCAGCATCAGCCCTGAGAAGCCGCCGATGGTGAACAGGATGACGAAGGCGATGGCGAACAGCATTGGCGCTTCGAAGGTCAGCGAGCCTTCCCACATGGTGCTGACCCAGTTGAACACCTTCACCCCGGTGGGCACCGCAATCAACATGGTGGCGTACATGAAGAACAGCTCGCCGACCACCGGAATGCCGACCACGAACATGTGGTGGGCCCAGACGATGAACGACAGGAAGGCGATCGCCCCGGTGGCGTAGACCATCGAGGTGTAGCCGAACAGCGGCTTGCGCGAGAACGCCGGGATGATCGAGCTGACCGCGCCGAAGGCCGGCAGGATCATGATGTACACCTCGGGGTGGCCGAAGAACCAGAACACATGCTGGAACAACACCGGGTCGCCGCCGCCGGCGGCACTGAAGAAACTGGTGCCGAAATGAATGTCCATCAGCATCATGGTCACCACCCCGGCCAGCACCGGCATCACTGCGATCAGCAAAAACGCGGTGATCAGCCAGGTCCAGACGAACAGTGGCATCTTCATCAGGGTCATGCCCGGGGCGCGCAGGTTGAGAATGGTGGCGATCACATTGATCGCGCCCATGATCGAGCTGATGCCCATCAGGTGGATGGCGAAGATGAAGAAGGTCACGCTGGCTGGGGCGTAGGTGGTCGACAGCGGCGCGTAGAAGGTCCAGCCGAAGTTCGGCCCGCCGCCGGGGCTGAACAGGGTCGAGACCAACAGCAGGAACGCCGCCGGCAGCAGCCAGAAGCTGAAGTTGTTCATCCGCGGCAGGGCCATGTCGGGCGCGCCGATCATCAGCGGGATCATCCAGTTGGCCAGGCCGACGAAGGCGGGCATCACCGCGCCGAACACCATGATCAGCCCGTGCATGGTGGTCATCTGGTTGAAGAACGCAGGCTCGACGATCTGCAAGCCGGGCTGGAACAGCTCGGCGCGTATCACCATGGCGAACGAGCCGCCGAGCAGGAACATACAGAAGGCGAACCACAGGTACATCGTGCCGATGTCCTTGTGGTTGGTGGTCAGCACCCAGCGCATCAGGCCCTTGGCCGGGCCGTGGGCGTGCTCATGGCCGGGGGCGTGGTCGTCGATCACTGCACTCATGTCCTGTCTCCTGCAATCCGTTGATTGCCGCGAGTGAGCCGGTTCATTGGCCTTCGGCCTGCTTGAGCGCCAGCACGTCCTTCGGCGTGACCATGTCGCCCTTGTTGTTGCCCCAGGCGTTGCGCTCGTAGGTGACCACGGCGGCGATATCGACTTCCGAGAGCTGCTTGCCGAAGGCGGCCATGGCGGTGCCCGGCTTGCCGTGGAAGACGATGCCCAGGTGGCCTTCCTTCGGCCCGGTGGCGATCTTCGAGCCCTTGAGCGCCGGGAACATGGGCGGCAGGCCCTGGCCCTCGGCCTGGTGACAGGCCACGCAGGTGGTGTGGTAGACCTTGTCGCCGCGCTCGACCAGCTCTTCGAGCGTCCATTCCTTGCTGGTCAGCTCCTTGAGCTTGGCGGCCTCGGCCTTGCGCTCGCCAAGCCAGGTGTCGTAGTCGGCCTTGGACTTGACCTCGACCACCACCGGCATGAAGCCGTGGTCCTTGCCGCACAGTTCGGTGCACTGGCCGCGGTAGATGCCGGGCTTCTCGATACGCGTCCAGGCCTCGTTGACGAAGCCTGGGATGGCATCACGCTTGACCGCGAAGGCCGGCACCCACCAGGAGTGGATCACGTCGGCGGCGGTCACCAAAAAGCGCACCTTGGCCCCCACCGGCAATACCAGCGGCTGGTCCACTTCGAGCAGGTAGTGCTCATCCTTGGGCGCCTTGTTGTGAATTTGATCGGCGGGGGTAGCCAGGTTGCTGAAGAATTCGACGTCCTGGCCCAGGTACTTGTAGTGCCACTTCCACTGGTAGCCGGTGACCTGGATATCGATGTCCGACTCGCTGGCGTCGTAGATGTCGATCAGGGTCTTGGTTGCCGGGATGGCCATGGCCACGAGGATCAGGAAGGGCACCACGGTCCAGAGGATCTCGACCCAGGTATGCTCGTGGAAGTGCGCCGGTTGCTGGCCGGTGGAGCGGCGATGGATGACCATCGACCAGAACATCGCGCCGAACACCACGATGCCGATGATCACGCAGATCCAGAAGATGGTCATGTGCAGGTCGAACACGGCGTGGGAGACGTCCGTCGCCCCGGGGGCCATGTTCACCGTCCATGCGGCGTGTGCCTGTCCGAATACCGACCACAGCAACAGGCCCATCCAGACATGTGGATGTCGCATCATTGCGGGTTCCCCTTATCGTTCTTGTAGTCCCGGAGGCGTGGACGACCTGCTACGACAAAGGGGGGAACGGCGGCCAAGACTGCCTGGCTTCGACGACCGAGCCCCCTGCTAAAGGCAGTCGGGCCTCATCAACGAATCACGTTTCACCGGGAGTATAGCCACCGACCAATGGCGCGCAACGCAGGGCATGAAATCAACTTCATGAAACCAAACGTTTGCGCTGAAAGCCCCATGAATACTGGGCTCTGGCACAATGATGGCATAGTGATATAGCGAATTTCCTACACGTGTCTCAGTGATATAACAAATGCGTCTTAGCCATTCTCGTAAGCAAGCTAACTTAGTGTCTTCCGTTTGTAACGCCTTGTCCCTGGAGTTGTCATGAACATCGCTGCTGTACGCGAGCAGATCGAAAATGCCCATCAACACGAACGCCAGACCGGCCAATTGAAGCAACGCCTCGAACAGCAACTGCCGCATTTGCATCCTTCGATTCAGCTACCCCAGCAGGACGCACAGGGTACCTTGGCGCGCTTCGTCGGCGCCTATATCAACGAGGTACCGGAACTGCTCGAAGCCGCGCACACAGTGGCAGTCGAGGCCGGTATCGAGTCGCAGATCAAACCGGTGCTGAAGATCGCCGAAGCCTACTTCCTGCAGCCGCCGAGCGTGATGGCCGGCCAGGTCGGGCTGGACTGCCTGCTGGACGAGGCCTACCTGGCCCATCGCCTGGTGGAGGAGGTCAACGACCTGTATATCCGCCACCTGAAGCAGCCGTTGATCCCGGTGGACACCACCGTCGCCAACCTGATCGCCCACCAGCTGATCGGCGAGACCTTCGCCAACCAGCTAGATGAGGTGGTGCATCACTCGGTGGACGAAATGCTCAGCGAGGAGAGCTTTGCCGTGGAGTCGGTGGAGGCCTACCGCGACAAGCTGTCGAGCCCGGCCACTGGCCAGGCCTGGAAGCGCTGGCCGTGCCTGTCGCGCCAGCTGGGTGTGGAGTTGGGGCAATCGGCCTGAGTAACCTGCGATATCGCCGGGGCTGCTGCGCAGCCCTTTCGCGACACAAGGCCGCTCCTACAAGAGATCGCGTTCCCTTGTGTCGCGAAAGGGCCGCAAAGCGGCCCCGACAATGCGTCAGGCTAAACCCCAACCCCCGCCGTCGTGCGCAACCGTCCCTCGACCCGCCGCTTCAACCGCCGCTGCTCAAGCACCAGCCGCGTGCCCTTGGCCGCCTGGCTGCGCCCCCAGTCTTCCAGCAGTTCCAGGCAGGCATGGTCGATGTAGCTCAGGTTGCCCAGCGGTACATGCAGCGTGGTCCCAGGTGGCACGTCATCGAGCACCTGGGTCAGCGCCGGCACCTTGAGAAAAGTCGCCGCGCCGCTCAGGCGCAGTTCCATGTGCCCCGGCTCGCCCAGGCTCACCAGGGCAATCTTCAACCGCGCCGCCTTCAACGCCAGTTTCAGCAAGGTGAGGGCAAAGCCCAGCAGCACACCGCTCAGCAGGTCGGTGAAGATGATCGCCAGCGCCGTCGCCGCATAGGTGAACATCGGCATCCGTCCATATCGGCCCAACCCCCGGAACGCCTTGAAGTCGACCAGCTTCACGCCGGTATAGACCAGCACGCCGGCCAGGCTGGCCACCGGAATCTGCTGCAGCAAGCTGCCCAGCACCACCACGAACGCCAGCAGCCACAGGCCATGCAGGATCGCCGAGGCGCGGGTCTGTGCGCCGGCCTGCACATTGGCCGAGCTGCGCACGATCACCCCGGTCATCGGCAGCGCACCGAGCACGCCGCACAGCATGTTGCCGATGCCCTGTGCCGACAGCTCGCGGTCGAAGTCCGAACGTTGGCCACTGTGCATGCGGTCCACCGCCGCCGCCGACAACAGGGTTTCGGCGCTGGCGATGAAGGCCAGGGCGAAAGCGGCCACCAGCAGGCTCGGGTCGGCCAGCGCCAGCAGGTCGTCCGGGCGCAACCAGTCGATGGCCTCGGACAAGTCGGCCGGCACTTGCACGCGGTTGACCGGCAGCGCCAGCCACAGGCTGATGGCCGTCATTGCCGCCACCCCGAGCAAGGCCCCCGGCACGCACCGCAACCGCTGCGGCCGCCAGCGCTCCCAACCCCACATGATGGCAATGGTACCCAGGCCCAGGGCGCCGGCCTGCCAGCCATTGCCCGCGCTTTCCAGCGGCAGGGCCGCAGCCAGTGTCGCAGGGAAACCCAGCAGGTTATCCACACCTGAAGGTTGCGGCGCCGAGTCGAACATCACATGCACCTGGGACAGCACGATCAGCACGCCGATACCGGCGAGCATGCCGTACACCACCGCCGGTGCCGTCACCCGGAACCAGCATCCCAGGCGCAGGCGCCCGGCCAGCAGTTGCAACAGGCCGGCCAGCAGCAGGATCGGCCCGAGCATGGCCACGCCGTGCTGGCGCACCAGCTCGAACACCAGCACCGCCAGGCCCGCGGCCGGGCCGCTGACCTGCAGCGGCGAGCCCGCCAGGAAGCCCACCACGATACCGCCGATGATGCCAGTAATCAGGCCCTTGGCCGGCGGCATGCCGGAGGCGATGGCGATGCCCATGCACAAGGGCAGGGCGACCAGGAACACCACCACCGAGGCCAGCAATTCGCGCGGCAATGCCGCTTTGATCTGTGTCTTGTTCACCATGACGCTCCTTTCTCAAGTTGACGGCCATTCCTCTGGCCGCAGGCACGGGGATCCCTGACTCGCGCGCAGGCGCGGGCCGCCAGCACGCTTGCCGGCAAGGTGTCCAGGGAAGTTCAAGGCAGGCGAAGGCCGCGCCGCACCCATCGGGTGCAGCCGGCAATCAAGGTTGTTGCAGCGTGGTCGGGCCGCTTAGTAGCGGCCTCTCGGAGTAGCGGAGGGGATCGACTCGCCGGCCGTCAGCGGCATGAAGCGGTCGCTGGCAGCATCGTAGGCTTCGATCTGGCTGGTTTCGATGTCGTAGATCCAGCCATGGATATGCAGCTGCCCGGCCGCCAGGCGCGAGGCCACCGATGGGTGGGTGCGCAGGTGATGCAGCTGGGCGATGACGTTTTCCTTGGTCAGCAGTTGCATGCTTTCGTGCTCGCTGCCGCAGGAGCAGTTGTCCTCGATCACCGTGCGCGCGACTTCGGCATGGCGCAGCCAGGCGGCAACGGTCGGCATCTTGTCCAGCGAATGCGGGTTGAGCACCGCACGCATGGCGCCGCAGTCGGAGTGGCCGCAAATGATGATGTGGTGCACGCCCAGGGCTAGTACCGCGTATTCGATGGCACTGGATACGCCACCGTTCATCTGCCCATAAGGCGGTACGACGTTGCCGACGTTACGGGTGACGAACAGATCGCCCGGCGAGCTCTGGGTGATCAGCTCGGGGACGATGCGCGAGTCGGCGCAGGTGATGAACATGGCGCGCGGCTTCTGCGCGGTGGCCAGCTTCTTGAACAGCTCCTGCTGCTCGGGGAAGACTTCGGTGTGGAACCGCAGGAAGCCGTCGACGATATGCTTCATGGCGGCTTCGGCGCTTTCGGCGGGCGCAGCCGGGACGACCTTGGAGGGGTCCTTGACGGGCATGATTCATCCTCTTGGCGGTTTGTTGAAAGTGAATGCCATGTTACCGGGGAAAGATTGCAGTGACGCGGGGATTTAGATGACACGCACGGGTAAATAATCACAGTCACTGCGGACTGATGACTTACGCTAGCGTAGGAAACTTAACTGAAACTTAATTGCGAACACTCTGGAACTGGCGTCCTAGAGCGGTTTGGCGGGATCTGGATAATAGCAAAAAAGCATCAGTTGCCAAGAGTCATGAGCTGAATTACCGGCTTACTTTAGTTGAACTGATGCTGCCGCGGTGCGGAGGTACAGCCACTGGCACCTGGTGACCGCTCCCGACACCGCCTCAAAACAAAGAAACCGCTCTAAGACGCGCTTTCCGACGGCATCCATGTCGCTCTTCCGATTTCTTTGGAGCATTTCGCCAGTATAGGATGCGCGTCCTTCATCTGCGCCAGACACGGATCGTCATGCCCCTTCGCAACACCTTGCTCCACACCATCTTCCTGAGTTGCCTGAGTGTCTGTCCGGCGCTGCTCGCCGATCCAAGCTCGGCTCACGCCTGTTGCACCACTTGATCCACCTGCCGCTGGCCTACTTCCAGGCCCGCCGGGTCGGCGACTCGGTGGCGCGGGTGCGCGAGCTGGAGAACATCCGCAACTTCCTCACCGGCAACGCCATCACCTTGGTGATGGAAGTGTTGTTCTCGGTGGTGTTCATCGCCGTGATGTTCTACTACAGCGGCTGGCTGACCTTGGTGGTGGTGGCTTCGCTGCCGCTCTACGCGCTGGTTTCGCTCCTGATCACACCGGTGCTGCGCCAGCGCCTGCAGGACAGCTTCAACCGTGGCGCCGAGAACCAGGCGTTCCTGGTACGCCAGCGCGCCTGCGCGGGTCCGCGATATCGTGGCGGGTAACGGCCAGCACTTGTCGGACCGCAATGTCGAGCAGCTGGTCCAAGCCATGGCGGCGTTCGCGCCGCCCGGCGCGACCACCAGCAGCTTTGACGCGGCGCAGGCGCAGGCCTTGCAGCCGGTACTGGCCGCCAACTGGCGCTGACGCCCGGTACCTGGAGGCTTGCGAGCCTCCAGGTACCGGCATCCTGATCAAAACAACGCCATCTGCCCGCCTGGCGGGCAGAAGGCGCTGCAGTCCAGCGCCAACCCGTCCCGTCCTTCGAACCCCAGCCGCCTGGCCGCCTTGCGAAAGCGCTGCGCCAGCAGCTCGGCAAAGACCCCTTCGCCGCGCATTCGCGCCCCAAACCGGCTGTCATACAGCTCGCCGCCCCGGCTCTGCCGGATCAGGCTCAGCACATGCGCGGCCCGCTGCGGGTAGTGATCGTGCAGCCACTGCTCGAACAACGGTGCCACCTCCAGCGGCAAGCGCAGCATCATGTACGCCGCGCTCTGCGCGCCGGCCTCCTTCGCCGCCTCCAACAGATGCTCCAGCTCGCTGTCGTTGATCATCGGAATCATTGGCGAACACAGCACGCCCACCGGCACCCCGGCCTCACGTAGCACGCGGATCGCCCGCAGTCGCGCCTTGGGCGCCGCTGCCCGTGGCTCCAGGGTGCGCTTGAGTTCGTCGTCGAGAGTAGTCAGGCTGATCATCACCCGCGCCAGGCGTTGGCTGGCCAGTTCGGCCAGCAGGTCGAGGTCGCGCAGCACCAGCGAGCCCTTGGTGACGATGGTCACCGGGTGGCGGTAGCGCAGCAGCACCTCCAGCAGGCGCCGGGTCAGCTGCTGGTCGCGCTCGATGGGCTGGTAAGGGTCGGTGTTGGAACCCAGGTTGATCGGCGCACAGACATAGCCCGGCTTGCTCAGCTGTTGCTCGAGCACCTCGGCGGCGTTGGTCTTGGCGATCAGCTTGGTCTCGAAATCCAGGCCGGGGGAGAGGTCCCAATAGGCATGGCTGGGGCGGGCGTAGCAGTAGATGCAACCATGCTCGCAGCCACGATAGGGATTGATGGCACGGTCGAAAGGCAGGTCGGGCGAGGTGTTGCGGCTGATGATGGTCCTGGCCGCTTCGACTCGCACTTCGGTGCCTTGGGTGGACGGAACCTCCTGGTGCCACCCGTCGTCCTCCACCACCGACAGGCGTGGGGCGAAGCGGTTGTGCGGGTTGTGAACCGTGCCACGGCCTCGTTGCGGTGCTGGCGGAATCATGAGCGGCCCCCTTGTACTGTGTTTTTATACAGTACAAGGGGTTCAAGCAAACGGCCAGCGCCTTCGGTCAGCTCAGGCCATGCCAGGCGAGGAAGGCATCAGCGTTCGGCTCGCGGCCCAGGAACGCGCGCAGGCCTTCTTGCAGCGGGCGGGCAGCACCGCTGTCGAGTAGCGCCACTTGCAAGGCCGCACCGCTGGCCCGATCCAGCAGGCCATCGCGCTGGAACCGGGTGAACAGGTCGAAAGCCTGCACGTCCGACCAGATATAGGCGTAGTACCCGGCAGCGTAGTAGCCCAATAGATGGTCGAAGGCATGCGCCGGATGCTCATGTTCCTCCAGCGGCCAGTAGCCACATTGCCCACGCGCCTCGTCCAGACGTTGACGCAGGCTTCTACCGTCACTGGGCGTGGCGTGCAGGTCAAGGTCGAACAAGCCCAGGGCAATATCGCTGGCGGCCTGGTCGAAAGCCGCGCCCCGCAGGCTGAGCAAAAAGGCCTGCAACGGCTCGCGCTCGATTGCCCGACCATCATCCTTGTGCGCCGAGATCCCCGCCAGGTAGTCCGCATCCCAGGCCCAGCGCTCGAACAGCTTGCTGAACACCTCGACCCCGTCCGCGCCCAGGTTGGTCACACCCGACGCCACGTGAGTGGTGGTGCGTACCAGCAGATGATGCACGGCATGCCCGAACTCATGGAACAGTTTGAGCAGGCTGGTATGGTCCAGTAGCGCAGGGCTACCCTGTGGAACATCGGCGAAAATCATCACCACGCCAGGGTGAAAGCGCCCCTCGGCATCCACTCTGCGGTTACAGATGTAGCGTGTCTCGACCAGGTCAGGTTGTTTGCCCGGGTACTGCTCGGCATCGATGTAGCAGTAACCCACCAAGGCATGCTCGAGCCACACTTCGAATGCTCTGACGCTTGGGTGCCATACCGCCAGGGTGCCGGGCGTTGCTTCGGCGACCAGCCGCAGCCCGAACAGCTTCTGCACCAGCTCGACCAGCGCGTCGATCACTTTCGGCAATGGGAAGAACTCTCGGACGGCATCCTGGGTGAGCAACTGGCTGGCCTGGCGTTCGAGGGTTTGCACATAACGCCGATCCCAAGGTTGCAGGGTGCCGAGCCCATGCTGGCGTGCCTGCCCCTGCAATGCCTCGCGCCGCTTGATCATCAGCGGTTTCATGCGCGCCGCCAAGTCATGCAGGAAGCGCCGCACCTGCTCCAGGTTACCGGCGCTCTTGGCGCGCAAGCTCAGCGCCGGGTAGTCGGCAAAGCCCAGCAAGCGCGCCTTCTTTTCACGCTGCAGGGCCAGGTTGACCAGGTGGGTGCCATTGTCCTGCTGCGCATCGCTGCTGACGCCACGCTGATGGTGGCGACGATAGACCGCCTCGCGCAGGCTGCGGTCGGCGGCCTGATCGAGCACCGCGTGGGTCGAGCTGACATCGGCGCCAATCAGCCAACCCGACTTGCCTTGGAGCCTGGCCTGCGCCGCCAGGGCTGCGCGCATCCCCTCGGGCAGCCCTGCCAGCAAGGCGGGATCGCTGACTTGAGTGCCTGGCAGCTGCATGTTTTCGCCAAACATACCGGCGAGCTCCTGGATTTTTTCGTTGATCTGCGCAAGCTCCGCCTTGCCTGCCTCATCCAGCTGCGCGCCGTGCCTGACGAAGGCATCGCGGTACCACTGCAAGGTGGCACGCTCATGGGCATCGAGGTTCATGCCCATGCGCACTGCCAGCTTGTGGTACAGGCCTCGTAACACTGAACTGGCCAGTTTTTCATCGAAACGGCTAAGCAATTGCCGATAAAAATCGTTGATCAGGTTCGTCCAATCCTCGCCTTTGTAGGTGAGGGGCGAAGCCGCCAATAGGACGGCATTGAGCTGTGCATCCAGCTCATCTATTGCCAGGACCAGGTCATCCCAGGTCGGCAGTTCACGTTGCTGCTCGATGATCCGGGCAATGCCATCGCGATGGGCCGTGAGGGCATGGGCAAACGCCTCGCGGGCGTTGACCAGGGTCACCGCGGCGTAGTCGACAGGCGTGGCGCTGGGTTGCAGGAGGGGGTTGACGGAAGACATGGGGACCATCTCGCTCAGTTGAAGGTCTGGCGAGCATGGATGGCCACCTGGCGTCGGGTGCGTTGCACACCTACTACCCGGTACCGCGAAAAACAGGCGGCCCGGGCATCACGCCCGGACCGCATGACGGCCTTACTCGGCCGGTTTCTTCAGCTTCGGATTGGGGAAGAACTGCACGGTCTGCACCTTGGCCGGCGCCGCCTTCGGCGCCAGGTGGTTGACCCGCGTGCCCAGCTCCGAAGGCACCGACAGCCCCTGTTCGTTGAGGGTGTCGGTGAACCCGCAGGCCACGCACTCGCGGTGCGGCACGCCGTCCTCGTTCCACATCATCAGCTTGTCCATCTCGCTGCACGCCGGGCATACCGCCCCGGCGATGAAGCGGCGCTTGCTCTTGCTCACGGCTACCTCGCTCATGCCGCGGCGTCCTCGCTGAGGCCGCTGTGGCGCAACAATGCATCGATGGAAGGCTCACGGCCACGGAAGTCGACGAACAGCACCATCGGCTCGCGGGAGCCGCCACGGGCCAGGATGGCCTCGCGGAACGCGCGACCGGTTTCGGCATTGAGCACGCCTTCTTCCTCGAAGCGCGAGAAGGCGTCGGCTGACAGCACTTCGGCCCATTTGTAGCTGTAGTAGCCCGCCGCGTAACCGCCGGCGAAGATGTGCGCGAAGCTGTTGGGGAAGCGGTTGTAGGCCGGCGGGCGCATCACCGAGACTTCGTCGCGTACGCCCTCGAGCACTTGCAGCACGCCGCGGCCATCGCCGTGGGTGGCGTGCAGCTCGAAGTCGAACAGCGAGAACTCCAGCTGGCGCACCATCATCATGCCGGACTGGAAGTTCTTCGCCGCCAGCATCTTGTCCAGCAGGTCCTGGGGCAGTGGCGCGCCGGTCTCGAAGTGGCCGGAGATCAGCGCCAGGCCTTCAGGCTCCCAGCACCAGTTCTCCATGAACTGGCTCGGCAGTTCCACCGCGTCCCAGGCCACGCCGTTGATACCGGACACGCCGGCATGCTCGATGCGGGTCAGCAGGTGGTGCAGGCCATGGCCGAACTCGTGGAACAGGGTGGTGACTTCGTCGTGGGTGAGCAGCGCTGGCTTGCCAGGCGCGGCCGGGGTGAAGTTGCACACCAGGTTGGCCACCGGGCTCTGCAGCGCGCCCGCGGCGGTGCGACGACGGTCGCGGGCGCCATCCATCCAGGCGCCGCCGCGCTTGTTGGCACGGGCGTAGAGGTCGAAGAAGAAGCGCCCGACATGCTGGCCGTTTTCCTTGATCTCGAACAGGCGCACGTCCGGATGCCAGCTGTCGAAGCCCTTGAGCTCGGCGATCTCGATGCCGTACAGGCGCTGCACGATGCTGAACAGGCCGCCCAGCACCTTGTCGATCGGGAAGTAGGCGCGCAGCGCTTCCTGCGACACGCTGTAGCGTTGCTCGCGCAGCTTCTCGCCGAAGTAGCCGGCGTCCCAGCTGGCCAGCTCGGCGGTGCCCTGTTCGGCGGCATAGGCCTTGAGCTGCTCCAGGTCCTGGGCGGCAAACGGCTTGGAACGCTTGGCCAGGTCACGCAGGAAGCTCAGCACCTGGTCGCTGGATTCGGCCATCTTGGTGGCCAGGCTCAGTTCGGCGAAGTTCGGGTAGCCCAGCAGCTTGGCCAACTCCTGGCGCAGGTCGAGGATCTCTTCCATCACCGGGCCGTTGTCGAACTGGCCGGCGTTCGGGCCCTGGTCGGAGGCGCGGGTGCAGTAGGCGGCGTACAGTTCTTCGCGCAGGGCGCGGTCGCTGGCGTAGGTCATCACCGCGTAGTAGCTGGGGAATTCCAGGGTGATCAGCCAGCCGTCGAGGCCCTTGGCCTGGGCCGCGGCGGCCATCTGCGCCTTGGCCGAGTCGGTCAGGCCGGCCAGCGCGGCTTCGTCGGTGACGTGCTTGGTCCAGGCCTGGGTGGCGTCGAGCAGCTGGTTGGAGAAACGGCTGCCCAGTTCGCTGAGCTTGCTCTGCACTTCGGCATAGCGCTGCTGCTGCTCGGCCGGCAGGTCGATGCCCGACAGGCGGAAGTCGCGCAGGGCGTGATCGAGGATGGTCTTTTGCGCCACGTCGAAGCCTGCGGCTTCGGGGCTGGCGGCCAGGGCCTGGTAGGCTTCGAACAGGGCACGATTCTGCCCCAGTTCGGTGGAATAGGCGCTCAGGGCCGGCAGGCACGCTTCATAGGCCTCGCGCAGCGCCGGGCTGTTGCACACCGCGTTGAGGTGGCTGACCGGGCTCCAGGCGGCGCCCAGGCGGTCGTTCAGTTCGTCCATGGCCAGCACCAGGCCGGCCCAGGTCGGGTTCTTGCCCTGCTGTTCGAGGATCTCGGCGATAGCCTTGCGGTTGTCGGCGAGGATCTGCTCGATCGCCGGCAGCACATGCTCGGGGCGAATGGCCGAGAAGGGCGGCAGATCATGGGACTGCAGCAGCGGGTTGTTCGTACTCACGGTTCGGGTACCTTGGCAGGAGAAACACAGGACCATCTTAATTACAATCGACGCCGACCGCAGCAGGCAGCCCGCCTATCGGCATTGCAGAGGAACACTATCATGGCCATCCGCACGTTCCAGGCCCACACGCCAAAAGTTGGACCGCGCGCCTTCGTCGACCGTTCGGCAGTGGTCATCGGCGATGTCGAGCTCGGCGAAGACAGTTCGGTGTGGCCGCTGACGGTGGTGCGCGGCGACATGCACCGCATCCGCATCGGCGCGCGCACCAGTGTGCAGGATGGCAGCGTGCTGCACATCACCCATGCCGGGCCGTTCAATCCCGACGGTTTCCCGCTGATCATCGGCGACGAAGTGACCATCGGTCACAAAGTCATGCTGCATGGCTGTACCCTGGGCAACCGCATCCTGGTTGGCATGGGCAGCACGGTCATGGACGGCGCCATCGTCGAAGACGAGGTGATCATCGGTGCCGGCAGCCTGGTGCCGCCGGGCAAGCGCCTGGTCAGTGGCTACCTGTACATGGGCAGCCCAGTGAAGCAGGTGCGCCTGCTGAGCGAGCAGGAGCACGCGTTCTTCGCCTACAGCGCCGGCAACTACGTCAAGCTCAAGGACCAGCACCTGGCCGAAGGCTACGACCAGTAACGCCCGCGTATACCTCGTTGCAGGAGCAGGGCAAAGCCATTGCCTGCACGAAGGCCAACCGATACAGAGACCACCATGCACCAGCAAAACATCCTCTTCGACCTCGACGGCACCCTGACCGACCCCCGCGAGGGCATCACCCGCTCGATCCAGTACGCCCTGGCCAAGCTGGGCATCGACGAACCGGACCTCACCCGCCTCGAACACTTCATCGGCCCGCCACTGCTGCAGGCCTTCATGCAGTTCTACGGCTTCGACCAGGCCAAGGCGTGGGAAGCGTTGAACCTCTATCGCGAGCGTTTCAAGGTCACCGGGCTGTACGAAAACCTGCTGTTCGACGGCGTGCCCGAGCTGCTGCAGGCCCTCAGCGACCAAGGTCGCACGCTGTACATCGCCACCTCCAAACCGTGGCAATACGCCCGCGAGATCGCCCGGCACTTCGCCTTCGACCATCACTTCAAGGTGATCTACGGCAGCGAGCTGGACGGTACCCGCACCAACAAGGTCGAGCTGATCCGCCACCTGCTGGACGAGGAAGGGCTGGACCCGGCACAGAGCTTGATGATCGGCGACCGCAAGCATGACCTGATCGGCGCACGCAGCAATGGCTTGCAGGCGGTGGCGGTGGGCTATGGGTTCGGCAGCCGGGAAGAACTGCAGGCCGAGACGCCAGCGTTCCATTTCGAGACGCTGGCTGAATTGCACCAGGCCTTTATGCGCTGAGCTCTTCGCGGGGTAAGTCGCAGCGCCAGTTCACCGCTGCGACTAGCCCGGCGATGGCATCAGACGCTGCAACTGCGCCTTGCGCCTATCAATGGGCATCCGCCCCAATTCTTCGACTCGCTGGTAAAACCGCAGCCAATCTTCACCAACATCCTTGAACAGCTGGGAAAACGCCGGAACCCACTGATCATAAAGCCCAAACGGCAACAACTTGGCATTGTTCATCGGCCCATAGATCCAGGCATCGAAGCGCCGATCCCCGGCCCAATCCCGATCCCGCACCTCGCGGTATTCCCGGCGCAACCGCTCGAACTCCGCCTGCTTGGCCAGCCGCTTGCCCGGATCATCCAACGGCCCGGCATAGATCGCCTGCAAGCGCTCGCGGCTGGCCAATACCAGGCGAATGAACTGCTCGCGCTGCGCGCCGCTGCCGGCCTCGGTCGCTGCCAGGCCACGCGCGGCCCGCCATTGCCGCGTACCCTCCTGCTCGACGAAGGAGGCGAACGACTCGTTGAACGCGGTATCGTCCTGCACATAGAACCGCTGGTGCGCCAGCTCGTGGAAGATCACCGTGGCCAGGCGCTCGTCGCCCCAGCCGACCATGCTCGACAGGATCGGGTCGTCGAACCAGCCCAGGGTGGAATAGGCCTCGACGCCGCCGACGTAGACATCCAGCCCGTCCGCCCGCAGCAACGCCGCCGCGCCGCGGGCCGCCCCCTGCTGGTAATAGCCGCGGTAGGCCACGCAACCGGCAATCGGGAAGCAGTGGGTCACCGGTTGCAGCGAAAGCTCCGGGGTGGCGAACAGGTTCCACACCACATAGGGCCGGCCCAGGTCGGCGTATAGCCGATAGCTGCGGTTGTCCGGCAGCTTGAGCTGCTCGCTGGCAAATACCCGGGCCTGTTGCGCCACTTGCAGGTGCTGGCGCAGCAGCGGGCCGGTGGCCGGGTCGGCGATCACCTTGTCCACCGGCTGCCGGGCCCGCAGCAGTTGCCACTGCCCCTCGGCCAGCTGGCCGTAGTAAGCCAGGCTGGAGCAACCGCTCAGCAGGACGCCCAGGGCAACGGGAACCAAGCCGGTGAAAACGCGGTCCAGAGCCCGACGGCTGCAGCGCATGAAAAGAAAAAGTCCAAACATCGAGGCTGTCTATCTCGCTCGTCGGCCGAATGCGACCAAGACTATCTTGCCCAGGGGGAGCTTTGCCATGCGTACTCTGTTTGCCGTCGGCACACTCATGCTGCTGTCCGGTTGTGCCACCTTGCCCGACCCCGATCCGAACCAGGCCTGGGTCGACCTCGCCCCCGGCGACAACGATTCGCTGCACGCCGTCCAGGTCGACGAACGCGCCTGGGCCGATACCCGCTATTTCGAAGTGCAGCCCGGCAATCACGAACTGACCGTGCGCTACCAGTTCCCCGTGGCCCCGAGCAATATCGGCCCGGTCGCGCAGCCCTTGTGGCGCGACTGCCAGCTCAACCTCAGCTACAAGGGCTTCAGCGCCGGACAGCGTTATCAGATGCAGGCCGGCAGCATCGGTTTTCGCCCATGGATCAAGCTGTACGACCAGCAGCAGAAGCTGGTCGGCCAGGGCGAACCGGCAGGCTGCCAACGCACCTGAACGCCGCGAACGGCGCTATGCTTGTAGCCTGTGAACCGCGAGCGGGAGTTTCGCCATGCGCCAGCCCATGATGCTGATGGCCCTCAGTGCCCTGGGGGCTTGCGCCAGCCCCTTGCCTCCCGCCGACCCCGGCAAGGCCTGGATCGATATGTACACCATCACCCCCGGCCGCACCCTGATGGCCGACCGCCTCGACGGCCAGCGCCTGGACGATGGTCGCTATTTCCAGGTGACGCCGGGCAAGCATGAGCTGGTGGTGCGTTTCGACTACGAGATCTATGCCGGCGGTTTCAGCACCGACCCGACCGAACGCACCTGCTACCTCACCGTGCGCTTCAATGATTTCAAGGCTGGCGAGCGTTACCGCCTGGAGGCCCGGGCGCCAGCGATGCAGCCGCAAGTGCTGCTGTACGACGGCAAGCGCAAGGTGGTGGTGAACGAGCCTAGCAACGTGTTCTGCATTCCTTGAAAGCCGCCGTAGCCTGCGCCAGATACTGCGGCGCCTGGTTCGCCAGCCAGGCTGGCGCCTACAGGTAGAAGCGTGCCGGGGCTATCGATCGTTCTTTTGGTAGATGATTTTCTTCGTCCCGCCCTCGCAACTGCCCACGATCATGTTGGGGTCGCTGACCTCGGCGTTGGGCACGATTTCCAGCGTGTAGGAGCTGACCCCGCGCGCCTGGATCTTCGCCTCGATCTCGGCCTTCAATTCTTCGCACGGCTTGGGCGCGGCCAGTGCCGCCGTTGCCAGCAGGGAGGCCAGCACGACGAGGGTTACGCGAATCATGGGGAACGGCTCCTGGTAAGGCAGGCGGGCTGCCGACGCAGATTAGACTACAGCAATCGGCCGCCGTTGCGCCGCCTACGGCAGTAGCGTCGCCTCCAGGCTGATGGTCGCGTTGAGCACCTTGGACACCGGGCAACCGGCCTTGGCCTTGTGGGCGATTTCCTGGAACTGCGCCTCGCTGGCGCCCGGCACGCTGGCCTTGAGGGTCAGGTGCACCGCCGTGATGGCAAAGCCATCGGCCTGCTTGTCCAGGCTTACCTCGGCGTGGGTATCGATACGCTCCGCGGTGAAGCCCGCCTCACCGAGCATCATCGCCAGCGCCATGGAGAAGCACCCGGCGTGGGCGGCGCCGATCAGCTCCTCCGGATTGGTCCCGGGGCTGCCCTCGAAGCGGGTGTTGAAGCCATAGGGCGCCTGCTTGAGCGCGCCGCTTTCAGTGGATATCTGGCCCTTGCCATCCTTCAGGCCACCTTGCCAGACCGCCGATGCCGACTTTTTCATGCTGCCTCCTGGTCACAGGGTTTTGGTATGTAAGTTTCTGAGGACAGGGCCCACGCCAAGTTCAGATCAATCCATGACCAGGCATTGAATCCGCCGAATGTGCCCATACAGAGTCCAGAAGGCCCTTGGCCAACCACCTGTAGCGGAGGCTCCGATGACCCACCTGCGAGACCTGAAGATTTCCACCCTCGATTTGGTGCCCGTGCGCGCCGACGGCGGCCCGGCGCAAGCGCTGCGCAACTCGCTGGACCTGGCGCAACACGTCGAGCGCTTCGGCTACAACCGCTTCTGGGTGGCCGAGCACCACAACATGGACGGCATCGCCAGCTCGGCCACCGCCGTGCTGATCGGCTATCTGGCGGGCGGCACCTCGACCATTCGCCTGGGCTCCGGCGGGGTGATGCTGCCCAACCACGCGCCGTTGGTGGTGGCCGAGCAGTTCGGCACCCTGGCCAGCCTGTACCCCGGTCGCATCGACCTGGGCCTGGGCCGCGCCCCGGGTTCCGACCAGATGACCGCCCGCGCCCTGCGCCGCGAGCGTTCCGGCAGCGCCGACGATTTCCCCGACGACGTCGAGGAGCTGGCGCGCTACCTGGGCCCGCGCACCGACGATCAGAAGGTCATCGCCGTGCCCGGCCATGACACCGAGGTACCCCTGTGGCTGCTCGGCTCCAGCCTGTTCAGCGCCCAGCTGGCCGGCATGCGCGGCATGCCCTATGCCTTCGCCTCGCACTTCGCGCCGCGCTACATGCACGAGGCGATCCGCATCTACCGCGACCACTTCAAGCCATCGACGACGCTGGACAAACCCTACGTGATGCTGGGTATCCCGATGGTGGTGGCCGAAACTGACGAGAAGGCGGAGTACCTGGCCACCTCGGTGTACCAGCGCATTCTCGCGCTGATTCGCGGTCAGAGCTTGATGCAGCGCCCGCCGGTTGAAAGCATGAACGGGCTGTGGCTGCCCCATGAGCGCGAGGCGGTAAGCAGCTTCCTGGGCCTGGCGATGATCGGCAGCCCGCAGAAAGTACGGGCCAAGGTGGAGGTGCTGCTGGAACAGACCGGCGCGGACGAGCTGATCTTCACCAGCGACTTGTACGAGCATGCGGACCGGATCAAGTCCTATGAGCTGATGGCGCAGGCATTGCAGGCCGCGTGAGGCCCTTCGCCGGCAAGGCCGGCTCCTATACCTAACCTGTAGGAGCCGGCGAAGACGCCGGCAGTCAACCGCGGCGGTAGACGATTTCCTTGGTGCCGCCCTCGCAACTGCCGATCACCTTGCCGGCCGGCTCGCCCTTCTTGACGATCTCCAGCGAATAACCCTGCACGCCCTTGGCATCGAGCTTGGCGGCGATCTCCGCCTTGAGCTCCTCGCAGGGCTTGCCTGCCGCCATTGCACCACCGGCCAATACCATCAGGCCCACGGCCAGAATCAGTTTGTTCATCGATCGCTTTCCTTGTACTGATCAAAGACGAAAAGGGCGCGAAGCACGCGCCCTGGGATCTTATTACCCGATCATGCCGGGCAAGCCTAGCCTTGTTTCAGCTGTTGGCGATACGGAAGCCGACCTTCAGCGTCACCTGGAAATGCGCGGCCTTGTTGTCGCGGATATGCCCGCGGGTATCGACCACCTCGAACCATTCCAGGTGCTTGATGCTCTTGCCCGCCTCGGCCAGGGCATTGTTGATCGCGTCCTCGATGCTGGTGGGCGAGGAGCCGACCAGTTCGATCTTCTTGTAGGTATGGTGATCCGACATGAGCGCTCTCCTTGAGTGGGTGTCAGTTGAGCCTAGCAGCACAGGCCTGGTTTACCTGCGAGCCATCGTCGCAGGGGAAAGTTCGATCGCACTTTCGCCCCGCCGCGCAGTCGCAACCAGTACAGCCCACTACCGCGAAGGAGAGTCACCATGGCCCACAACTCGCTGCGCAAAGCGTCGCTGGAAAGCATGGAAGCCGAGATCGAGAGCCTGCTCAAGGCCCTGGAGCACCTCAAGCACGATGCCTCGGAAGAGTCCCACAAGACCATGAAGGCGCTGCGCGGCAATGCCGAGAACGCCCTCAAGCACTCGCGCAGCCTGCTCAGCGATGCCTATGACGAGGTCAAGACCCGCACCCGCCAGACCGGCATCGCCACCCGCGACTATGCCCAGGAACACCCCTGGACCACCGCCGGCGTGGCGGTGGGCGCCCTTGGCCTGCTGGCCGCCTACCTGATGTGCCGGCGCAACTAACCGGCCTGGCGCTGTAGTTCCTGGCGCAGCCAATGCGCCAGTTGCTCGGCGCGCCCGTCCGCAGCGCGCCGGGGTACCCAGAGCGCCAGGGCCGCCTGGGTCGGGGAAAAGCCCCAGGGCGCGACCAGCCGCCCGGCCTTGAGGTCATCCGCCACCAGCGGTTGCGGCGCGATGGCCACCCCCAACCCCGCCACTGCGGCCTCCAGCAGGTAGTACAAGTGCTCGAAGGCCTGGCCGTACTGCAGGCCCTCGGCGGCCAGGCCATGCTGGCGCGCCCAGGTTGGCCAGGCTTGTGGACGGGACGTGGTGTGCAATACCGCGAATCGTTGCAAAGCCACGGCTGGCGCGGCCTTCAAACGATCGAAGCTTTCCCACAGGGGGCTCAGTACCGGGCCAATGCGTTCTTCGGCAAGCACATGCACCTGCATGTCCGCAGGCCAGGGCGGCTCGGCGTACACCAGCAGCGCATCCAGCCCTGGGCGCCGTGGGTCGAGGTCGCCTTCACCGGCGGACAGGTGCAGGCGCAGTTCCGGCAAGTCGGCCTTCAGCCGCCCAAGCCGGGGGATGAACCAACGCGCCAGCAGGCTGCCGGAGCAGCCCAGCACGAACGGTGCTTCGTCGGCATCGCGGGCCAACTCGGCGCAGGCGCCGCGCAAGCGGTCGAACGCCTCGAAGCTGGCATCGCGCAGGCGCACGCCGGCAGCTGTGAGTTTGATGCCGCGTCCTTCCTTGACGAAAAGCACCACCCCCAAATGCTCCTCGAGCACCTTGAGCTGCCGACTGACCGCACCATGGGTCACGTGAAGCGCTTCGGCGGCCTGGCTGACACTGTTGAGTCGAGCCGTGGCCTCGAAGGCGCGCAGGGCGTTGAGGGGCGGGAGATCCTGAGCCATTTGACTTGTGAGTTTTCCTGACAGGTTTGCGCAATCTTATCGGTTTTCAGCCGGGCGTGCGCTGGTTAGAGTAGACCTCATTGATCAGCCTCAGCCCCTTTATCGACTATGTCTACGGAGCGCCCCATGACCCAGACCCAATACCGCGCCGGCCCTGATGCCAACGGCCTGTTCGGCTCGTTCGGCGGCCGCTACGTGGCCGAAACCCTGATGCCGCTGGTGCTCGACCTGGCCCGCGAATACGAAGCCGCCAAGGCCGACCCCAAGTTCCTCGAGGACCTGGCCTACTTCCAGCGCGACTACATCGGCCGCCCCAACCCGCTGTACTTCGCCGAGCGCCTGACCGAGCACTGCGGCGGCGCGAAGATCTTCTTCAAGCGTGAAGAGCTCAACCACACCGGCGCGCACAAGGTGAACAACTGCATCGGCCAGGTGCTGCTGGCCAAGCGCATGGGCAAGAAGCGCCTGATCGCCGAGACCGGCGCCGGCATGCACGGCGTGGCCACCGCCACCGTGGCCGCGCGCTTCGGCCTGCCCTGCGTGATCTACATGGGCGCCACCGACATCGAGCGCCAGCAGGCCAACGTGTTCCGCATGAAGCTGCTGGGTGCCGAGATCGTCCCGGTCACTGCCGGCACAGGCACTCTCAAGGACGCCATGAACGAGGCCCTGCGCGACTGGGTCACCAACGTCGACGACACCTTCTACCTGATCGGCACCGTGGCCGGTCCACACCCGTACCCGGCGATGGTCCGCGACTTCCAGTCGATCATCGGCAAGGAAACCCGCGCCCAGTTGCAGGAGAAGGAAGGGCGCCTGCCCGACAGCCTGATCGCCTGCGTCGGCGGCGGCTCCAACGCCATGGGCCTGTTCCACGACTTCCTCGATGATGCCAGCGTGCAGATCATCGGCGTCGAAGCCGGTGGCCACGGCGTGCACACCGACAAGCACGCGGCCAGCCTGAACGGCGGCGTGCCCGGCGTGCTGCACGGCAACCGCACCTACCTGCTGCAGGACGACGACGGCCAGATCACCGACGCCCACTCGATTTCCGCAGGCCTGGACTACCCCGGCATCGGCCCGGAGCACGCCTACCTGCACGAAGTGAAGCGCGTGGAGTACGTCAGCATCACCGACGACGAGGCGCTGGATGCCTTCCACGCCACCTGCCGCCTGGAAGGCATCATCCCGGCGCTGGAGAGCTCCCACGCCCTGGCCGAGGCGATCAAGCGCGCGCCGAAGCTGCCCAAGGACCACCTGATGGTGATCTGCCTGTCCGGTCGCGGCGACAAGGACATGCAAACCGTGATGAACCACATGGCCGCCCAGGAGAAACAGGCATGAGCCGTCTCGAACAACGCTTCGCCGAACTCAAGGCCGAAGGCCGCTCGGCCCTGGTCACCTTCGTCACCGCCGGCGACCCGGGCTACGACGCCTCGCTGCAGATCCTCAAGGGCCTGCCGGCCGCTGGCGCCGACGTGATCGAGCTGGGCATGCCGTTCACCGATCCGATGGCCGACGGCGTGGCAATCCAGCTCGCCACCCTGCGTGCCCTGGAAGCCGGCCAGACCCTGGCCAAGACCCTGCGGATGGTTCGCGAATTCCGTGTGGATAACCAGGCCACGCCGATCGTGCTGATGGGTTACTACAACCCGATCCACCGTTTCGGCGTGGAGCGGTTCGTCGCCGAGGCACAAGAGGCCGGCGTCGATGGCCTGATCATCGTCGACCTGCCACCGGAGCACGACGCCGAGCTGGCCACCCCGGCCCAGGCCGCCGGCATCGACTTCATCCGCCTGACCACCCCGACCACCGACGATGCGCGCCTGCCACGCGTCCTTGAGCGCAGCTCCGGGTTCGTCTACTACGTGTCGGTGGCCGGCGTGACCGGTGCGGGTTCGGCGACCACCGAGCATGTGACCCAGGCCATTGCCCGCCTGCGCCGGCATACCGACCTGCCGATCAGCGTTGGCTTTGGTATCCGCACGCCTGAGCAGGCCGCCGCCATTGCCCGTCTGGCCGATGGCGTGGTGGTCGGTTCGGCGCTGGTCGACAAGATCGCCCAGGCCAAGGATGCCGACCAGGCGGTGCAGGATGTGCTGAGCCTGTGCTCGACGCTGGCCGAAGGCGTACGCGCCGCTCGGGCCTGATCCGCGTCGCCTTGTTCGCCGGCAAAGCCGGCTCCTACAGGTTACGACGATCCCTTGTAGGAGCCGGCCTTGCCGGCGAACAACGCCAGCCGGCGCAACCTAACCTTCGAATATCGACAGGTCCAACGGCCTGATCGCCCCCATCCAGATCGCATGATCGCGGTGATCCGCCAGCTCATCGCCGGTTTCCGGGTGCAGGAACACCACTAGCCCCTTGCGATACAACGCCAACCACGGCAACACCACCCCCACCACCTCCGGCCCGAAGGCCAGCTGGCAGCTCCAGTCCGGGTGTGGCCCGACGGGTTTCTGGTGCATGCGCCCCATGGTCACGGGGAACAGCCGCGCCGCTTCCTCGCACAGCTCGCGGGCCTGCTGCATGGTCGATGCGTCGTAGTACACGTGGGCGTGATAGCCCTTGATCCTTTGCACGGTGGCTCCTGATTGCAGTCATGCGAACATCTTGAAGTCTACGCCATCCCTGTAGGAGCGGCCTTGTGTCGCGAAAGGGCCGCGAAGCAGCCCCGGCAATGTTGCAGGAATGCTGAAATCTGGGGCTGCTGCGCAGCCCTTTCGCGACACAAGGCCGCTCCTACAGACAGCGCCGCTCATCGGCCACGCTCCTGCTCCAGCCAGTCGACGAAGCGCTGGATCAGCGCCCCGCGCCGTTTGCGCGGCGGCAGCACCACGTAATACCCGCGCGCCGACCGTAAGCTGCCCTCCATGGGCCGGCACAACAACCCCTGCTCGACTAGCCCATCAACCAAGTGCGCCCAGCCAATCGCCACTCCTTGCCCGGCAATCGCAGCCTGAATCAGCAGCGTGTAGTTATCGAACCGCAGTTGCCCGGACGGAGGAGGGCTGTCCACACCAAGACCACGAAACACCCCCGCCCAATCGAACCAGCGACTGGCCTGCTCACCCTTCAGATGCAGCAACGGCAATCGTTGCAAAGCCACGGCTGACAAGGGTTTGCCATGAGTCAACCGTGGGCTGCAAACCGGGAAAACCTCCTCGTCGAACAACCAGCGACTCTCCCCCTGATGAAAGCGTCCATCGCCAAACAGCACCGCCACATCGATGTCCGGGCGCAGCATCCCCTGGCTGCGCTCGCCGGTCACCAGGCTTACATCCACCTGTGGATAAGCCTCGTGGAAACGCTGCAGACGCGGCATCAGCCAGAACGCGGCAAACGCGAAGTCAGTAGCCACCTGCAACACCTCGCGCTGACCACGCCCGCTGGCCAAGGCAACACCATCGTCCATGGCCTGAAGCCCTTGATGTACCTGCTCGAACAGCAGCTGGCCCGCTTCGGTCAGCTCGATACCCCGGTAGATGCGGTCGAACAAACGCGTCCCCAGTTGCGCCTCCAGGCGCTTGACCTGCTGGCTCACAGCCGGCTGGGTTGTGCCCAGCTCAAGGGCCGCAGCCGTGAAGCTACGCAAGCGCGCGGCGGACTCGAACACGCGCAAGGCATCGAGGGACAGATCGGCAAGGTGCTCAAACATAAGCTTGGCTAATCCCAGTCATTGCCCGGCATGGGCTTTACCCACGTTATCCACAGCACCATGCTGGATTGCAAGCGCTCCCCATAACCCTCGACGATGGAAGGCACCATGAAGCAACCCAACATCCTGTTCATCATGGCCGACCAGATGGCCGCGCCGTTGCTGCCGATCTACACCCCGTCGCCGATCAAGATGCCCAACCTGGCGCGCCTCGCCGAGCAGGCCGTGGTGTTCGACTCCGCCTACTGCAACAGCCCGCTGTGCGCGCCCTCGCGCTTCACCCTGGTCAGCGGCCAGTTGCCCAGCCGCATCGGCGCCTACGACAACGCCGCCGACTTTCCCGCCGACATTCCAACCTACGCCCATTACCTGCGTCGCCTGGGCTACCGCACCGCGCTGTCGGGCAAGATGCACTTCTGCGGCCCAGACCAGCTGCACGGCTACGAGCAGCGCCTGACCAGCGACATCTACCCGGCCGACTACGGCTGGGCGGTAAATTGGGATGCGCCGGGCGAGCGCCCGAGCTGGTACCACAACATGTCCTCGGTGTTGCAGGCCGGCCCCTGCGTGCGCACCAACCAGCTGGATTTCGACGAGGAGGTGGTGTTCAAGGCCCGCCAATACCTTTACGACCACGTGCGCGAGGACGATGGCCGGCCGTTCTGCCTGACCGTGTCCATGACCCATCCCCACGACCCCTACACCATCCCCAAACACTACTGGGATAGGTACGAGGCTGTGGATATCCCGCTGCCGCGCGAGGAAATTGCCCAGGACCAGCAGGACCCGCACTCGCAACGCCTGCTGAAGGTCTACGACCTGTGGAACAAGCCCCTGCCCGTGGGCAAGATCCGCGACGCCCGCCGCGCCTACTTCGGCGCCTGCAGCTACATCGACGACAACATCGGCAAGCTGCTGCAGACCCTTGAGGACTGTGGCCTGGCCGACGACACCCTGATCGTCTTCTCCGGCGACCATGGCGACATGCTTGGCGAGCGCGGGCTCTGGTACAAAATGCACTGGTTCGAGATGTCGGCGCGGGTGCCGCTGCTGGTCCACGCGCCCAAGCGCTTCGCGCCGGCCCGGGTCAGCGCCAGCGTGTCCACCTGCGACCTGCTGCCAACCCTGGTCGAACTCGCCGGAGGTGCTGTGGACAACCAACTGCACCTGGACGGTCGCTCGCTGCTCGGCCACCTGCAAGGGCAAGGCGGCCATGACGAGGTGATCGGCGAATACATGGCCGAAGGCACCGTCGGCCCGCTGATGATGATCCGCCGAGGCGCGTACAAGTTCATGTACAGCGAGGACGACCCCTGTTTACTCTACGACCTGAGCCGCGACCCGCACGAGCGGGAGAACCTCACCGGCAGCCCGGATCATCAGGCGCTGCTGCAGGCATTTGTCGATGAAGCCCGCCAGCGCTGGGACATCCCCAGCCTGCGCCAGCAGGTGCTGGCCAGCCAGCGCCGCCGCCGCCTGGTGGCCGAGGCGCTGGCCATCGGCACGCTGAAAAGCTGGGACCACCAACCGCTGGTGGACGCCAGCCAACAGTACATGCGCAACCACATCGATCTCGACGACCTCGAGCGCAAGGCACGTTATCCACAGCCCGCACCCCTGGATTGAGAAGAGAGGCCGCCATGCAGAAGTTCTCCACCGCCGTGCTCGCCCTGGCCCTGAGCCTGGGCACGGCCCACGCCGCCGACAGCGACGCGCAATGCAGCACCGTGAAACTGGCCGACCCCGGCTGGAGCGATATCGCCAGCACCAACGCCATCGCCCGCCTGCTCCTGGAAAGCCTGGGTTACCAGGTGAAGATCGACAGCCTGGCCGTGCCGATCATCTACGGTGGCCTGAAGGACGGCCGGGTGGATGCCTTCCTCGGCAACTGGATGCCGGCGCACCAGGGCTTCCATGACAAGTTCATCGCCAATGGCGATGTGCAGCAGTTGGCGAAGAACCTGGAAGGCACCGAGTTCACCCTGGCGGTGCCCGACTATGTATGGAACGCGGGCGTGAAGGACTTCGCCGACCTGCACAAGTACGCCGACAAGTTCGACAAGAAGCTCTACGGCATAGGCTCCGGCGCACCGGCCAACCTGTCGCTGAAAGAGATCATCGAAAAAGGCGAGTTCGACCTGGGCCAATGGAAGCTGGTGGAATCCAGCGAGCAGGCGATGCTGGCGCAGGTGGACCGGGCGGTGAAGAAGCAGCAGTTCATCACCTTCCTCGGCTGGACCCCGCACCCGATGAACGTGAAGCTGAACATGCATTACCTCACGGGTGGGGAACAGTGGTTCGGCAGCACGGGCGAGGTGTATACACTGACCCGCAAAGGTTATCCACAAGCGTGCCCGAATGCGGCAAAGCTGCTGGGCAATTTGCAGTTTTCGCTGGAGATGGAGAACAGCATCATGGCCGAGGTCGTGGATAAGAAGGTGAGCTTCGATGAGGCGGCCAAGGGTTGGGTGAAGGCCCATCCACAGGTGCTGGATGGTTGGCTCGCAGGCGTGACCACCAAAGCTGGCGGGGATGCAGCAGAAACGGTCAAAGCCAAACTCTGATTTTTGTCTGTTAGGCTGCCGGGGCCGCTTTGCGGCCCTTTCGCGACACAAGGCCGCTCCTACAGGAGTTCGCGGTTTTCTGTATGTCGCGAAACGAGGGCAAGGCCCTCGCCAGCGCTACTCAACAGGAATGACGCATGCCTCGTCTCCACCACCTGCTACCCTTCCTCACCTGGCTGCCCCGCCAATCGGCCCGCAGCCTGCGTCAGGACCTGCTGGTGGGCTTGAGCGGCGCCATCCTCGCCCTGCCGCAATCGATCGCCTATGCCCTGATCGCCGGCCTGCCCGCCGAGTACGGCCTGTACGCCGCCATCGTGCCGGTGCTGGTGGCCTGCCTGTGGGGCTCGTCCTGGCACCTGATCTGTGGCCCCACCGCCGCCATCTCCATTGTCGTCTACGCCAGCATCAGCCCACTGGCCGTGGCCGGTAGCGCCGACTACCTGACCCTGGTGCTGCTGCTGACCTTTCTCGGCGGTATCTTCCAACTCTTGCTGGGGCTGCTGCGCTTCGGCGCGCTGGTCAATTTCGTTTCCCACTCGGTGGTGCTGGGCTTCACCCTCGGTGCCGCCGTCGTCATCGCGCTGGGGCAACTGCCCAACCTGTTGGGCCTGGACCTGCCAAGCCAGGCCACGGCGCTGAAAACCGTGCAGGAATTAGCTGGCCATGTTGGCGAGGTGGATATGCCATCGCTGGTTCTTGGACTGAGCACCCTGGCGATCGGCGTGGTGTTGAAGCTGTGGCGCCGACGCTGGCCGGGCCTGTTGATAAGTCTGCTGCTGGTGAGCCTGGCAGCCTGGCTGTTGCCCGGCGTGTTCGGCCATGTACCGCGCGTACCCGCTTTCGTCGGCCAGTTGCCACCGCTCAGCCCACTGCCGTTACTCGATGTGGAATTGATACTGCGCCTGCTGCCCAGTGCCGTGGCTGTCGGCATGCTCGGGTTGGTCACCAGCCTGTCCATCGCCCGTTCCCTGTCCGCGCGCTCCGAGCAACTGATCGACGCCGACCAGGAAATCCGCGCCCAGGGCCTGTCGAACATTGTCGGCGCGTGCTTCTCCGGCTACCTGTCGTCCGGCTCGTTCACCCGCTCGGGGCTGAGCTATGACGCCGGGGCCCGCTCGCCACTGGCCGGCGTGTTCTCCGCCTTGTGGGTGGCGTTGTTCGCGATGAGCGGTGCCGGGCTGATCGCCCACCTGCCGATCCCGGCGATGGCGGGCAGCATCCTGCTGATCTGCTGGGGGCTGGTGGACCATCGCGGCATTCGCGCGTTGTTCCGGGTCAGTCGCTCGGAGTTCCTGGTAATGGCCCTGACAGCGGCGGCGACGCTGCTGCTGGCGCTGCAGACGGCGATCTATGCCGGGGTGCTGGCTTCGCTGTTCTTCTACCTCAAGCGCACTTCACGGCCACGGGTGCAGCAGAGCCGGGAAGGGGACGCAGACGTGTTGCGAGTGGGCGGGTCGATCTTTTTCGGCGCGGCGCATTACCTGCAGGTACGCCTGCAACGCTGCAAGGGGCCACATGTAGTGATCGACGCGCGGCAAGTGAACTTCATCGATTACTCGGGTGTGGATATGTTGCACCGCGAAGCGCGACGGATGATACGCCTTGGCGGCAGCCTTACGCTGCACCGGGCACGGCCGCAGGTGATCGAGGACTTACAGAAGCTGGAAGGGGTGGAGCTGTGTCCGATCCGGTTCAATGATTGACCTTTCAGATCCTGGGGCTGCTTTGCAGCCCTTTCGCGACGCAAGGCCGCTCCCACGAAGAGAACGCGGTCCCCTGTAGGAGCGGCCTTGCGTCGCGAAAGGGCCGCAAAGCGGCCCCAGCAATCTCAAGCCCGAGCGAGTTGTCTGCGCAGCTCATCCAGCACAGGCGCTGTGTCCGGACGCACCCCCCGCCAGATAAAGAACGCCTCGGCCGCCTGCTCGGCGAGCATCCCCAGCCCGTCCAGCACCTTTACCGCACCCAGCTTGCTGGCCCACTGGCAGAACGGCGTCGGCTCCTTGCCATACATCATGTCGTAGCAAACGGTGCGCCCCGCCTCGACCAGGCTGTCGGCAATCGGCGGCAACTCGCCAGCCAGGCTCGCCGAGGTAGCGTTGATGATCACGTCCACCGGCTCCTGCAACCAGCTGAACCCACTGGCCACCACCGGCCCCAGCTCATCGAACTCCCGCGCCAGCTGCTCGGCCTTTTCCACGGTACGGTTAGCAATCACCAGGGATTGCGGGTTGTGCGCCAGGATCGGCTCGAGCACGCCGCGAACCGCGCCACCAGCACCGAGGATGAGGATGCGCTTGCCGGCTAAAGTCACCCCGGCATTCACCGTCAGGTCACGCACCAACCCCGCACCGTCGGTGTTGTCGCCTTGCAGGGTGCCGTCGGCCAGCTTGGTCAGGGTGTTCACCGCGCCGGCACGCTGAGCGCGCGGCGTGAGGCTGTCGCACAGGCGATAGGCCTCTTCCTTGAACGGCACCGTGACATTGGCACCGCTACCTTGCTTGAAGAAGCCTGTGGCGCAGTCGCTGAACTCGTCCAGCGGCGCCAGCAGGGTGGCGTACTCCAGGTCCTCGCCGGTCTGGTCGGCGAACAGACGGTGGATCAACGGCGACTTGCTGTGGCCGATGGGGTTGCCGAATACGACGTACTGGTCCATGGGAGCTCCTCGATTATCCACAGGCTTACTGGGCGAGCCAGTCGCGGTCCTGCAGAAAGTAGTCGGTCAGGCGCGCTTCCTCGCTGCCAGGCTCGGCTTTCCAGTCGTAGCCCCAGCGCACTTGCGGCGGCAGCGACATCAGGATCGACTCGGTGCGGCCACCGGACTGCAGGCCGAACAGGGTGCCACGGTCGTAGACCAGGTTGAACTCCACGTAGCGGCCACGGCGGTATTCCTGGAACTCACGCTGCGCCGGGGTGTACGGGGTGCCCTTGCGGCGCTGGATGATCGGCAGGTAGGCGTCGACATAGGCATCGCCGATGGCACGGATGAAGGCGAAGCAGGTGTCGAAGCCCCATTCGTTCAGGTCGTCGAAGAACAGCCCGCCGATACCCCGCGGCTCGCCACGGTGTTTGAGGTGGAAGTAGCGGTCGCACCAGGCCTTGTAGCGCGGGTACACATCGGCGCCGAACGGCGCGCAGGCCTGCTCGGCCACGCGGTGCCAGTGCACGCAGTCTTCCTCGTTACCGTAGTACGGGGTCAGGTCGAAGCCGCCGCCGAACCACCATACCGCCTCTTCACCTTCCTTCTCGGCGATGAAAAAGCGCACGTTGGCGTGGGAAGTCGGTACATGCGGGTTGTGCGGGTGGATCACCAACGACACGCCCAGGGCCTCGAAGCCACGGCCCGCCAGTTCCGGGCGGTGGGCACTGGCCGACGGCGGCAGGCCGGCGCCGAACACGTGGGAGAAGTTGACCCCGCCTTTCTCGATCACCTTGCCCTCGCCGATCACCCGCGTGCGACCACCGCCACCGGCATCGCGCACCCAGGCATCCTCGACGAAGCGGGCGCCGCCGTCTTCGTTTTCGAGGGCAGTGCAGATGCGGTCTTGCAGGTCGAGCAGGTAGGCTTTTACGGCCTCGGTGCGGCTGGTCATCGGGTCACCTGGAAGGAGCGGGGAAATTCGCCGCGTAGCATACCACCGGGCGAGCCCGCGTCGCAGTTGACGGCGATCAAGCAAAGGCGTCCGATAGAAGACCCTTTGCGACCCGCGACGACAGGAGTGTGTGATGGCCAAGCGTATCCAGTTCAGCCAGCATGGCGGCCCGGAAGTGTTGCAACTGGTGGAGTTCGAGCCGGCACCGCCCGGCCCGCAGCAGGTGCGGGTGCGTAACCAGGCGATCGGGCTGAATTTCATCGATACCTATTTTCGCAGCGGGCTGTATGCGCCGCCGTCTCTGCCTTCCGGGCTGGGCACCGAGGCGGCTGGGGTGGTCGAGGCGGTAGGTGAAGGCGTCACGCGCATCAAGGTCGGCGACCGCGTGGCCTATGCCGGTGGGCCGCTGGGCGCCTACAGCGAGGTGCATACGCTGCCGGAGGCCAACCTGGTGAAGCTGCCCGAGGCGATCAGCTGCGAACAGGCGGCGGCGGTGATGCTCAAGGGGCTGACCACGCAGTATTTGCTCAAGCAGACCTACGCCGTGCAACCGGGTGATTTCGTGCTGTTCCATGCCGCCGCCGGTGGCGTGGGGTCGCTGGCTTGCCAGTGGGCCAGGGCGCTGGGGGCCAAGTTGATCGGTACCGTGAGTTCTCCCGAGAAGGCCGAGCGGGCCAAGGCACTCGGGGCTTGGGCGACCATCGACTACAGCCATGAAGATGTCGCCCAGCGCGTGCTGGAACTGACCGACGGGCAAAAGTGCGCGGTGGTGTATGACGGCGTGGGGGCCGATACCTGGCTGACTTCGCTGGATTGCCTGAGGCCGCGCGGGTTGCTGGTGAGCTTCGGCAATGCCTCCGGCGCGGTAACCGGGGTGAACCTGGGTGTCCTGGCACAGAAGGGGTCGTTGTATGTCACCCGGCCAACACTGGGCAGCTATGCCAACAATGCCGAGAACACCCAGGCCATGGCCGATGACCTGTTCGCGACGATCGCCAGTGGCAAGCTGGTTGTGGATATCCAGCAGCGGTATCCGTTGAGCGAGGCGGCCAAGGCGCAGGCAGAGTTGTCGGCGCGGCGGACCGTTGGCTCGACTGTGCTTCTGCCTTGAGGCTCTGGGGCTGCTGCGCAGCCCTTTCGCGACACAAGGCCGCTCCTACAAGGGATCGCGATTGCCTGTAGGAGCGGCCTTGTGTCGCGAAACGAGGGCGAAGCCCTCGCCAGCGGTATCAACCCGGACGCACAACCTCGCCCGTCACCAGATTGCGAATCACGCTAGGGTTCTTGCGCCCACCCAGCGCCCCACCGAGCACCAGGTCCACCTGCCCATGGAAATACTGCTCCACCCGCAAGCGGCTCTTGGCCGCCGGGCGCCCGGCCGGGTTGCAGGAGGTGGAAATCAGCGGCCCCACCAGCGCGCACAGCTCGCGCACCTGCGGATGGTCGCTGACCCGCAGCGCCACGGTGTCGTGATGGCCGGTGACCCACTCGGGCAGCAGGTCCTGGTGCGGCACCAGCCAGGTATTCGGCCCAGGCCAAGTGGCCGCCATGCGGTCGATCCAGTCCTGGGGGAAATCCTCGAACAAAAAGTCGAACTGGCGAATGTTGTCGGCGATCAGGATCAGGCCTTTATCCACAGGCCGCGACTTGAGCGCCAGCAGGCGGTACACCGCGTCCTCGTTCCACGGGTCGCAGCCCAGGCCCCAGACCGCTTCCGTCGGATAGGCGATCACCGCACCCGCCTTCACCTCACGCGCGGCTTGTTGCACACGCCAACTGCTCACCATTTTCCGTCTCTCCGCATAAACGCCGTGTGCGCAGTGTACTTAGCCGGAACGGGCAAACCAACGCCCGGCTTCATTGCTCACCCGGCCTTCGAGCTCCAGCTCGGTGAGGCTGGCCAGCACCTCGGCCAACGGCTTGCCACTGCTGTGGGCCAGGCCCTCGCTGGTATGCGGCGCGGCATGCAGCAGGGCCAGCAGCGGATGCCGGGGATTACCCACAGGCGCCGGCGGCAGGTTCTGCCAGCCGCGCAAGCTGTCGAGGATCTGTTCCACGCTTTCCACCAGTAGCGCGCCGTCGCGGATCAGCTGGTGGCAGCCCTTGGCGCCGGGGTGGTGGATGGACCCGGGGATCGCATACACCTCCCGCCCTTGCTCGGCCGCCAGCCGCGCAGTGATCAGCGAACCGCTGGCAAGACTGGCCTCGACCACCAGCACGCCCAGCGACAGGCCGCTGATGATGCGGTTGCGCCGGGGGAAGTTGCCGGCCAGCGGCCCGGCATCCAGTGGGTACTCGGAAACCAGGGCGCTGCCCCTGTCGAGAATCGTCCTGGCCAACTCGCGATGGCGCTGTGGATAAAATTTTTGCAAACCCGTGCCGAGCACCGCGACAGTCTGCCCGCCGACCGTCAGCGCGCCCCGATGAGCGGCACCGTCGACGCCCACGGCAAGGCCGCTGGTGATGACGAATCCGGCCTGGGACAGACAACGGGAAAAGGCCCCTGCGGTATCCAGCGCCGGTGCTGAAGCACGCCTGCTGCCCACGATCGCCAGTTGCGGACGCTCCAACAAGGCGGGGTCGCCCGCGACGAACAACAGTGGCGGCGGGTCGTCGATTTCGCCCAGCAACGCCGGGTAGCCAGGCCGGTCCCACATCAGTAAATGCTGGCCCGGACGCTCTAGCCAGGCCATTGCAGCCAAAGCCCCGTCACGCACTTGCGCACTGCGCCGGGCATCTATACTGGCTGCCGACAGCCCCAGCGAACGCCACGCGCTGGCCGGTGCGCTGAGCGCCGACGAGGCACTGCCAAAGGCTTCGATCAGGGTGTGAAAGCGTCGCAAGCCAATATCCGGAAGACGATGCAGACGCAGTCGCGCTTCCAGTTCAGCTGGCGGACAAGGCGACGAATGGACAGTGCTCATGGGAATCTTCCTTGACCAAAACGGGGCCACTGGCGTGGCGCATCCTGTGGATAACTTTGTGGGTAATACTTTGAAAAGCTGTCCATGAAATGGCAGCTATCAAGCCCATAGAGACCCTAGTCGAGCTTTCCCAGGTGCCGAACGCCCCGATTCCCTTTATTATGTGTGCTCAGTTTTCAACCGACCGCACAGTGACTGCCTGACCCTATGGCCATCTTGAACATCCTCGAATTTCCAGACCCGCGCCTGCGTACCATTGCCAAACCGGTAACGGTGTTTGACGACGCCCTGCGCCAGTTGATCGACGACATGTTCGAAACCATGTACGAAGCCCCTGGCATCGGCCTGGCCGCGACCCAGGTCAACGTGCACCAGCAAGTGGTGGTGATGGACCTGAGCGAAGACCGCAGCGAACCGCGCGTCTTCATCAACCCCAGCGTCGAGGAGCTGACCCACGACATGGGCCAGTACCAGGAAGGCTGCCTGTCGGTGCCGGGCTTCTACGAGAACGTCGACCGCCCCCTGCGTGTGCGGGTCAAGGCCCAGGACCGCGACGGCAAGCCCTACGAACTGGAATGCGAAGGCCTGCTGGCCGTGTGCGTGCAGCACGAGTTCGATCACCTCAACGGCAAGCTGTTCGTCGACTACCTGTCGCAGCTCAAACGTGACCGGATCAAGAAAAAGCTGGAAAAGCAGCACCGCCAGCAAGCCTGATCCCCACCTTCCAGAAGGCTTGCTCCGGCAAGCCTTTTTCTTTTTTGCAGCGAGAACACCATGCGCATCGTCTTTGCTGGCACTCCAGAGTTTGCCGCCGAACACCTCAAGGCCCTGCTCGACAGCCCGTACGAGATCGTGGCCGTCTACACCCAGCCCGACCGCCCTGCCGGCCGTGGTCAGAAGCTCATGCCGAGCCCGGTCAAGCAGTTGGCCGTGGCCCATGACATCCCGGTGTTCCAGCCACCAACCCTGCGCAACGCCGACGCCCAGGCCGAACTGGCCGCGCTCAAGCCCGACCTGATGGTGGTGGTTGCCTACGGCCTGATCCTGCCGCAAGCGGTACTCGACATCCCGCGTCTGGGCTGCATCAACAGCCACGCATCCTTGCTGCCACGCTGGCGCGGTGCGGCGCCGATCCAGCGCGCCGTCGAAGCCGGCGACGCCGAAAGCGGCGTGACCGTGATGCGCATGGAAGCCGGCCTGGACACCGGCCCGATGCTGCTCAAGGTGGTCACCCCCATCAGTGCCGACGACACCGGCGGCAGCCTGCACGACCGCCTCGCCGAAATGGGCCCGCCTGCGGTGATCCAGGCCATCGCCGGCCTGGCCGACGGTTCGCTGCTAGGTGAAGTCCAGGACGATGCCCTGGCCACCTACGCGCACAAGCTGAACAAGGACGAAGCGCGCATCGACTGGAGCCGCCCGGCCGTCGAGCTGGAACGCCTGATCCGTGCCTTCAACCCCTGGCCGGTGTGCCACAGCACCCTGGACGGCGAAAGCGTGAAGGTACTCGCCGCCAACTTGTCCACAGCCCAGGGCGCCCCTGGCGAAATCCTGTCGGCCAGCAAAGATGGCCTGGTGGTCGCCTGCGGCGACCAGGCCCTGAGCCTGACCCGCCTGCAACTGCCGGGCGGCAAGGCCCTGAACTTCGCCGACCTGTTCAACAGCCGCCGCGAGAAATTCGCCAGTGGCAAGGTGCTCGGCCAATGAACCCGCGCCTGGCTGCCGCCCGTGCCTTGGCCGCTGTGCTCAGCGGCAAGGCTTCGCTGAACAGCTCGCTGCCGGCGCAGCTGGACAAGGTCGAGGAACGCGACCGTGGCCTGACCCAGGACCTGGCCTTCGGCACCGCCCGCTGGCAGCCGCGCCTGGACCTGCTGGCCGCGCAGCTGCTGCAAAAACCCTTCAAGGCCGCCGACGCCGATGTGCAGGCGCTGCTGCTGGTCGGCCTGTACCAGCTGTTCTACACCCGCATTCCGGCCCACGCGGCCATCGGCGAGACCGTCGGCTGTGCCGACAAGCTGAAAAAGCCTTGGGCCAAAGGCCTGCTCAACGCCGTGCTGCGCCGCGCCCAGCGCGAAGGCGAGGCACTGCTCGCCGGCATGGAACGCGACCCGGTGGTGCGCACCGCCCACCCGCGTTGGCTGCAAAAGTCGCTCAAAGCCTTCTGGCCGGAGCAGTGGGAAGCCATTTGCGCGGCCAACAACGCCCACCCGCCGATGATCCTGCGGGTCAACCGCCGCCATCACAGCCGCGATGCCTACCTGGCACTGCTGGCCGAGGCAGGCGTTGGCGCCAGCGCCTGCCAGTACAGCCGTGACGGTATCGTCCTGGGCGAAGCCTGCGACGTGCGCGGGCTGCCGGGCTTTGCCGAAGGCTGGGTCAGTGTCCAGGACGAAGCGGCGCAGCTGTCTGCCGACCTGCTCGAACTGGCCCCCGGCCAGCGCGTGCTCGACGCCTGCTGCGCCCCCGGCGGCAAGACCTGCCACCTGCTCGAAGCCGAACCGGGCCTGGCCCACATGACCGCCATCGACCTCGAGGCCAAGCGCCTGACCCGCGTGCGCGAGAACCTCGAGCGCCTGCAGCTGGATGCCGAACTGATCGCCTGCGACGCCCGCGACACCGCCAGCTGGTGGGACGGCAAGCCGTTCCAGCGCATCCTGCTCGACGCCCCGTGCTCGGCCACCGGCGTGATCCGCCGCCACCCGGACATCAAGCTGACCCGCCAGGCCGACGACATCCCGGCCCTGGCCACGCTGCAGGGCGAACTGCTCGATGCCCTGTGGCCAACGCTGGAGGTGGGCGGCATGCTGCTGTATGCCACCTGCTCGAGCCTGCCGACCGAGAACACCGAAGTGATCGACGCCTTCCTCGCCCGCACCCCCGGTGCCCGCGAGCTGGACCTGGCCACCGAAGCCGGCCTGCGCCAACCCCACGGCCGCCAGCTGTTGGCCCAGGAAGGCGGCCATGACGGTTTCTACTATGCCAAGCTGATCAAGATCGCCGCTTCACGCGGATAAGAACAAGGGTAGGGAGTAGCGGATGAAGATCATCATCCTCGGCGCAGGGCAGGTCGGCGGCACGCTGGCCGAGCACCTGGCCAGCGAAGCCAACGACATCACCGTGGTCGACACCGATGGCGAGCGCCTGCGCGACCTCGGCGACCGCCTGGACATCCGCACCGTGCAGGGCCGCGCCTCGCTGCCGACAGTGCTGCGCCAGGCCGGTGCCGACGACGCCGACATGCTGGTGGCGGTGACCAACAGCGACGAGACCAACATGGTCGCCTGCCAGGTGGCCTACTCGCTGTTCCACACCCCGACCAAGATCGCCCGGGTACGCGAATCGGCCTACCTGACCCGCGAGGAGTTGTTCGACAACGACCATATCCCGGTGGACGTGCTGATCAGCCCCGAGCAGGTGGTGACCAACTACATCAAGCGCCTGATCGAACACCCCGGCTCCTTGCAGGTGATCGACTTCGCCGAGGGCAAGGCCCAGCTGGTGGCGGTCCGGGCCTACTACGGCGGGCCGCTGGTAGGCCAGCAACTGCGCCAGATCCGCGCGCACATGCCCAACGTCGATACCCGCGTGGCGGCGATCTTCCGCCGCGACCGGCCGATCACCCCGCAAGGCGACACGGTGATCGAAGCCGACGACGAAGTGTTCTTCATTGCCGCGAAGAAGGACATCCGCGCGGTGATGGGCGAGCTGCGACGCATCGACGAGACCAACAAGCGCGTGGTCATCGCCGGGGGCGGGCAGATCGGCGAACGCCTGGCCGAGGCCATCGAGAGCCGCTACCAGGTGAAGATCATCGAGATGAACCCGGCCCGCTGCCGGCAGCTCTCCGACACCCTGGAAAGCACCGTGGTGCTGCAGGGCAGCGCGTCGGACAAGGACCTGATGCTCGAGGAGAACATCGCCGATGCCGATATCTTCCTGGCCCTGACCAACGACGACGAGGCCAACATCATGGCGTCGCTGCTGGCCAAGCGCCTGGGCGCGCGCAAGGTGATGACCATCATCAACAACCCGGCCTACGTCGACCTGGTACAGGGCGGCGACATCGACATCGCCATCAGCCCGCAGCTGGCCACCATCGGCACCTTGTTGGCCCACGTGCGCCGTGGCGACATCGTCAGCGTGCACTCCCTGCGCCGTGGCGCGGCCGAGGCCATCGAGGCGGTGGCCCACGGTGACTCGAAGTCGAGCAAGGTGGTGGGCAAGGCCATCGAGGACATCAACCTGCCGCCGGGCACGACCATCGGCGCGATCATTCGCGAGGACGAAGTGATGATCGCCCACGACGACACCGTGATCGAGTCGGGCGACCATGTGATCCTGTTCGTGGTGGACAAGAAGCATATTCGCGACGTGGAGAAGCTGTTCCACGTGGGCTTGAGTTTCTTCTAGGAGGGAAGGGCATGCGCGAATCGCTGGAGAAAATGCTGGCCAAGGGTGTGGACAACCCGCTGCTGAGGTTCGGCCTGGGCAAGGCCTGGCTGGACGAGGGCAATGGCGCCGAAGCGGCGCTGCACCTGGCAGCTTGTGTGCAGCAGGATCCGAAGTACTCGGCGGCCTGGAAGCTGCTGGGCAAGGCGTATCAGCTCAGCGGCGACCTGGCTGGCGCGCGCAAGGCCTGGGAGGAGGGGATCGTCGCGGCGCAGGCCCATGGCGACAAGCAGGCCGAGAAAGAGATGGCCGTTTTTCTCAAGAAGCTGAACAAGGCTTGAAATCGCCGGGGCTGCTTTGCAGCCCATCGCGACACAAGGCCGCTCCTACAGGAGATCGCGGTCACCTGTAGGAGCGGCCTTGTGTCGCGAAAGGGGCGCAAAGCGCCCCCAGGTCCTCAATACCAGCGCGGCTCGCCAGCCGGGCGCTTCTTGAAGCGCTTCATGCTCCACATGTACTGGCTCGGGTACTCGCGCACATAACGCTCGACCACCTGGCTCATGGCCGCCGCCGATTCATTCACGTCGGTGCTGTACATGGCCTCTGGCGCCGCCTCCAGGAACACCTTGAAGCCCGAGCCATCCGGCAAGCGCAGGGCATGCAGGAACACACCGACCGCCTTGCCGCCGGCGAGCATGTTCGGCACGAACTTGCTGGTCAGCGCCTGGGTGCCGAGGAACGGCACGAACACGCCGGCAGACTCCGCCGGCTCCGGGTCGGCCGGAATCCCTACCTGGCCGCCACGGCGCACTTCCTTGATCACGCTGAGGATGCCTTCCTTGGTCGACGGCGCCACGCGGTTGCCCATCTGCACCCGCTGCTCGCGCAGCAAGTCATCCACCGCCTTGAGCTTGGGTGGGCGGTAGAAGATGATCGGCTTGCACTGGTTGCAGTAGAAGTGATTGAGCACTTCCCAGTTGCCCAGGTGACTGGTGATGCCGACCACGCCCTTGCCCGAGGCCAGGGCCTGCTCCAGCACTTCCAGGCCGTGCACTTCCTTGACCAGGTCGAGCGAACGCTGCGGCGGCCAGATCCAGGCGCAGGCGCTCTCGACGAACGACTTGCCGATGTCCTTCAGCGCACGGCCGACCAGTTGCTCGCGCTCGGCCGGGTCCATCTGTGGGAAGCACTTGGCCAGGTTGATGCGCACGACATTGCGCGAGCCGTTGGGGATTTTCCACATCAGCCAGCCGATCCCGGCGCCGACGCGCTGCACAGCGCCCCAGGGCAGCTTGGCAAACAGGCGCAGCACCCCGACCATCAGGGCGCCCTTGAACTTTTCCACAGGCGAATTCCTTATTTCAGCAAGGCGCGCATTGTAACCTCTCAGCGCACCAAGGCGGCGTAGCGATCGCAATCGGTGGTGTGGTCCATGACCATGCCGGTGGCCTGCATGAAGGCGTAGCAGATGGTCGGCCCAACGAAGGTAAAGCCGGCTTTGCGCAGGGCCTTGCTCATGGCCTTGGCCTCGTCGGTGACCGCCGGGACCTCGCTGCGGCCAGTGAAATGGTTGATCTTCGGCGTGCCCCCGACGAACGACCACAGCCACTCGGCGGGGTTATCCACAGCCAGCCAGGCCTGCGCGTTGCGGCGCACGGCCTTGAGCTTGAGGCGGTTGCGGATGATGCCGGCGTCCTGCATGAGCGCCTCGATGCGCGCGTCGCTCAGGCCCGCCAGTTTCACCGGGTCGAAGTTGTCCAGCACCTGGCGATAGCGCTCGCGCTTTCTCAACACCGTGATCCATGACAACCCCGCCTGGAACCCTTCGAGCAAAAGCATCTCGAAGAGCAACGCCGGGTCGCGCTGCGGCGTTCCCCACTCATGGTCGTGATAGGCCTGATACAACGGATCGTCGGAACACCAAAAGCAGCGTGGCATAAGGCTCCAATAACGTAGAGGGCGAGGCGAATCGGGTTATACTCCCGCTCTTTACATCCGCATCCCCAGATACAGGTGAATTTCGTGAGCCAGCCTACGCCAGCCGTGCGTACCTTCCAAGACCTGATCCTCGCCCTGCAGAACTACTGGGCCGAGCAAGGTTGTGTGGTGCTTCAGCCCTACGATATGGAAGTAGGCGCCGGCACTTTCCACACCGCGACCTTCCTGCGCGCCGTGGGCCCAGAAACCTGGAACGCCGCCTATGTGCAGCCCAGCCGTCGCCCCGCCGACGGGCGGTATGGCGAAAACCCCAACCGCCTGCAGCACTACTACCAGTTCCAGGTGGTGCTCAAGCCGAACCCGGCCAACTTCCAGGAGCTGTACCTCGGCTCACTGAAAGCCATCGGCCTGGACCCGCTGGTTCACGATATCCGCTTCGTCGAAGACAACTGGGAATCGCCGACCCTCGGCGCCTGGGGCCTGGGCTGGGAAATCTGGCTGAACGGCATGGAGGTGACCCAGTTCACCTACTTCCAGCAGGTCGGCGGCATCGAGTGCTACCCGGTCACCGGTGAGATCACCTACGGCCTGGAGCGCCTGGCCATGTACCTGCAGGGCGTGGACTCGGTCTACGACCTGGTGTGGGCCGACGGTCCGTTCGGCAAGGTCACCTACGGCGACGTGTTCCACCAGAACGAAGTGGAGCAGTCGACCTACAACTTCGAGCACGCCAACGTCGAGAAGCTGTTCGAACTGTTCGACTTCTACGAAAGCGAAGCGAACCGCCTGATCAAGCTCGACCTGCCGCTGCCGACCTACGAAATGGTCCTGAAGGCCTCGCACACCTTCAACCTGCTGGACGCCCGCCGCGCCATCTCGGTAACCGAGCGCCAGCGCTACATCCTGCGCGTGCGTACCCTGGCCCGGGACGTGGCGCAAAGCTATCTGCAAGCCCGCGCGCGCCTGGGCTTCCCGATGGCGTCCCCCGAATTGCGTGACGAAGTGTTGGCTAAGCTGGAGGCTGCACAATGAGTGCTCAAGATTTCCTGGTTGAACTGGGCACCGAAGAGCTGCCGCCGAAGGCCCTCGCCTCGCTGGGCGACGCCTTCCTCGCCGGTATCGAGAAAGGCCTGCAGGCCGCTGGCCTGAACTACACCGGCAAGCAGGTCTACGCCGCGCCGCGCCGCCTGGCGGTATTGATCCGCCAGCTGGACGTGCAGCAGCCGGATCGCAGCATCAACATCGACGGCCCGCCCCTGCAGGCCGCATTCAACGCCGAAGGCCAACCGACCCAGGCGGCCCTGGGCTTCGCCAAGAAGTGCGGCGTGGAGCTGTCGGACATCGACCAGAGCGGCCCGAAGCTGCGCTTCTCCCAGCACATCCCGGGCAAGGCCACCAGCAGCCTGCTGCCAACCATCGTCGAAGACTCGCTCAACGACCTGCCGATCCCCAAGCGCATGCACTGGGGCGCCAGCCGCGAAGAGTTCGTGCGCCCAACCCAGTGGCTGGTGATGCTGCTGGGCGATCAGGTGGTCGACTGCACCATCCTCGCGCAGAAGGCCGGCCGTGAATCCCGTGGCCACCGCTTCCACCACCCGGAAAACGTACTCATCACCACCCCGGCCAACTACGTCGAGGACCTGCGCAAGGCCCACGTGCTGGCCGACTTCGCCGAGCGTCGCGAGCTGATCAGCAAGCGCACCGCGGAACTGGCCATGCAGCAGGAAGGCACGGCCATCGTGCCGCCGGCGTTGCTGGACGAAGTGACCGCGCTGGTCGAATGGCCGGTGCCGCTGGTGTGCTCGTTCGAGGAGCGTTTCCTCGAGGTGCCGCAGGAAGCCCTGATCACTACCATGCAGGACAACCAGAAGTACTTCTGCCTGCTGGACAGCGAAGGCAAGCTGCTGCCGCGCTTCATCACCGTGGCCAACGTCGAAAGCCGCGATCCGAAACAGATCGTCGAAGGTAACGAGAAGGTCGTGCGCCCGCGCCTGACCGACGCCGAGTTCTTCTTCAAGCAAGACAAGAAGCAGCCGCTGGAAAGCTTCAACGAGCGCCTGAAGAACGTGGTGTTCCAGGCACAACTGGGCACCGTGTTCGACAAGGCCGAGCGCGTCTCCAAGCTGGCCGCGTTCATTGCACCGCACCTCGGCGGCAGCGCCGCCAACGCCGGCCGTGCCGGTTTGTTGTCCAAGTGCGACCTGGCCTCGGAAATGGTCGGCGAATTCCCTGAGATGCAGGGTATTGCCGGCTACTACTACGCCCTCAACGATGGCGAGCCGCAAGACGTCGCCCTGGCGCTGAACGAGCAGTACATGCCGCGTGGCGCCGGTGCCGAGCTGCCGCAGACCCTTACCGGTGCTGCCGTGGCCATCGCCGACAAGCTCGACACCCTGGTCGGCATCTTCGGCATCGGCATGCTGCCCACCGGTAGCAAGGACCCGTATGCCCTGCGTCGCGCCGCCCTGGGCGTGCTGCGCATCCTGATCGAGAAACAGCTGGACCTGGACCTGACCGCCGCGGTCGAGTTCGCGGTCAAGCAGTTCGGTGCCAAGGTCAAGGCCGCCGGCCTGGCCGAGCAGGTGCTGGAGTTCATCTTCGACCGCCTGCGTGCGCGTTACGAAGACGAAGGCATCGACGTCGCCACCTACCTGTCGGTGCGTGCCCTCAAGCCCGGCTCGGCGCTGGACTTCGACCAGCGCGTGCAGGCCGTGCAGGCGTTCCGCAAGCTGCCGGAAGCCGAGGCCCTGGCCGCGGCGAACAAGCGCGTGTCGAACCTGCTGGGCAAGGCCGAAGGCGCCATCGCCGAGCAGGTCGAACCGAAGTACTTCGACAACGCCAACGAGTTCTCGCTGTACTCGGCCATCCAGCAGGCCGACCAGGCCGTGCAACCGATGGCCGCCGCGCGTCAGTACAACGAAGCGCTGGCTCGCCTGGCCGCGCTGCGCGATCCGGTCGACGCCTTCTTCGAGGCGGTGCTGGTGAACGCCGAGGACGCCAAGGTACGCGCCAACCGTTATGCCCTGCTCAGCCGCCTGCGCGGTCTGTTCCTGGGCGTGGCCGATATCTCGCTGCTGGGGTAAGCCGTTGAAACTGCTGATTCTTGATCGAGACGGAGTGATCAACCATGACTCCGACGCCTACATCAAGTCGCTGGAGGAGTGGATCCCCATTCCCGGCTCGATCGAGGCCATCGCGCAGTTGAGCAAGGCGGGCTGGACGGTGGCTGTTGCCACCAACCAGTCCGGCATTGCCCGTGGCTACTACCCGCTGGCGACCCTCGAGGCCATGCACGCGCGTCTGCGCGCGCTGGTGGCCGAGCAGGGTGGCGAGGTCGGTTTCATCGTGCATTGCCCGCACGGCCCGGACCAAGGCTGCGATTGCCGCAAGCCCAAGCCCGGCATGCTGCGGGCGATCGCCGAGCACTACCAGGTTCCCCTGGCCGGCGTGTGGTTCGTCGGCGACAGTAAAGGTGACCTGGAGGCGGCCCTGGCCGTCGATGCACAACCCGTGCTGGTAAAAACCGGCAAGGGCGAGCGAACCCTGGCAAAGGGCGTTCCGGAAACTACACTGATTTTCGACGATCTGGCAGCCATCGCCAGAGAACTTATTTAAAAGGGTGCGCCTTGACCGGCGCACTTTTCATTAGGCGGGCCATGCCCCGCAACGGTACATGCCACTATGTCGATCCTGCAGGCGATCAGAATCTTTCTTTTTTACCTGCTGTTGGGCACCAGTTCGCTGCTGTGGTGCTCGCTGAGCTTCTTCGTCGCGCCTTTCCTGCCGTTCCCCAAGCGCTACAAGTTCATCAATGTGTACTGGTGCCGCTGCGCATTGTTTCTGGTGCGTACGATCCTGGGCATCAACTACAAGATCACTGGCGCTGAGCATGTGCCGAAAGTGCCTTGCGTGATCCTGTCGAACCACCAGAGCACCTGGGAGACGTTCTTGCTCTCGGCGTACTTCTCGCCGCTGAGCCAGGTGCTCAAGCGCGAACTGCTGTACGTGCCGTTCTTTGGCTGGGCCATGGCGATGCTGCGGCCGATCGCCATCGACCGGAAGAACCCCAAGGAGGCCCTGCGCCAGGTCGCCAGCCAAGGCGACGAGTTGCTCAAGCAGGGCACCTGGGTGCTGATTTTCCCCGAAGGCACCCGCGTGCCCCACGGCCAGATCGGCAAGTTCTCCCGTGGCGGTACTGCGTTGGCGGTGAACGCCGGGCTGCCCGTGCTGCCGATCGCCCACAACGCCGGCAAGTTCTGGCCGCGCGAGGGCTGGGGCAAGCGCCCAGGCACCATCGAGGTGGTGATTGGCGAGCCGATGTACCCCGAAGGCACCGGGCCACGGGCCATCGCCGAGCTGAACGACCGTGCCCAGGCGTGGAACGAGGCGGCCCAACGGGCCATGGGCTCATTGCCGCCCGCGGCGGAAAAGCCGGAACAGCAGCGCGCCTGACGTTTTGTGGATAAGTTGTTAGTAATTTTTGGATTAAACGTCTCGATTGATAGCTAAGTGTTTGAATTAGCTATTTATTTCTCTGTATGACGTTTTTTCGAAAATCGTGCATAAGTTTTTTCGCGCGATAAAAAAACCGGCTTTTACGCCGGTTTTTTTTGTGGGCTCCCAGGTGATATCCCCAGCGCCACCTCACACCTTGTCGATATCCACATCCTTGGTCTCTTTCAGGCAGAAGATCCCCACCACCAGGCTCACCCCGGTGATCAGCACCGGGTACCACAGGCCGTAGAAGATATCCCCGGTGTACACCACCAGCGCGAACGATACCGTCGGCAGGAAGCCGCCGAACCAGCCATTGCCGATATGGTAGGGCAGGGACATCGAGGTGTAGCGAATGCGCGTGGGGAACAGCTCGACCATCACCGCCGCCAGTGGCCCGTAGGTCATGGTGGCGATCAGGATCATGGCGACGATCACCACCACCACCATCACCTGGTTGACGTGGGCCGGGTCAGCCTTGGCCGGGTAGCCGGCGGCATCGATGGCACTGCGCATGGCTGCTTCGTCGAAGCCACTGATGGTCTTGTCGCCAATGCTCACGCTGACCCCACTGCCGGCAGTCTCCACCGAACTGTAGGGCAGGCCCTGCTTGACCAGGAACGTCTTGACCTTGTCGCAAGGGCTGTCGAAACGCGCCTTGCCCACCGGGTCGAACTGGAAGGTGCAGCCTTGCGGGTCGGCGCTGACCACGATCGGTGCCTGGCGGCTGGCCGCGTCGATCTGCGGGTTGGCGTAGTGGCTCAGGGCCTTGAACATCGGGAAGTAGCACAGCGTCGCCAGCAACAGGCCGACCATCAGGATCGGCTTGCGCCCGATGCGGTCCGACAGCCAGCCGAAGAACACGAAGAACGGCGCGCCGATCACCACGCTGATGATCAGCAGGGTATTGGCCTGGGCCGGGTCCATCTTGAGCATCTGGGTCATGAAGAACAGCACGTAGAACTGCGCGGTGTAGAAGGTCACCGCCTGCCCGGCATTGATGCTGAACAACGCCGTGAGCACCACCTTGAGGTTCGGCCAGGAGGTGAAGGACTCGCGGATCGGCGACTTGCTCACCTTGCCCTGGGCCTTCATTTTCACGAAGGCCGGCGACTCGTGCATGCTCATGCGGATCCAGGTGGAAATCGCCAGCAGGAAGATCGAAAGCAGGAACGGCAGGCGCCAGCCCCAGGTCTCGAACTGATCGCCGCTGATGTAACGGCTGGCGAGCACCACGGTCAAAGACAACAGCAGGCCCAGGGTGGCGGTGGACTGGATGAAACCGGTGTGGAAACCGCGCTTGCCGGGTGGCGCGTGCTCGGCCACATAGGTGGCGGCGCCGCCGTATTCACCGCCCAGGGCCAGGCCCTGGAGCATGCGCAGCACCACGAGGATGATCGGCGCGGCGATACCGATGCTGGCGTAGGTAGGCAGCAGGCCGACCGCGAAGGTCGACAGGCCCATCAGCACGATGGTCACCAGGAAGGTGTACTTGCGCCCGATCATGTCACCCAGCCGGCCGAACACCAGCGCGCCGAACGGGCGCACCAGGAAGCCGGCGGCGAAGGCCATCAGGGCGAAGATGAAGGCGGTGGTGTCGTTGACCCCAGCGAAGAACTGCTTGCTGATCACCGCCGCCAGGGCGCCATAGAGAAAAAAGTCATACCACTCGAACACCGTCCCGAGGGATGAGGCGAAAATGATCTTGCGTTCCTCACGGCGGCTGTCGCGGGTGACCGCCGCACCTTGCTCCTGGATGTAGTCCGACATCGTTGCTGTCCTCGGCCCGTGGGCCACAGTGATTATTCTTGTTGTTCCACTGTCGGCGACCTCCGACCGCAGGTCGCCGGTGTTGCACACACCCGGGTCAGGGCGTCGGTATCGCGTTGCTGTCGCTGAGGTGGGTCTGTGTATGCGCGCCCTTGAGGATCAGTTGCGCCGCCTTCTCGGCGATCATCAACGTGGGTGAACAGGTATTGCCGGAGACGATCTGCGGCATGATCGAGGCGTCGGCCACGCGCAGCCCAGGGATGCCGTGCACGCGCAGCTGGCTGTCGACCACGTCGAGGGCGCCACCGCCCATGCGGCAGGTGCCCACCGGATGGAAGATGGTGGTCCCGATCTGCCCGGCGGCCTGGTGCAGGTCTGCTTCGCTGTGCAGGGCAGGGGCGGGCAGGTACTCACGGGGTTCGAAGGCGGCCAGGGCCGGCGCCTGGACGATGCGCCGGGTGAGGCGGATGGCGTCGGCGGCGACGCGCAGGTCCTCGGGGTCGCTGAGGTAGTTGGGGTCGATCAATGGCGCGGCGGCCATGTCCGCCGAGCGGATATCGATACGCCCGCGACTGGCCGGACGCAGGTTGCATACCGAGGCAGTGAAGGCCGGGAAGCGATGCAGCGGCTCGCCGAAGCGCTCCAGCGACAACGGCTGCACGTGGTACTGCAGGTTGGCGGTGGCCTGTTCCGGGCCTGAACGCACGAACGCGCCCAACTGGCTCGGCGCCATGGCCAGCGGGCCGCTGCGGTCGAAGGCGTAGCGTAGGCCCATGCCCAGTTTGCCCCACAGGCTGTTGGCCATCTGGTTGAGCGTGCGGGTGTTCTGGATCTGGTAGATCAGCCGCAGTTGCAGGTGGTCCTGCAGATTGCCACCCACGCCGGGCATGTCGTGACGCACCGCAATGCCCAGGCCTTCGAGCAACTTGCGCGGGCCGATGCCGGAGCGCTGCAGGATACCGGGCGAACCCACGGCGCCTGCGCACAGGATGATCTCGCGGCGGGCGCCGAACTCATGCCACGCGCCTTGCCAACGTGCCTTCACGGCATGGGCCCGGGTGTTGCTGAGCAGCACCTGGTCGACCTGCACGCCGGTCAGCACGGTCAAGTTGGGGCGCTGGCGGATAGGCCGCAGGAATGCCTTGGCCGAGTTCCAGCGCACACCGCTGCGCTGGTTGACCTGAAAGTATCCACACCCTGCGTTGTCGCCGGTGTTGAAGTCGGCAACCTTGGCGATGCCGCTCTGCTCGGCGGCATCGCGGAAAGCATCGAGGATCGGCCAGCTGTAGCGCTGCTGCTCGACCCGCCACTCGCCATCGGCGCCGTGACTGTCGCTGGCGCCGGCAAAGTGGTTTTCGCAGGCCTTGAACAGCGGTAGTACATCTTTCCAGGCCCAGCCGTCGTTGCCTTGCTCGGCCCAGCGATCATAGTCGGCGGCCTGGCCACGCATGTAGATCATGCCGTTGATCGATGAGCAGCCGCCCAGCACCTTGCCGCGCGGATAACCCAGGACACGCCCGTTCAGGCCGGGCTGGGCCTCGGTCTTTAAGCACCAGTCGGTGCGTGGGTTGCCGATGCAGTAGAGATAACCGACCGGGACGTGAATCCACGGGTAGTTGTCGCGGCCACCGGCCTCGAGCAGCAGGACGCGGCAGGCAGGGTCGGCGGACAAGCGGTTGGCCAGCAGGCATCCGGCAGGACCGGCACCCACGACCACGTAGTCGTAGACAGAATCGGCTGATGGCATGTGCAACCTCGCGCCTGATTATTATTCTTGTCCCGACCCATCTTATTGATTATTTTCGCCGGGGAAACACGAGATTTCGCGCAGCCGTTGTGCGTTTTAGCACAACGTTCCGACCCCATCGCGGGGCCTCAGAATGCCTGGACAAGGATGCTCGATGTTCGACTGGAACGATCTGCGGTTTTTCCTCGAGTTGCAGCGCAGCGGCCGCCTGCTGACCGCTGCCAAGCGACTTAACACCACCCACAGCACCGTGGCCCGGCATATCGAGAGCATCGAGAAGCACCTGGGCACCGCGCTGTTCGTCCAGCATGCCCAAGGCTACGAACTCACCCCCTCCGGCCAGGCCCTGCTCAAGCATGCCGAGGCCATGGAGAATACCGCGCTGCTGGCGCAGGAAGAGATCACCCAGGCCATCACCCCGCTGGGCAAGATCCGCCTGGGGGTCACCGAGGGCATCGGCATCATGTTCTTCACCCCGCGCATGAAGTCGCTGTTCCAACGCTACCCGGGGCTGGAGGTGGAGCTGGTGGCCGTGCCGCGTTTCGTCAGCATCCTCAACCGCGAAGCCGAGATCAGCATCCACCTGGAGCGCCCCGCTGCCGACCTGTTGATCACCCGCAAGCTCACCGACTATCGCCTGGCCTTGTACGCCAGCCAGGACTACCTGGACCGCGCACCACCACTGCACAGCCGCGAGGATCTGGCCCGGCACAGCTGGATCGGCTATGTCGACGACCTGCTATTCAGCCAGGAGCTGCTATTGCTCAACAGTTTTTGCCGGGCACCAAACGTGGTGTTTCGCAGCACCAGCGTGATCGCCCAGCAGCATGCCGCCCAGGCTGGGCTAGGTATCGCCGTGCTGCCCAACTACATGGCCGGGCACGACCCGAAGCTGGTGCGCGTGCTGCCCAGCGAAACCCTCCAGCGCAGCTACTGGATCTGCACCCGCCGCGAACTGCACAAGTCGGTACGCCTGCGGGTGGTGTGGGACTATCTGCTGGCGCTGTGCGCCGCCGAGCAGGCTGCGCTGCTAGCCGAGTAGCGCCTTGCCAGCCAGCAACACGGCAGCGCAGCAACCTGCAACCGCGAACAGCTGCTGCAGGCGTGGGCCGGCCAGCTTGCTGGCCAAGGGCCTGGCCAGCAACAGGCCGAGCACCGCACCCACGGCGAACGGCGTGCCGACCCACCAGTGCAGGACCCCGGCCACGCTGGCGCTGACCACACTGCCGGTGGACACCAGGGCGATCACCGCCAGCGAAGTGGCGACGATGCTTTTCATGTCCAGGTTGGTATAGCGGTTCAAGGCCGGGATGATGACGAAGCCACCCCCCACGCCCAGCAACCCCGACAACAACCCCGAGAGCATCCCGGTGAATGCCAGCGCCCGAGCGCAGGGCAGGGTCCAGCGCAGGCGCCCCTGCAACGGGTTGAGCACGCAGGGCATGATCTGCCGCTCGCCACAGGGCGGCTGCCCACGCAACTCGCGCGCGGCCTTGCACCAGATACGCCGGCAGGCGTAGACCAGCACAGCGGCGAAAACCAGCGCCAACGGTGTGTTGGGTAACTGGTGCGCCAACATCAGCCCGAGCGGCGCACAGGCGATGCCGATCAGCGCGATGAACAGTGCCGCCCGATAGCGCACCAAGCCTTGGCGCAGGCCGAGCAAAGCACCGACCGCAGCCGCCAGGCCCACGGCCAGCAAACCGATCGGCGCTGCCTCGACCATGCTCAGGCCAAGCCCGAACACCAGCAGCGGCACGGCGAGGATTCCACCGCCGGCACCGGTCAACGCCAGTACCGCGCCAATGATCGTCCCGAGACCGGCGCCCAGCAGTTGCTGTTCGATCACTGCGACGCCTCGACCAGCAAGGGTTGTGGCTTGGCCAACCATTCCCGGCCCTTGAGCATGGCCTTCCAGTACAGCGGTGGCAGGATCTGCGCCTTGAGCAACCAGGCCAGGCGGGTGGGCTTGCGGCCATCGAGCAACCAACGCGGGAAGCTCGGCGCGACCTTGCCGCCGTAGGTGAACTCGGCCAGGACGATCTTGCCGCGCTCCACGGTCAACGGGCAGGAGCCGTAGCCATCGTACTGGGCCAAGGTCGACAAGCGACCGAGCGCCACCAGTACATTGTTGGCCACCACTGGCGCCTGCTTGCGCGCCGCGGCGGCGGTCTTGGCATTGCTGGTATTGGCCACGTCGCCCAGCGCGTGGACATTGCCGAACTGGCGGTGGCGCAGGGTATGCGGGTCGACGTCCACCCAGCCGGCGGCATCGGCCAGTGGGCTGTGGCGGATGAAATCCGGCGCCACCTGTGGCGGTACCACGTGCAGCATGTCGAAGGTTTCGACGCGAGTCTCGCTGCTGCCGTCGGGGAGGGTACGGATGAACGTGGCGCGCTTGTTCGGACCATCCACCGCCGTCAGGCGATGCTGGTAGTTCAGGTCCACGCCGTACTTGTCGATGTAGCTCATCAGCGCCGGCACATAGTCGGGCACCCCGAACAGCACGGCACCGGCATTGAAGAAGCTGGCGCGCACGTTACCGAGATGGCCGTGGCGCAGCCAGTGGTCGCAGGACAGGTACAACGCCTTCTGCGGCGCGCCGGCGCATTTGATCGGCATCGGCGGCTGGGTGAACAGGGCCCGGCCTTGCTTGAGGTTCTGTACCAGTTGCCAGGTATAGGGCGCCAGGTCGTAGCGATAGTTGGAGGTGACGCCGTTGCGCCCGAGGGTTTCGCCGAGGCCTTCGATAGCCTGCCAATCCAGCTTCAACCCTGGGCAGACCACCAGTTGTTCATAGCTGACGGCGCGGCCATCGTCGAGGATGACCAATTGCCCTTGCGGGTCGAAGCCCTCGACCCGCGCCTTGATCCAGCGCACGCCGCGGGGCAGGGTGGCAGCCATGGTGTGGGCGGTGCTCGGGGCCTTGAACACGCCGGCACCGACCATGGTCCAGCCGGGTTGGTAGTAGTGCACCTCGGCGGGATCGATCAGGGCGATATCCAGCGACGGGTCGCGGGCTATCAGGCTCGAGGCGGTGGCGATACCAGCGGCACCGGCGCCGACAATCACCACCTTATGGTGGTCGGCACGGGAGGTATCGGTAGGGGGCAGCAGGGCAGGCATGGCAAGTGTTCCTTTGACTCTCGTTATGGGTGCAGCGTGGCTTACAACGTGTTCAGCGGAATTTTCAGGTAGCTCACGCCGTTCGCTTCGGGCTCGGGGAACTGCCCGCTGCGCATGTTGATCTGCACCGAGGGCAGGATCAGCACGGGCATGTCGAGGGTCTTGTCGCGGGCTTCGCGCATCTCGACGAAGCTGTCTTCGCTGACGCCTTCATGGATATGGATGTTGTTGGCGCGCTGTTCGGCCACGGTGGTCATGAACCGCAGCTCGCGGCCACCGGGCAAGTAGTCGTGGCACATGAACAGCCGGGTCTGGTCGGGGAAGGCGAGCAGACGACGGATCGAACGGTACAAGGTTCGCGCACTGGCGCCGGGGAAATCGCAGCGGGCGGTACCGTAGTCGGGCGTGAACAGCGTGTCACCGACGAATACCGCGATTTCACCTGCGTCCTCGACCATGTAGCTCATGCATGCGGGCGTGTGCCCAGGGGTATGCAGGGCACGGGCATGCAGGTTGCCGATGCGAAAGCCTTCTTCATCGACCAACAGCACATCGAACTGGCTACCATCGCGGGCGAAGCCAGGCTCGGCGTTGAACAGGGTGCCGAAGACTTTCTGCACCTGGGTGATCTGCGCACCGATGGCGATGCTGCCGCCAAGTTGCGCCTTGAGATAGGCCGCCGCCGACAGATGGTCGGCATGCACGTGGGTATCCAGAATCCACTGCACCTTGGCGCCCAACGCTTCGACCCGGGCAATCAGTTTGTCTGCCGAAACGGTGCAGGTACGCCCGGACTTGGGGTCGTAATCCAGCACGCTGTCGATCAGCGCGCACTGGCGGGTCTCGCCATCCATCACCAGGTAGCTGATGGTCGAGGTCGCTTTGTCGAAGAATTCTTCGACGTGAAGGTTGTTGCCGATGATCATTGCACTCTCCAGTTATCCACCGGGCCTCCTTGAAGGCATAGGCAGTGGAGATTGCTTTATCAAGATACATGCCATGCCTTTCCGATGACCGCCGCCCCCTGTAGGCGCGGCCTTGTGCCGCGATGGGCTGCGCAGCAGCCCCCGATCTGACAGCCGAGGGTGACAGTTGCTGGCAGACGACTGTCAGCCAATGGCAGTGTTTGGCAGTCCTTGCTACCCTCGCCAGGTCCTTCATCTGGTGCTGTCATGCTAGCTGCTCCCCATCCTGCGATCCTCGCACTGGTGTCTTACCTTGAACACGATGTGCTGCCCAGCATCGTGCTCGATACCGACTACAACATCCTCGCCGCCAACGCCGCCTACCGTCGCCAGTTCGGTAGCGAGGCACATGCGCCGATCGGCGAGAAGTGCCATCGGGTTTCGCACCACTATGCCGTGCCTTGCGACCAGGCCGGCGAACACTGCCCACTGCGCAAGTCACTGGACAGCAAGTTGCCCGAGCGCGTACTGCACATCCATCACACGCCGCGCGGTCCGGAACATGTGGACGTGGAACTGCGGCCGATCCTCGATGACCAGGGCAGGGTAGTGGCCTTTGTCGAACGCCTGACCAGCGTCACCCTGGCGTCCGCCCAGCCCCAGGAGCAAGGCCTGGTAGGGCGCGCTCCTGCGTTCAAGAGCGCGGTGGCCAGTTTGCAGCGAGCCGCTCCGGCGCAGATCCCGGTACTGCTGCAAGGTGAGTCGGGCACCGGCAAGGAGCTGTTCGCCCGGGCCTTGCACCTGGGTAGCCCCCGAGCCAACGGGCCGCTGGTGGTGGTCGACTGCACCGGGCTGACCGAATCGTTGTTCGAGAGCGAGTTGTTCGGCTACGAGAAGGGCGCCTTCACCGGTGCCACCCAGCGCAAGATCGGCCTGGCCGAGGCCGCTCACGGAGGTACCTTGTTCCTCGACGAAATCGGCGAGGTGCCACTAACCATGCAGGTGAAGTTACTGCGCCTGATCGAGTCTGGCAGCTTCCGCCCGGTGGGCAGCACCCGCACCGTTCATTCGGATTTCCGTCTGGTGTCGGCGACACACAAGCCATTGAAAGAGATGGCCAGCGAAGGGACCTTCCGGGAAGACCTGTATTACCGCATCAGCGGATTTCCGATTCGGCTGCCATCGTTGCGCGAGCGGGTCGAGGATTTGCCGTTGCTCTGTGAGAGCCTGTTACAGCGCATGGCGGGCAAACAAGCGCCCAAGGTGTCGAGCGAAGCGCTCAAACGTCTTGGTCTGCATACATTCCCAGGTAACATCCGTGAGCTGCGCAACATCCTCGAGCGCGCCCGGTTGTTCGCCGATGACGGTTTGATCCGGCCTGAGCATCTTCCCGAAGAGGTCTATTCAGTGGCCAAAACATCCGGCACACGCAGCCGTGGCATCAGCGAAATGGCCGACCTGGCCCACGCCCTGGAGACCTTCAAAGGCTCACGCAGTGAACTGGCCGAGTATTTGGGCATGAGCGAGCGCACGCTTTACCGTCGATTGAAAACACTTGGCTTGTCGTAGTTCCACGTGGAACATTCTTGCGGATGAAAAAAAAACCAACCCTTGCGGGTTGGTCTTTTTTGTACTGCCTGCAGCTGATCAGAAGTCCAGGTTGGACACCGACAACGCATTGCTTTCAATGAAGTCGCGACGTGGCTCAACCGCATCCCCCATCAGGGTGTTGAACAGCTGGTCAGCGGCAATGGCGTCTTCGATGGTCACCTTGAGCATACGGCGCACAGTCGGATCCATGGTGGTTTCCCACAGCTGGTCCGGGTTCATCTCACCCAGCCCTTTATAGCGCTGGATGGTATGACGCTTGGTGCTCTCGTTCATCAGCCAGTCCAAGCCTTCCTTGAACTCGGTGACCGCCTTGCGACGTTCGCCACGCTGCACGTAGGCGCCTTCGCCCAGCAGGGTGCCGAGCTTGGCTCCGAGGACGACCACGGAACGGTAATCGTTGCTGCCGAAGAACTCACGGTTGAAGGTGACGTAGCTGGCCAGGCCATGGGAGGTGATTTCCACTTCCGGCAGCCAGATATTGCGTTCCTTGTCTTCGCGCAGGCGGGCCACGTAGCTCAGGCCAGATTTCTGGCTGTTGTTCAGGCGCTCCTGGAACTTGTCCAGCCAGGCTTGCATGTCCGCCTGGTTGGCCAGTTGCTCCTGGGTGACTTCCGGCAGGTAGATGAAATGCTCGGTCAGCTCCTGCGGGTACAGGCGCGACAGGCGCTTGAGCGTCTTCATCACGTTGCGGAATTCATTGACCAACGCCTCGAGCTGAACGCCGGATACCGCGGGTGCCGACTCGTCCAGGTGCAGGCTGGCATCTTCCAGGGCCGACTGGGTCATGTATTCTTCCATGGCCTCGTCATCCTTGATGTACTGCTCCTGCTTGCCTTTCTTCACCTTGTACAGCGGTGGCTGGGCGATATAGATGTAGCCACGCTCGACCAGCTCTGGCAACTGACGGAAGAAGAAGGTCAGCAGCAGGGTACGGATGTGCGAACCGTCGACGTCAGCATCGGTCATGATGATGATGTTGTGATAACGCAGCTTGTCGATGTTGTACTCTTCGCGGCCGATGCCACAGCCCAGGGCAGTGATCAAGGTGCCGACCTCCTGGGAGGAGATCATCTTGTCGAAGCGTGCCTTCTCGACGTTGAGGATCTTGCCCTTCAGCGGCAGGATCGCCTGGGTGCGTCGGTTACGGCCTTGCTTGGCCGAACCACCCGCGGAGTCACCCTCCACCAGGTAGAGTTCGGAAAGAGCAGGGTCCTTCTCCTGGCAGTCGGCCAGCTTGCCCGGCAGGCCGGCGATGTCCAGCGCGCCTTTGCGGCGGGTCATCTCACGGGCCTTGCGCGCGGCTTCACGGGCACGAGCGGCATCGATCATCTTGCCGACCACGGCCTTGGCTTCGTTGGGGTTTTCCAACAGGAAGTCGGCGAAGTACTTGTTCATCTCCTGTTCCACGGCGGTCTTCACCTCCGAGGAAACCAGCTTGTCCTTGGTCTGCGAACTGAACTTCGGATCCGGCACCTTGACCGAAATGATCGCGGTCAGGCCTTCGCGGGCGTCGTCACCGGTGGTGGCAACCTTGTTCTTCTTGGCCAGGCCTTCCTGCTCGATGTAGCTGTTAAGGCTACGGGTCAGCGAGGAACGGAAGCCGACCAGGTGGGTACCACCGTCGCGCTGCGGAATGTTGTTGGTGAAGCACAGCAGGTTTTCGTTGAAGCTGTCGTTCCACTGCAGAGCAACCTCAACACCCACGCCATCGTCACGCTGGACATTGAAGTGGAAGACCTGGGAGTTGACCGGGGTCTTGTTGGTATTGAGGTATTCGACGAATGCGCGCAGGCCACCTTCGTAACGGAAGAACTCTTCCTTGCCGGAGCGCTCGTCCTTCAACAGGATGCCGACGCCGGAGTTCAGGAACGACAGCTCGCGAATACGCTTGGCGAGGATGTCCCAGCTGAAGTGAATATTCTTGAAGGTCTCGGCCGAAGGCTTGAAGTGGATGTGGGTACCGGTGGTTTCGCTATCACCCACCACCGCCATTGGCGCTTGTGGCACACCGTGCACGTAGGTCTGTTCCCAGATCTTGCCGCTACGGCGAACGGTGAGCACCAGTTTTTCGGACAGGGCGTTCACCACCGACACACCTACACCGTGCAGACCGCCGGATACCTTATAGGAGTTGTCGTCGAACTTACCGCCGGCGTGCAGCACGGTCATGATGACCTCGGCTGCGGAAACGCCTTCTTCTTTATGCACGTCGACCGGAATACCGCGGCCGTTGTCACGGACGCTGATGGATTCGTCCGGGTGAATGATGACGGTGATGTCATCGCAGTGCCCGGCCAGGGCTTCGTCGATCGAGTTGTCGACCACCTCGAACACCATGTGGTGCAGGCCGCTGCCGTCATCGGTGTCGCCAATGTACATGCCGGGACGTTTGCGTACGGCATCCAGCCCTTTCAGCACCTTGATGCTGGAGGAGTCGTACGTTTGATTTTCGCTCATGCCTTCACTCCCGATGGTCGTGGGTCTGGGTGATACGGCCTTGTTCCACGTGGAACAAGGCGACTGGCGTTTCCGTCTGCCAGCCTTCCCTCAGAAATTCGTGGTCTACACAGGTGATGAACACCTGGCAGTTCAATTCTTCTAGCAAGCGGCACAGGGCACGGCGATGCTGCTCGTCCAGTTCGGACGGCAAGTCATCCACCAGATAAATACACTGGCCGCGGCGAACCTGGCTGACCAGATGCCCTTGGGCAATTCGCAGGGCACACACCACCAGCTTTTGCTGGCCCCGCGAAAGAATGTCAGCTGCGTTGTTCGCGCCCAATCGCAGGCGTAGATCGGCGCGCTGGGGACCGGCCTGGGTATGGCCCATCTGCTGATCGCGAAGCAGGGAGGTGGCGAGGACTTCGTTGAGTTCCCGGTCCTTATCCCAGCCGCGGTAGTAGCTCAGGGTCAGCCCGTCCAGTTCGACCAGCTCGCTCAGGGTCTGCTCGAAGACGGGCTTCAAGGCCTTGATGTAGTTGCGACGGTATTCATCTATTTCCGCACTGGCGAGGCAAAGCTCCCGATCCCAGGCGGCTTGCGAAACGGCGTCCAGTGTACCATGCCGCAGCCACGAGTTCCGCTGCCGCAGGGCCTTCTGCAGGCGCTGCCAAGTGGCCATGAAGCGCGGTTCCACGTGGAACACCCCCCAATCGAGGAACTGGCGGCGTACCTTCGGCGCGCCTTCCAGCAGCCTGAAACTGTCCGGGTTGATCAGTTGCAGCGGCAGCATTTCGGCCAGTTGCGCGGCACTGCGCGCATTCTGGCCGTCAATGCGAATGGTGAACTCACCTTGCCGCTCCCGCGAAACCCCAAGATTGCTGGTGCCACCCTCGGCCAGTTCGACCTGGCCGAACACTGTGCAGGTCGGTTGCTCGTACTGGATGACTGGGTTCAAGCGGGTACTGCGGAACGAGCGCGCCAGCCCAAGCAGGTGCACGGCTTCGAGCACGCTGGTCTTGCCACTGCCGTTGGCGCCGTAAAGGATGTTGATGCGGGGGGAGGGTGAGAGGGTCACCGGGTGCAGGTTTCGCACCGCGGTGACCGAAAGACGTCGAAGGGACATGTCGCCTGCTTAGGTTACAGACGCATCGGCATGACAACGTAGGACGAGTCGTCATTGCCCGCTTCCTGCAGCAAGGCGCTGCTGTTGGAGTCAGACAGAATCAGGCGAACCTGTTCGGTGGTCATGACACCCAGCACGTCCAGCAGGTAGCTGACGTTGAAACCGATCTCCAGCGAGCTGCCGTTGTAGTCTACGCTGATCTCTTCTTCCGCTTCTTCCTGTTCCGGGTTGTTGGCCTGGATCTTCAGCTGGCCGGCGGCCAGCTGCAGGCGAATACCACGGTACTTCTCGTTGGACAGGATCGCGGTACGGCTGAACGCTTCGCGCAGGGCCTGGCGATCACCGATAACCAGCTTGTCACCGCCCTTGGGCAGGACGCGCTCGTAGTCTGGGAACTTGCCATCGACCAGCTTGGAGGTAAAGGTAAATTCACCGGTGGTCGCGCGGATGTGGTGCTGGCCCAGGACGATGCTGACCATGCCTTCCGGATCGGTGAGCAGGCGTGCCAGTTCAAGGATACCCTTGCGTGGCACGATGACCTGGTGACGATCCGCCTGGCCAATCGGCGCCTGCATGGCACACAGGGCCAGACGGTGACCGTCGGTGGCAACGGCGCGCAGGGTATCGGTGGACACCTCCAGCAGCATGCCGTTGAGGTAGTAACGCACGTCCTGCTGGGCCATGGCGAAGCTGGTGCGTTCGATGAGGCGACGCAGCTTGCTCTGTTCCAGGTTGCAGGTCAGCGAGCCTGGGCCTTCTTCCACAGTGGGGAAGTCATTGGCCGGCAGGGTCGACAGGGTGAAACGGCTGCGACCGGCCTTGACCAGCAGCTTCTGCTCGTCGACCTTGATGTCGATCAGCACGTCGCTGGGCAGGCTCTTGCAGATGTCCATCAGCTTGCGCGCCGGGACGGTGATCTCGCCTGGCTCCGCAGGCTCTTCCAGCTGGACGCGGCCAACCAGTTCGACTTCCAGGTCGGTACCGGTCAACGACAGTTGCTGGCCTTGCACGACCAGCAGCACGTTGGACAGTACCGGCAAGGTCTGGCGGCGCTCGACGACGCCGGCGACCAGTTGCAGGGGTTTCAACAGGGCTTCGCGTTGAATGGTGAAATGCATGGTCTAGTCCCTTGCCTTCAATAAGCTGCGCAGACGGCCATCAGGTCGTCAGCGTACGCAGCAGGTTCTTGTAGTCCTCGCGGATGTCCGCGTCGGATTCCTTCAATTCATTGATCTTGCGGCAGGCGTGCAGCACGGTGGTGTGGTCGCGGCCGCCAAACATGTCGCCGATTTCCGGCAAGCTGTGGTTGGTCAGCTCCTTGGACAACGCCATGGCCACCTGGCGCGGGCGCGCCACCGAGCGCGAACGGCGCTTGGACAGCAGATCGGCGATCTTGATCTTGTAGTACTCGGCCACGGTGCGCTGGATGTTATCCACACTGACCAGTTTGTCTTGCAGCGCCAGCAAGTCCTTTAGCGACTCGCGGATCAGCTCGATGGTGATGTCGCGGCCCATGAAATGCGAATGGGCGATCACCCGCTTCAGGGCGCCTTCCAGTTCACGCACGTTGGAGCGGATGCGCTGGGCGATGAAGAACGCGGCATCGTGCGGCAGCTCGACCTTGGCCTGGTCGGCCTTCTTCATCAAGATCGCCACGCGGGTTTCCAGCTCGGGCGGCTCGACTGCCACGGTCAGGCCCCAACCGAAGCGCGACTTCAGGCGTTCTTCCAGGCCTTCGATTTCCTTCGGATAGCGGTCACTGGTGAGAATCACCTGTTGGCCGCCTTCGAGCAGGGCGTTGAAGGTGTGGAAAAACTCTTCCTGGGAACGCTCCTTGCGGGCGAAGAACTGGATATCGTCGATCAGCAGCGCATCGACCGAACGGTAGAAGCGCTTGAACTCGTTGATGGCGTTGAGCTGCAAGGCCTTGACCATGTCGGCGACGAAGCGCTCCGAGTGCAGGTACACCACCTTGGCGTTCGGGTTCTTCTTCAGCAGGTGGTTGCCCACAGCGTGCATCAAGTGGGTCTTACCCAAACCGACACCGCCATAAAGGAACAGCGGGTTGTAGCCGTGCTTGGGGTTGTCGGCCACCTGCCAGGCGGCGGCGCGGGCCAGCTGGTTGGACTTACCCTCGACGAAGGTTTCGAAGGTGAAGGTGCGGTTCAGGTAGCTGGTGTGCTTGAGCGCGCCCTCGACCTGCACCGTGCGCTGCTCGCTGCGCCCGCCGGTGGTCGGCGTTGGCGCAGGTTCGGCCATGCTGTCGAAACTGTCGCGAGAGGTCGGTTCCTCGACGGCCTCGGCTACCTGCGCCGGCTCGGCCACCGGCGCGCTGACCGGCTCGACCGGGCGCGCGACCTGGGCGCTCTGCTGCGCCTGTTGCGCGGCAACCGCGGCGCTGACCGGGGCATTGGGTGCGGCACGTGCCGCCGAGCTGCGGCGGCTGCCTATTAATAAGGAAAGGGCGGGGGCAATACCGCTGCCTTGTTCGCCGAGCAGCTCAAGCAAACGGCCAAGGTACTTTTCATTGACCCAATCGAGAACGAAGCGGTTGGGCGCATAGACGCGCAACTCGTCGCCTTCGGCTTCGACCTGTAGCGGACGGATCCAGGTGTTGAATTGCTGGGCAGGCAGTTCATCGCGCAGAAGCTCCACGCACTGCTGCCAAAGTTCCACTGACACGGATATCCCCTGAGTTGAAAGCCGGATGAGGCAAAAACAAACCGCCATTGTACCGGGCACAGGGTTACTTATCCACACGTGGCGACGGCCACAGGCAGGGTAAAGACGCCAAAATCAGACGGGAATACCGTTTCAGCGTGTGAATAAGCTCTGTGGATAAACGCACCTGAGGGCTATGCACAACCCTGAGTTCAACCCTGTGGATAAAACGCTTGTGGATAAACAGCCTTTTGCTGCACAGGTTGTACCCATGCCCAGCACAGTCACAGCACCCGTTACCGACAAGGTTTTGAAACTCTGTACATAGCATGGATATTGGGCTTAGCCTGGTTATCCACAGAAGGTTATCCACCTAAACTCTTTAAGATCTTCAGAAAAGCTTTTTATATGCCTCTTTGTTTTTTTCAGTAACCGGTGTGTCCGATGATCCAGTGCCCACTGCACGGCATTGGCCCACTCGACCTTCCATAAGGAAAGGCTGGTTGGAAATTGACCTATTGCCTTGCTTTCTCTAGAATCGCCGATCTCTTAAAAAGGGGGCCCTTCCGGCCCGTTGTCGACCAACCCAGGTAACACGCCATGAAACGTACTTTCCAACCAAGCACCATCAAGCGCGCCCGCACCCACGGTTTCCGTGCCCGTATGGCTACCAAGAACGGCCGCGCCGTACTGTCGCGTCGTCGTGCCAAAGGCCGTAAGCGTCTGGCCATTTGATTTTCCGGCACAGGTGGTGAGTCAGGACTTCAGTCGGGAAAAGCGACTGCTTACACCCCGGCATTTCAAAGCGGTCTTCGACTCCCCAACCGGCAAGGTTCCAGGGAAAAACCTGCTTATCCTTGCCCGCGAGAACGGCCTCGATCACCCACGCCTCGGCCTGGTGATCGGCAAGAAAAGCGTCAAGCTCGCCGTTCAACGCAATCGCCTGAAACGCCTGATGCGCGATTCGTTCCGCCTGAACCAGCAGTTGTTGGCTGGTCTGGATATCGTGATCGTCGCGCGCAAGGGGTTGGGCGAAGTGGAAAACCCAGAATTGCACCAACACTTTGGCAAGCTCTGGAAGCGACTGGTTCGCAGTCGGCCCTCTCCAGCGGTCAATGCCGATACCGCAGGGGTAGACAGTCACGATGCGTAAACTGGCACTCGTTCCGATCCAGTTTTATCGTTACGCCATCAGTCCACTGATGGCCAGTCACTGTCGTTTCTATCCCAGCTGTTCCTGTTACGCCTATGAAGCCATCGAAAACCATGGCCTCTTGCGTGGTGGGTGGCTGGCCGTTCGTCGCCTGGGGCGTTGTCATCCGTGGAACGACGGCGGTTTCGATCCCGTTCCACCAGCTCCTTCCTCCCGAACTTCTTCGATAGCCGAGTAATCATGGATATTAAACGCACGATCCTGATCGTCGCCCTGGCAATCGTGTCCTATGTCATGGTCCTCAAGTGGAACCAGGACTATGGCCAGGCTGCCCTGCCGACTCAGCATGCTGCCGCCAGCAATGCCACTGCGTCCCTGCCGGACAGCGTGCCCGCCAGCAACAACGGCGCCAACGCCGATTTGCCGAGCGTCGATGCCCAAGCCGGCAACACTGGCGTGGCGCCAGCGCCCGTTGCGGTCAGCAAGGACCTGATCCAGGTCAAGACCGATGTCCTGAACCTGGCTATCGACCCGGTTGGCGGCGATATTGTCCAGCTGACCCTGCCTAAGTACCCACGCCGTCAGGACCATCCTGAAATTCCGTTCCAGTTGTTCGACAACGGCGGCGAGCGTGTCTACCTGGCCCAGAGCGGCCTGATCGGCAGCAACGGTCCGGACCGCGCCAGCGGCCGTCCGCTGTATGCCACCGAGCAGAAGAGCTACCAGCTGGCCGACGGGCAAAACCAACTGGTGGTCGAGCTGAAGTTCAGCGAAAACGGCGTCAACTACATCAAGCGCTTCAGCCTCAAGCGCGGCGAGTACGACCTGACCGTCAGCTACCTGATCGACAACCAGAGCGCTCAGGCCTGGAGCGGCAACATGTTTGCCCAGCTCAAGCGTGACGCCAGCTCCGATCCGTCGTCGAGCACCGCCACCGGCACTGCCACTTACCTGGGCGCGGCCCTGTGGACAGCTTCCGAGCCGTACAAGAAAGTGTCGATGAAGGACATGGACAAGGGCGGTCTGCAAGAAAACGTGTCCGGCGGCTGGGTCGCCTGGCTGCAGCACTACTTCGTCACCGCCTGGATTCCGAGCAAGTCGGACAACAACGCCGTCCAGACCCGCAAGGACAGCCAGGGCAACTACATCATCGGCTACACCGGCCCGGCCCTGAACGTGCCAGCCGGCGGCAAGGTCGAAACCAGCGCCATGCTGTATGCCGGCCCGAAGATTCAGTCCAAGCTCAAGGAGTTGTCCCCAGGCCTGGAGTTGACCGTCGACTACGGCTTCCTGTGGTTCATCGCCCAGCCGATCTTCTGGCTGCTGCAACATATCCACAGCCTGTTGGGTAACTGGGGCTGGTCGATCATTGTCCTGACCATGCTGATCAAGGGCCTGTTCTTCCCCCTCTCTGCCGCCAGCTACCGTTCGATGGCGCGCATGCGTGCCGTGGCGCCGAAACTGGCCCAGCTCAAGGAACGCTTCGGTGACGATCGCCAGAAGATGTCCCAGGCGATGATGGAGCTGTACAAGAAAGAGAAGATCAACCCGCTGGGCGGCTGCCTGCCGATCCTGGTACAGATGCCGGTGTTCCTGGCGCTGTACTGGGTACTGCTGGAAAGCGTAGAGATGCGCCAGGCCCCATGGATGCTGTGGATTACCGACCTGTCGATCAAGGATCCGTTCTTCATCCTGCCGATCATCATGGGCGCCACCATGTTCATCCAGCAGCGCCTGAACCCGACGCCGCCGGATCCGATGCAGGCCAAGGTGATGAAAATGATGCCTATCATCTTCACCTTCTTCTTCCTGTGGTTCCCGGCTGGCCTGGTGCTGTACTGGGTTGTGAACAACTGCCTGTCGATCGCGCAGCAGTGGTACATCACCCGTAGCATCGAAGCGGCGACCAAGAAAGCTGCCGCTTGACGGGCAACCCGGTTTGCCTGTGAATAAAAACGCCCCCTAGTGGGGCGTTTTTGCTATCTGACGAATTCGTTGTAGAGGCTTTCGAGCATGAACACTGTGCGTGACACCATTGCCGCCATCGCCACCGCCCAGGGCCGTGGCGGGGTCGGTATCGTTCGCTTGTCCGGGCCGTTGGCCAGCCAGGCCGGGCTGGCCATCACCGGCCGCACCTTGACCCCGCGACATGCCCACTATGGTCCGTTTCGCGATAGCGACGGCCTGGTCCTGGACGAAGGCATCGCGCTGTTTTTCCCAGGGCCGAACTCGTTCACCGGTGAGGACGTGCTCGAGCTACAGGGCCACGGCGGCCCGGTGGTGATGGACATGCTGCTGCAGCGTTGCCTGCAGCTGGGTTGCCGCTTGGCGCGCCCGGGCGAGTTCAGCGAGCGGGCGTTTCTCAATGACAAGCTCGACCTGGCCCAGGCCGAAGCCATCGCCGACCTGATCGAAGCCAGCTCCACCCAGGCCGCGCGCAATGCCTTGCGCTCGCTGCAAGGCGCGTTCTCCAAGCGTGTGCACAGCCTGACCGAGGCGTTGATCGCCCTGCGCATCTACGTCGAGGCGGCGATCGACTTCCCCGAGGAGGAAATCGACTTCCTCGCCGACGGCCATGTGCTGCGCATGCTCGACGAGGTGCGCGACGAACTGTCCGGCGTGCAGCGCGAGGCCGGGCAAGGTGCCTTGCTGCGTGACGGCATGACCGTGGTCATCGCCGGTCGGCCGAATGCCGGCAAGTCGAGCTTGCTCAACCAGTTGGCTGGGCGTGAGGCGGCGATCGTCACCGACATTGCCGGCACTACCCGGGACATCCTCCGCGAACATATCCACATCGATGGCATGCCGCTGCACGTGGTCGACACCGCAGGGCTGCGCGATACCGACGACCATGTGGAAAAGATCGGTGTCGAACGCGCCCTCAAAGCCATCGGCGAGGCCGATCGGGTGCTGTTGGTGGTGGATTCCACCGCGCCAGAAGCCAGCGATCCGTTCGCCCTATGGCCGGAATTTCTCGACCAGCGCCCGGACCTGGCCAAGGTCACGCTGATCCGTAACAAGGCTGACCTCAGCGGTGAGCGGGTGGGGATGGAGCAGAGCGACGACGGTCACGTGACCATTACCCTGAGTGCCCGCGACAGCGACATGGGCCTGGAACTGCTGCGTGACCACCTCAAGGCCTGCATGGGCTATGAACAGACCGCCGAAAGCAGTTTCAGCGCCCGCCGCCGACACCTGGAAGCACTGCGCCAGGCCTGTGAGCACCTCGAGCATGGTCGCGCGCAGTTGACCCTGGCGGGCGCCGGCGAGCTATTGGCAGAGGATCTGCGCCAGGCACAGCAGGCGTTGGGGGAAATCACCGGGGCGTTCAGCTCGGATGACCTGCTGGGCCGGATCTTCTCGAGCTTCTGTATCGGCAAGTAATCCACAATTTGCGAAAAAACCAAGGCCGCTCCTTCAGGAGCGGCTTTTTTTTGCCTGTGATTCGCTCACGCAGGGCGTGCTTACCTCGCGAATTCCATCAACAGATGCAATTTGATGCGTATAAGCTCTGTGGAAAACTCGCCTTCAGCTCCGTTGATAACCAGGCTTTTTTTCTGAGGACAACCCCGCCTGTTGATAACCATTACTTTCATCCACAGCTTACACGCGGTTATCCAGACCCCTCAGGCCTATTGGGACACAGGGTTATGAAACCTTGCAGGCACCACCATTATTGGGCTTAAAGCAGTTATCCACATGTGGATAGGTGCCTAAGAATAAACATAAAAACAAAGCTTTTTTAAATTTTTCCTCTTTGTTTTCTTTTACCTGCCATTCATCCACAGCCTGGTCAAATTTTGTTCAGAAGGTTTATCGAAGGGGGCTTAGCCCCTATACTGGTCCGCTTCCCTTCTCTATTCGCAAAAACAGGCACGAGGTGCGTGGTGGATTTCCCTTCCCGTTTTGAAGTGATCGTCATCGGCGGCGGCCATGCCGGTACCGAGGCTGCGCTTGCGTCCGCACGCATGGGTGTGAAGACCCTGTTGCTGACCCACAACGTGGAAACCCTCGGTCACATGAGTTGCAACCCGGCCATCGGTGGCATCGGCAAGAGCCACCTGGTCAAGGAAATCGATGCGCTCGGCGGCGCCATGGCGTTGGCCACCGACAAGAGCGGCATCCAGTTCCGCATCCTGAACAACCGCAAGGGGCCGGCGGTGCGCGCCACCCGTGCGCAGGCCGACCGCGCCATCTACAAGGCGGTGGTGCGCGAGATACTGGAAAACCAGCCGAACCTGTGGATATTCCAGCAATCCTGCGATGACCTGATCGTCGAGCAGGACCAGGTCAAGGGCGTGGTCACGCAAATGGGCCTGCGCTTCTTCGCCGACTCGGTGGTGTTGACCAGCGGCACCTTCCTCGGCGGGCTGATCCACATCGGTCTGCAGAACTACTCCGGTGGTCGCGCCGGCGATCCACCCGCCAACGCCCTGGCCAGCCGCATGCGTGAATTGCCGCTGCGCGTCGGCCGCCTGAAAACCGGCACGCCGCCGCGTATCGATGGCCGTTCGGTGGACTTCTCGGTGATGACCGAGCAACCCGGCGATACCCCTATCCCAGTGATGTCGTTCATGGGCGACGCGCAGATGCACCCACGCCAGGTGAGCTGCTGGATCACCCACACCAATGCCCGCACCCACGAGATCATCGCCTCGAACCTCGACCGTTCGCCGATGTACTCGGGGGTGATCGAAGGCATCGGCCCGCGTTACTGCCCGTCGATCGAGGACAAGATCCATCGCTTCGCCGACAAGGAAAGCCACCAGGTGTTCATCGAGCCGGAAGGCCTGACCACCCATGAGCTGTACCCCAACGGCATTTCGACCTCGCTGCCGTTCGACGTGCAGCTGCAGATCGTCCGCTCGATCCGCGGCATGGAAAACGCCCACATCGTGCGCCCGGGCTACGCCATCGAGTACGACTACTTCGACCCACGCGACCTCAAGTACAGCCTCGAGACCAAGGTCATCGGCGGCCTGTTCTTCGCCGGCCAGATCAACGGCACCACCGGCTACGAAGAAGCCGGCGCCCAGGGCCTGCTGGCCGGGACCAACGCCGCGCTGCGCGCGCAGGGTCGCGAAAGCTGGTGTCCGCGCCGCGACGAGGCATACATCGGGGTACTGGTCGACGACCTGATCACCCTGGGTACCCAGGAGCCGTACCGCATGTTCACCTCGCGCGCCGAGTACCGGTTGATCCTGCGCGAGGACAACGCCGACCTGCGCCTGACCGAAAAGGGCCGCGAGCTGGGCCTGATCGACGACGCCCGCTGGGCGGCGTTCTGCGCCAAGCGCGAAGGCATCGAGCGGGAAGAACAACGTCTGAAGAACACCTGGGTGCGTCCAGGCACCCCGCAGGGCCAGGCCATTGTGGATAAGTTCGGCACGCCGCTGGCCCACGAGTACAGCCTGCTGAACCTGTTGGCCCGTCCGGAGGTCGACTACGCTGGGTTGATCGAAGCGACCGGTGGCGAGGTCATCGATCCACAGGTCGCCGAGCAGGTCGAGATCAAGACCAAGTACGCCGGCTACATCGACCGCCAGCAGGAAGAGATCGCCCGTCTGCGCGCCAGCGAGGACACCCGCCTGCCTGTGGATATCGACTACACCACGATTTCCGGCCTGTCCAAGGAGATCCAGGGCAAGCTCGAGCAGACCCGCCCCGAGACCCTGGGCCAGGCGTCGCGCATTCCGGGGGTTACCCCGGCGGCGATTTCCCTGTTGCTGATTCACTTGAAAAAACGCGGCGCAGGCCGCGAATTGGAGCAAAGCGCTTGAGTTCCCTGGTCACCCCGCAACACGCCGAAGAGTTGTCCACAGGTGCGCGCCAGCTCGGTGTCGAGCTGAGCGCGCAGCAGCACCAGTTGCTACTGGCCTACCTGGCCCTGTTGATCAAATGGAACAAGGCCTACAACCTGACCGCGGTGCGCGACCCGAACGAAATGGTTTCGCGCCATCTGCTCGACAGCCTCAGCGTCATGCCGTTTATCCACAACGACACCCAGCGCTGGCTGGATGTCGGCAGTGGCGGCGGCATGCCGGGCATCCCGCTGGCCATCCTGCACCCGCACAAGCAGGTGACGGTGCTCGACAGCAACGGCAAGAAGACCCGCTTCCTCACCCAGGTGAAGATGGAGCTGAAACTGGACAACCTGACGGTTATCCACAGCCGGGTGGAAGAGGTCCAGCCCGAGCAGCCGTTCTGCGGGATCATCTCCCGGGCCTTCAGCAGCATGGAGAATTTCACCAACTGGACCCGCCACCTGGGTGACGCCCGCACGCAATGGCTTGCAATGAAGGGGCTGCATCCTGCCGATGAACTGGTAGCATTGCCCGCAGACTTCACAGTGGAAAGCGAGCAGGCCCTGACCGTTCCAGGTTGCCAGGGCCAGCGCCATCTGCTGATACTGCGCCGCAAGGCATGACTGGGAACACACGCAACAATGGCTAAGGTATTCGCAATCGCGAACCAGAAGGGTGGTGTGGGCAAGACCACCACCTGCATCAATCTCGCCGCATCGCTGGCCGCGACCAAGCGTCGCGTGCTGCTGATCGACCTCGATCCACAGGGCAACGCCACCATGGGCAGCGGTGTGGATAAACACGAGCTCGAGCATTCGGTGTACGACCTGCTGATCGGGGAATGCGACCTGGCCCAGGCCATGCACTATTCCGAGCATGGCGGCTTCCAGCTGCTGCCGGCCAACCGCGACCTCACCGCCGCCGAGGTGGTGCTGCTCGAGATGCAGATGAAGGAGAGCCGCCTGCGCAACGCGCTGGCGCCGATCCGCGAGAACTACGACTACATCCTCATCGATTGCCCGCCGTCGCTGTCGATGCTGACGCTCAACGCCCTGGTCGCCTCCGATGGCGTGATCATCCCCATGCAGTGCGAGTATTACGCGCTGGAAGGCTTGAGCGACCTTGTGGATAACATCAAGCGCATCGCCGCTCGGTTGAACCCGGCGCTGAAGATCGAGGGCCTGCTGCGGACCATGTACGACCCGCGCCTGAGCCTGAACAACGATGTTTCGGCGCAGCTCAAGGAGCACTTCGGCGACCAGCTGTACGACACGGTGATCCCGCGCAACATCCGCCTGGCCGAGGCGCCGAGCTTCGGCATGCCGGCACTGGCCTACGACAAGCAGTCCCGCGGCGCCCTGGCCTACCTGGCCCTGGCCGGGGAACTGGTACGCCGCCAGCGCCGTCCATCACGCACTGCACAGACAACTTAAGGAATCCGCATGGCCATCAAGAAACGCGGTCTCGGACGTGGGTTGGATGCACTGCTCAGTGGTCCTTCCGTCAGCGCGCTGGAAGCGCAGGCTGTCAAGATCGACCAGAAGGAACTGCAACAGCTGCCGGTCGAGCTGATCCAGCGCGGCAAGTACCAGCCGCGTCGCGACATGGACCCCGAGGCGCTCGAGGAACTGGCGCACTCGATCCGTCTGCATGGCGTCATGCAACCGATCGTGGTCCGCCCGATCGGCGACAACCGCTACGAGATCATCGCCGGTGAGCGGCGCTGGCGCGCCACCCAGCAGGCCGGACTGGACACCGTGCCGGCCATGGTCCGCGAAGTGCCCGACGAAGCCGCCATCGCCATGGCGCTGATCGAGAACATCCAGCGCGAGGACCTCAACCCGCTGGAAGAAGCCCTGGCCTTGCAGCGCCTGCAGCAAGAGTTCGAGCTGACCCAGCAGCAAGTGGCCGATGCCGTCGGCAAGTCGCGGGTCACCGTGGCCAACTTGCTGCGCCTGATTTCGCTGCCCGAGGCGATCAAGACCATGCTCGCCCACGGCGACCTGGAGATGGGCCACGCCCGCGCCTTGCTCGGCCTTGGGGAAGATCGCCAGGAAGAAGGGGCGCGTCACGTTGTCGCACGCGGCCTCACCGTGCGCCAGACCGAGGCACTGGTGCGCCAGTGGCTCAACGGCAAACCTGAGCCGGTCGAATCGAGCAAACCTGATCCGGACATCGCGCGTCTCGAGCAGCGTCTGGCAGAGCGCCTGGGCTCCGCCGTGCAAATCCGCCATGGCAACAAGGGCAAGGGCCAGTTGGTTATCCGCTATAACTCGCTCGACGAGTTGCAAGGCGTGCTTGCTCACATCCGCTGAAACAATTCCCGTTGTAGCGCGCAGTCGGAAATCACTACCGAAGAGTTGAATAGGGGTTAATCCACCCCTATACTCTGCGCGCATTTTGTCGGCACAAATTATGCCAAGTCATTGCTGACGAGGCGGTCGACTTTCGAGGAGCAGTTGTGATGGAAATCCGCACGCCAAACCGCCTGCCTTTCCATCGCTGGGCGGTTTTCCCGGTTCTGCTGGCTCAATTTGTCGTGCTGCTGCTGGCAACCTTGGTGTTGTGGCAGTGGAAAGGGGCGGTCAGTGGATATTCAGGCCTTTGCGGAGGTTTGATTGCCTGGCTGCCCAATGTGTATTTCGCCTGGAAGGCTTTTCGCTTCAGCGGAGCCCGGGCGGCGCAGGCCATCGTCAAGTCGTTCTACGCAGGCGAGGCAGGCAAGATGATTTTGACGGCAGTGCTGTTTGCACTGACCTTCGCAGGAGTGAAGCCATTGGCGCCGTTGGCAGTATTCGGCGTCTTCGTGCTGACCCTTTTGGTCAGCTGGTTCGCGCCCCTGCTGATGAATAAAAGACTTTCGAGACCTTAGGGCGTTTGAGGCAACCATGGCAGAAGAAACCGCTTCGGGTTATATCCAGCACCACTTGCAGAACCTGACCTACGGTCAACTACCAGACGGCAGCTGGGGCTTCGCCCATTCGGCTGCAGAAGCCAAGGCAATGGGCTTCTGGGCGTTCCACCTGGACACCCTGGGCTGGTCCGTTGCGCTGGGTCTGATCTTCCTGTTCATCTTCCGCATGGCGGCCAAGAAGGCGACTTCCGGGCAACCGAGCGGCCTGCAGAACTTCGTGGAAGTGTTGGTGGACTTCGTCAACGGCAGCGTGAAGGACTCCTTCCACGGCCGTAGCCCGGTGATCGCCCCACTGGCGCTGACCATCTTCGTCTGGGTGTTCCTGATGAACGCCATCGACCTGGTACCGGTCGACTGGATTCCGCAGCTGGCCATCCTGATCTCCGGTGATCCGCACATTCCGTTCCGCGCCGTGTCGACCACCGACCCGAACGCGACCCTGGCCATGGCCTTCTGCGTATTCGCCCTGATCATCTTCTACAGCATCAAGGTCAAGGGCCTGGGCGGCTTCATCGGCGAGCTGACCCTGCACCCGTTTGGCAGCAAGAACATCTTCGTGCAGATCCTGCTGATTCCGGTCAACTTCCTGCTCGAATTCGTCACCCTGATCGCCAAGCCGATCTCGCTGGCACTGCGTCTGTTCGGCAACATGTACGCCGGCGAGCTGGTGTTCATCCTGATCGCGGTGATGTTCGGCGCCGGTATCCTGTGGCTCAGCGGCCTGGGTATCGTGCTGCAGTGGGCGTGGGCAGTGTTCCACATCCTGATCATCACCCTGCAAGCCTTCATCTTCATGATGCTGACCATCGTCTACCTGTCGATGGCCCATGAAGATAACCATTAAGACCGCCTGGCGTGTCTGATAGCCTTCCCCGCCGGTTTGGGGGGAGGGCTTAAAAAGTCCGCAAGGGCATGCTGTACCAAACGATTTGTTTTACCGCTTCAAACTAAAAACCTAACCAATACGACGTAAAAGTCGGGAGGAAAGATGGAAACTGTAGTTGGTCTGACCGCTATCGCTGTTGCTCTGCTGATCGGCCTGGGTGCTCTGGGTACCGCCATTGGTTTCGGCCTGCTGGGCGGCAAATTCCTGGAAGGCGCTGCTCGCCAGCCAGAAATGGTTCCGATGCTGCAGGTCAAAATGTTCATCGTTGCCGGCCTGCTCGACGCCGTGACCATGATCGGTGTTGGTATCGCTCTGTTCTTCACCTTCGCAAACCCCTTCGTTGGTCAGATCGCCGGCTAATCACTCGTTTTTTACGAGTTGATTGCTGTGATGAACAAAGACCGAGCGAGGTGTTGGCGTGAACATTAATGCAACCCTGATTGGCCAATCCGTTGCTTTCCTGATTTTTGTACTCTTCTGCATGAAGTACGTATGGCCTCCGGTCATTACTGCTTTGCAAGAGCGCCAAAAGAAGATTGCCGACGGCTTGGACGCTGCCAACCGCGCAGCTCGCGACCTGGAGCTGGCCCAAGAGAAAGCGGGTCAGCAACTGCGTGAAGCGAAGGCACAGGCAGCCGAAATCATTGAGCAAAGCAAGAAACGCGCTGCTCAGCTTGTCGAGGAAGCCCGTGAACAGGCCCGCGTCGAAGCTGACCGTGTGAAGGCTCAGGCTCAAGCCGAGATCGAACAGGAACTGAACAGCGTCAAAGACGCCCTGCGTGCCCAAGTGGGTGCCCTGGCCGTTGGCGGTGCTGAAAAGATCCTTGGCGCCACAATCGATCAAAACGCGCATGCGGAGCTGGTTAACAAACTGGCCGCTGAAATTTAAGCGAGGGCGATCATGGCAGAACTGACCACGTTGGCCCGACCTTACGCTAAGGCTGCCTTCGAGCATGCCCAGGCCCATCAGCAACTGGCCAATTGGTCAGCCATGCTCGGCCTGGCTGCTGCGGTGTCGCAAGACGACACCATGCAGCGCCTGCTCAAGGCCCCGCAACTGACTAGCGCAGAAAAGGCCGCCGCATTCATTGAAGTGTGCGGTGACAAGTTTGACGCCAAGGCACAGAATTTCATTCATGTTGCCGCGGAAAACGAACGTCTCCTGCTTCTGCCGGAGATTTCGACTCTGTTCGACCTGTACAAGGCCGAGCAAGAGAAGTCCGTGGACGTGGAAGTCACCAGTGCTTTTGCGTTGAACCAAGAACAGCAAGACAAACTCGCCAAGGTTCTCAGTGCACGGTTAGGCCAGGAAGTGCGCCTGCACGCGTCGGAGGATGCCAGCCTGATCGGCGGCGTCGTCATCCGCGCTGGCGACCTGGTAATCGACGGTTCGGTTCGCGGGAAAATCGCGAAACTGGCCGAAGCCTTGAAATCTTGAGTTTGAAGGGGCAGCAGAGCAATGCAGCAACTCAATCCTTCCGAAATTAGTGAAATCATCAAGGGCCGCATCGACAACCTCGATGTCGGCTCCCAAGCCCGTAACGAAGGTACCGTCGTTTCGGTTTCCGACGGCATCGTGCGGATCCACGGTCTGGCCGACGTCATGTACGGCGAAATGATCGAGTTCCCTGGCAGCGTATTCGGCATGGCCCTGAACCTGGAGCAAGACTCCGTAGGTGCAGTGATCCTGGGTGCCTATGACACCCTCGCCGAAGGCATGAGCGCCAAGTGCACCGGTCGCATCCTGGAAGTTCCGGTGGGTAAGGAACTGCTGGGTCGCGTCGTCGACGCACTGGGTAACCCGATCGACGGCAAAGGTCCTCTGGGCAACACCCAGACCGACGCGGTCGAGAAAGTCGCTCCAGGCGTGATCTGGCGTAAGTCGGTAGACCAGCCTGTACAGACTGGCTACAAGTCCGTCGACGCCATGATCCCTGTCGGCCGTGGCCAGCGCGAGCTGATCATCGGTGACCGTCAGATCGGCAAGACCGCCATGGCCATCGACGCCATCATCAACCAGAAAGACTCCGGTATTTTCTGTGTTTATGTTGCAGTCGGCCAGAAGCGTTCCACCGTTGCCAACATCGTTCGCAAGCTGGAAGAAGCCGGCGCCCTGGCCAACACCATCGTGGTCGTTGCCAGTGCTTCGGAATCCGCCGCGCTGCAGTTCCTGGCGCCTTACGCCGGCTGCACCATGGGCGAGTTCTTCCGTGACCGCGGCGAAGACGCCCTGATCGTTTACGATGACCTGTCCAAGCAGGCCGTTGCCTACCGTCAGATCTCCCTGCTGCTGCGCCGTCCACCAGGACGTGAAGCGTACCCAGGCGACGTGTTCTATCTCCACTCCCGTCTGCTGGAGCGTGCATCGCGCGTTTCCGAAGAGTACGTCGAGAAGTTCACCAACGGTGCCGTAACCGGCAAGACTGGCTCGCTGACCGCTCTGCCGATCATCGAAACCCAGGCTGGCGACGTTTCCGCGTTCGTTCCGACCAACGTGATCTCGATCACCGACGGTCAGATCTTCCTGGAATCGGCCATGTTCAACGCAGGCATCCGTCCTGCCGTTAACGCCGGTGTGTCGGTATCCCGTGTTGGTGGTGCCGCCCAGACCAAGATCATCAAGAAGCTGTCCGGTGGTATCCGTACCGCCCTGGCCCAGTACCGTGAACTGGCGGCCTTCGCCCAGTTCGCTTCGGACCTGGACGAGGCTACCCGCAAGCAGCTGGAGCATGGTCAGCGCGTTACCGAGCTGATGAAGCAGAAGCAGTACGCGCCAATGTCGATCGCCGACATGGCCCTGTCGCTGTACGCCGCTGAGCGTGGTTTCCTGACCGACGTAGAAGTCTCCAAGGTTGGCAGCTTCGAGCAAGCGCTGATTGCCTACTTCAACCGTGATCACGCCGAACTGATGGCCAAGATCAACGTGAAGGGTGACTTCAACGACGAAATCGACGCGGGCATGAAAGCCGGTATCGAGAAGTTCAAGGCCACCCAGACCTGGTAAGCCGCAGCGGGGGCTCCGGCCCCCGCTTGCTAACCTGATAGGTGATACATGGCAGGCGCAAAAGAGATTCGCAGTAAGATTGCGAGCATCAAAAGCACGCAAAAAATTACCAGCGCCATGGAGAAAGTGGCGGTCAGCAAGATGCGCAAGGCACAAATGCGCATGGCTGCTAGCCGTCCTTACGCGGAGCGTATCCGCCAGGTGATCGGTCATCTGGCCAACGCCAACCCGGAATACCGCCACCCGTTCATGATCGAGCGCCCTGTAAAGCGCGCCGGTTATATCGTGGTGAGCAGTGACCGTGGTCTGTGCGGTGGCTTGAATACCAACCTGTTCAAGGCCCTGGTCAAGGACATGAACGAAAACCGCGAACAGGGCGTTGAAATCGACCTGTGCGTGATCGGCAGCAAGGGTGCGACTTTCTTCCGCATCTTTGGCGGCAACGTCGTAGCCGCGATCAGCCACCTGGGCGAAGAGCCATCGATCAATGATCTGATCGGCTCCGTCAAAGTGATGCTGGACGCCTACCTGGACGGCCGTATCGATCGCCTCTCGGTGGTTTCGAACAAGTTCATCAACACCATGACCCAAAAACCGACGGTAGAGCAGTTGGTACCGTTGGTGGCAACCCCGGATCAGGAACTCAAGCACCACTGGGACTACCTGTACGAACCCGACGCAAAAGAGCTGCTGGACGGCTTGATGGTGCGTTACGTGGAGTCGCAGGTGTACCAGGCGGTGGTCGAGAACAACGCTGCTGAACAAGCGGCCCGGATGATCGCCATGAAGAACGCCACAGACAACGCCGGTGATTTGATCAAAGAGCTTCAGTTGATCTACAACAAGGCGCGTCAGGCTGCGATCACCCAGGAGATCTCGGAAATCGTCGGCGGCGCTGCCGCGGTTTAACGGTTCAAAAATTCAGAGGATCCAGCTATGAGTAGCGGACGTATCGTTCAAATCATCGGCGCCGTCATCGACGTGGAATTCCCACGTGATGCCGTGCCGAGTGTTTACAACGCGCTGAAAGTACAAGGCGCGGAAACCACCCTGGAAGTTCAGCAGCAGCTGGGCGACGGCGTGGTTCGTACCATTGCGATGGGCTCGACCGAAGGTCTGAAGCGCGGTCTGGATGTCGTCGACACCAAGGCTGCCATCTCGGTACCTGTCGGCAAGGCAACCCTGGGCCGTATCATGGACGTCCTGGGCAACCCGATCGACGAAGCCGGCCCGATCGGCGAAGAAGAGCGTCGCGGTATCCACCAGCCAGCGCCTTCGTTCTCGGACCAGGCAGGCGGCAACGACCTGCTGGAAACCGGCATCAAGGTTATCGACCTGGTCTGCCCGTTCGCCAAGGGTGGTAAGGTTGGTCTGTTCGGTGGTGCCGGCGTCGGCAAGACCGTGAACATGATGGAACTGATCCGTAACATCGCCATGGAACACAGCGGTTATTCCGTGTTCGCTGGTGTGGGTGAGCGTACTCGTGAGGGTAACGACTTCTACCACGAGATGAAGGACTCCAACGTTCTCGACAAGGTAGCGCTGGTCTACGGTCAGATGAACGAGCCACCAGGAAACCGTCTGCGCGTAGCGCTGACCGGCCTGACCATGGCTGAGAAGTTCCGTGACGAAGGTAACGACGTTCTGCTGTTCGTCGACAACATCTATCGTTACACCCTGGCCGGTACCGAAGTATCCGCACTGCTGGGCCGTATGCCTTCGGCAGTAGGCTACCAGCCGACCCTGGCCGAAGAGATGGGCGTTCTGCAAGAGCGTATCACTTCGACCAAGGAAGGTTCGATCACCTCCGTCCAGGCCGTATACGTACCTGCGGACGACCTGACCGACCCGTCGCCAGCGACCACCTTCGCCCACTTGGACGCCACCGTCGTTCTGTCCCGTGACATCGCTTCCCTGGGTATCTACCCAGCGGTCGATCCACTGGACTCGACTTCGCGCCAGCTGGACCCGAACGTGATCGGCACCGAGCACTACGAGACCGCGCGTGGCGTTCAGTATGTTCTGCAGCGCTACAAAGAGCTGAAGGACATCATCGCGATCCTGGGTATGGACGAACTGTCCGAAGCCGACAAGCAACTGGTTGCCCGCGCTCGTAAGATCCAGCGCTTCCTGTCGCAGCCGTTCTTCGTGGCCGAAGTCTTCACCGGCTCGCCAGGCAAGTACGTTTCGCTCAAGGACACCATCGCTGGCTTCAGCGGCATCCTCAAAGGTGACTACGACCACCTGCCAGAACAAGCGTTCTACATGGTCGGCAGCATCGACGAAGCGATCGAGAAAGCCAAGAAACTGTAATCCCGGCGCCCCGCAAGGGGCGCTAATCAGGTTGAGGCAAGCAGATGGCTATGACAGTCCATTGCGATATCGTCAGCGCGGAAGGAGAGATCTTTTCCGGCCTGGTCGAGATGGTAGTAGCGCACGGCAACCTGGGCGATCTGGGTATCGCTCCAGGCCACGCGCCGCTGATCACCAATCTCAAGCCTGGTCCGATCACGCTGACCAAGCAAGGTGGCGATCGTGAGGTGTTCTACATCTCCGGTGGTTTCCTCGAAGTGCAGCCGAACATGGTCAAGGTTCTTGCCGACACCGTGCAGCGCGCTGCCGATCTGGACGAAGCTCAGGCTCAGGAAGCCCTCAAGGCTGCTGAGAATGCTCTGAACGCGAAAAGCTCGGACTTCGACTACGGTGCTGCTGCCGCACGTCTGGCCGAGGCTGCAGCTCAGCTGCGTACTGTCCAGCAATTGCGCAAAGGCAAGTAATCCGGCCCTGGCCGCTTACTTTCGCTGCGATTGAGTTAAAGGGTAGCCTCGGCTACCCTTTTTCTTTTTCTAAAAATTCCCTTTTTGGTCACGTCCCTGACCGCTCAGGATTGGTAGCCAGTCAATGTCCCTCGATATCGTCATCCTCGCCGCCGGCCAAGGCACCCGCATGCGCTCGGCGCTGCCCAAGGTGCTGCACCCGGTAGCCGGCAACTCCATGCTCGGTCATGTCATCCACAGCGCGCGCCAACTGCAGCCCAAGGGCATTCATGTGGTCATTGGCCATGGCGCCGAGCGGGTGCGCGAGCGCCTGGCTGCGGACGACCTGAATTTCGTCATGCAGGACAAGCAACTGGGCACTGGCCATGCCGTGGCCCAGGCACTGCCTGCCATTACCGCCGACACCGTGCTGGTGTTGTATGGCGATGTGCCGTTGATCGAGGTGCAAACCCTGCAGCGCCTGCTGGCCAAGGTCAGCGCCAGCCAGCTGGGCCTGTTGACGGTGAACCTGGCCGACCCCAGCGGTTATGGCCGGATCGTTCGGGACGCCCAGGGCCAGGTCATGGCGATCGTCGAGCACAAGGACGCCAGCGAGGCGCAAAAGGCGATCAAGGAAGGCAACACCGGCATCCTCGCCATGCCGGCGGCGCGCCTGGCCGACTGGATGGGGCGCTTGTCCAACAACAACGCCCAGGGCGAGTACTACCTGACCGATGTGATCGCCATGGCCGTGGCCGATGGCCTGGTGGTGGCCACCGAACAGCCCCACGACCCGATGGAAGTGCAGGGCGCCAACGACCGCCGCCAGCTGGCCGAGCTCGAGCGCCATTACCAGCTGCGCGAAGGCCGCCGCCTCATGGCCCAGGGCGTGACCCTGCGTGATCCGGCGCGCTTCGATGTGCGTGGCGAAGTGACCGTAGGCCGCGACGTGCTTATCGATATCAACGTGATACTCGAAGGCCGGGTGGTCATCGAGGACGACGTGCAGATCGGCGCGAACTGCGTGATCAAGGACAGCACCCTGCGCAAGGGCGTGGTGATCAAAGCCAATAGCCATATCGAAGGCACGGTGATGGGCGAGGGCAGCGATGCCGGACCGTTCGCGCGCCTGCGTCCGGGTAGCGTGCTCGAGGCCCGTGCCCATGTGGGTAACTTCGTCGAGCTGAAGAACGCGCACCTGGGCGAAGGCGCCAAGGCCGGTCACCTGAGCTATCTGGGCGATGCCGAGATCGGCGCGCGTAGCAACATCGGTGCTGGCACCATCACCTGCAACTACGACGGCGCCAACAAGTTCCGTACGGTGATGGGCGAGGACGTGTTCATCGGCTCCAACAACTCGCTGGTGGCGCCTGTGCAAATCCAGGCCGGGGCCACCACCGCGGCGGGGTCGACCATCACCCAGACGGTCGAGGCCGGGCAGTTGGGCGTGGCGCGGGCGCGTCAGCGCAATATCGAAGGCTGGAAGCGGCCGGAGAAGCTCAAGAAGAGCTGAGTTATCCACAGCGGTTTCGCTCGAAAGCCGGCTTATGTGAATAAGCCGGCTTTTTATTGGGTGCCGTATCGTGGTCCTTGTGTAGGAGCGGCCTTGTGTCGCGAAAGGGCCGCGAAGCGGCCCCCGCTATTTCTGCCTTTGGGCTGAGATCCTGGGGCCGCTGCGCGCCCCATCGCGACACAAGGCCGCTCCTACAGGGACCGGGTCAGGGTAGAGAAAAACTATCCCCAGCACAGCGGCAGCTTGACGAATCGTTCATCTTAGGTTTTGATTGAATCACTTATCTTTCGAATCGAAACTTAAAGCCGAAATGTCGAAACGTAATACCCCCCAGCGCCGCCACAACATCCTGGCCTTGCTCAACGAGCAGGGCGAGGTGAGCGTCGATGCCCTGGCCAAGCGTTTCGAAACTTCCGAAGTGACCATTCGCAAGGACCTCGCCGCCCTGGAAGCCAACGGCCTGCTGCTGCGCCGCTACGGCGGCGCGGTGACCATGCCCCAGGAACTGCTGGGCGATAACGTCCAGCCGGTGTCCCTGTACAAGCAGGCCATCGCCCGCGCGGCGGTGGGGCGCATCCGCGAACACGCGCGCATCATCATCGACAGTGGCAGCACCACGGCCGCGATGATCCCGCAGCTCGGGCGCCAGCCAGGCCTGGTGGTGATGACCAACTCGCTCAATGTAGCCCGGGCCATCAGCGAACAAGAGCACGAGCCGGTACTGCTGATGACCGGCGGCACCTGGGACCCGCACTCGGAGTCGTTCCAGGGCCAGGTCGCCGAGCAGGTACTACGCTCATACGACTTCGACCAACTGTTCATCGGTGCCGATGGCATCGACCTGGAGCGTGGCACCACCACCTTCAACGAACTGCTGGGGTTGAGCCGGGTCATGGCCGAAGTGGCCCGCGAGGTGATCGTCATGGTCGAGTCGGACAAGGTCGGCCGCAAGATCCCCAACCTCGAGCTGCCCTGGGGCAGCGTCAACACCCTGATTACCGATGACCGCCTGCCCGCCGAGGCACGCGAGCGGATTCAAGCCCGCGGCATCAACCTTATCTGCGCCGCTATCAGCTAGGAGCAACAACATATGTGTGGAATCGTCGGTGCCGTTGCCGAGCGCAATATCACAGCCATCCTCATCGAAGGCCTCAAGCGCCTGGAATACCGCGGTTATGACAGCGCTGGCCTGGCCGTGCTGACCGCGCAGGGCGGGCTTGAGCGCCGCCGTCGCATCGGCAAGGTCAGCGAGCTGGAGGCTGCTGTGGCCGCCGAGCCGCTGGCCGGGCAACTGGGCATCGCCCACACCCGTTGGGCGACCCATGGCGCACCGACCGAGGGCAATGCCCACCCGCATTTCTCCGGCCAGGAAGTGGCGGTGGTGCACAACGGCATCATCGAGAACCACGAAGCGCTGCGTGAAGAGCTCAAGGGCCTGGGCTACGTGTTCAGTTCGCAGACCGACACCGAGGTCATCGTCCACCTGATCCATCACCTGCTCAAGAGCATCCCGGACCTGGCCGACGCGCTCAAGGCCGCGGTCAAGCGCCTGCACGGCGCCTACGGCCTGGCGGTGATCAGCGCCAGCCAGCCAGACCGCCTGGTCGCCGCCCGTAGCGGCAGCCCGTTGGTGATCGGCCTGGGCCTGGGTGAGAATTTCCTGGCCTCCGACCAGTTGGCCCTGCGCCAGGTCACCGACCGCTTCATGTACCTGGAAGAAGGCGACATCGCCGAGATCCGCCGTGACCAGGTCAGCATCTGGGACCAGGCCGGTCGCCCGGTGCAGCGCGAGACCGTGCAGTACCATGAAGGCGCCGAAGCCGCTGACAAGGGTGTGTACCGTCACTTCATGCTCAAGGAGATCCACGAGCAACCGAGCGTGGTGCAACGCACCCTCGAAGGCCGCCTGGGCAAGGACCACGTGATGGTCCAGGCCTTCGGCCCGAATGCCGCCGAGCTGTTCGCCAAGGTGCGCAACGTGCAGATCGTCGCCTGTGGCACCAGCTACCACGCCGGCATGGTCGCCCGTTACTGGCTCGAAAGCCTGGCCGGCATCCCTTGCCAGGTGGAAGTGGCCAGTGAGTTCCGCTACCGCAAGGTGGTGGTGCAGCCGGACACCCTGTTCGTCTCCATTTCCCAGTCGGGCGAAACCGCCGACACCCTGGCGGCCCTGCGCAATGCCAAGGAGCTGGGTTTCCTTGGCAGCCTGGCGATCTGCAACGTCGGTATCAGCTCGCTGGTGCGTGAATCCGACCTGACCCTGCTGACCCTGGCCGGCCCGGAGATCGGTGTGGCCTCGACCAAGGCCTTCACCACCCAGCTGGTATCGCTGATGCTGCTGACCCTGGCCCTTGGCCAGGTGCGCGGCACTCTGGCCGCCGGCGTCGAAGCCGAGCTGGTGGACGAACTGCGCCGCCTGCCGGCCCGCCTGGGTGAAGCCCTGGCCATGGACGCTGTGGTCGAGAAGACCGCCGAGCTGTTCGCCGACAAGCACCACACCCTGTTCCTCGGCCGCGGCGCGCAATACCCGGTGGCGATGGAAGGTGCGCTCAAGCTCAAGGAAATCTCCTATATCCACGCCGAAGCCTACCCGGCCGGCGAGCTCAAGCACGGCCCGCTGGCGCTGGTAGACAGCGATATGCCGGTGGTCACCGTGGCGCCGAACAACGAGCTGCTGGAAAAGCTCAAGTCGAACCTGCAGGAAGTCCGCGCCCGCGGCGGTGAGCTGGTGGTGTTTGCCGACGAGCAGGCTGGCATGAGCAACGGCGAGGGCACCCACGTGATCAATGTCCCGCACATCAACGATGCGCTGGCGCCGATCCTCTACACCATCCCGCTGCAGTTGCTGTCGTACTACGTTGCCGTACTCAAGGGCACCGACGTCGACCAGCCGCGCAACCTGGCCAAGTCGGTGACGGTGGAGTAACACTGCGGCAGTGGTTGTGCCGTATCAATCACAACCCCCGGTCAGCCGGGGGTTTTTCGTTCTCAGGATGAGCAATAAAGATGTTGATGAAACTGGCGCCGAAAAGGCCGCGCAGCCTGCGCAAGTTCTACCTGTCGATAGGCGCGACGCTGGTAATCATGGTGGTCGGCCGCTATTACGCGCTCAAGGCCGAGAAACAACGGGCCGAGCAGCAGGCGCAGTGGATAGAGCAGGTGCTGCAGGAGAACAGCACGCTGCCCAGGCAGATCGATGCGGTCACCCAGCTGGTGCGGGTCGAGTTCGTCTGGGGGGATACGTTGCTCTATGTCTATCACGTTGGCCTGAGCGCCAACCTGCCGTGGGAGCGCCGGGCGAAGATGCAGGAGCGAGCCAGCCAGCAGCTGGAACAGCTGGCTTGCAAGGAGCCGCAAACGCTCGAAGCGATGCGCAGGTTCAAGCTCCGCCAGAAACATCTTTATGTCGCAGACGAAGCGGGCGAGTTGTTCCACGTCGAGCTGCGGCCCGACAAGCTGGTCTGCGCGAGCTGAGGAGCGCCGTGATGTTCATCGCAAGCTCGTCGTTATAGGAAAATTCTGTACGCCGTATCCGGCATGGATCAATGTTTTCCCCCGGTGTTTGCCCTAACGTCCCCCGACCCATCAGTCATCAAGGACGACAGGAAATGCAGACGCTGCAACGAAAGCACGATATCCAGCCATTGGAAGGCGCCGAAATGACCCTTCTGGTCAATGGCTTGCCGACGGTGGCCAGCGCCGGGGAAACCGTCCTCAGCGTGCTCAACGCGGTAGGCCTGCGCCAGGTGGCGCGCAATGATCACGGCCAGCTCAGCGGTGCCTACTGTGGCATGGGCGTCTGCCATTGCTGCCTGGTCCAGATCGATGGCCGCCCCAAGCGGCGCGCCTGCCAGACCGTGGTGCGGGCCGGCATGCGTATCGAGACCGAGGTGAACCGCGTGCAAGAGGAGGCCCATTCATGAGCCTTCGTCCAGTGATCGTCGGCGGTGGTTCGGCCGGCATGGGCGCGGCCATCGAGTTGGCCGACCATGGTGTGGACTGCCTGCTGTTCGACGAGGCTTCCCGTCCCGGTGGCGTGGTCTATCGCGGCCCACTGCGCGCCGGTGTCGACCTGGGCTACCTCGGCCCACGCTACACCAAGGCGCTGAACAAACTGCACGAGGATTTCGCGGCGAGTGCCGCGCATGTCGACCTGCGTTTGAACCACCGGGTGGTCGGTGGTGACGACCAGCGCCTGATGGTGCTAGACGCCGACGAGCGCCTGCACGAGATCGAATACTCGCACCTGCTGCTGGCCGCCGGTTGTCACGAACGCAACGTGCCGTTCCCCGGCTGGACCCTGCCTGGGGTGATCCTGCTCGGTGGCCTGCAGTTGCAGATCAAGAGCGGCGTGGTCAAGCCGCTGGGCAGCACCTTGATTGCCGGTACCGGGCCGCTGCTGCCGCTGGTGGCCTGCCAGCTGCACGCCGCTGGCGCCAAGGTCGCCGGGGTGTACGAAGCCTGCTCGTTCAACCGCATCGCCAAGGAAAGCCTGGCGCTGATGAACAAGCCGCAGCTGTTCCTCGATGGCCTGAGCATGCTTGCCTACATGAAGCTCAACGGCATCCCCATGCACTACGGCTGGGGCGTGGTGGGCGCCACCGGCGAGGATGAGCTGCAAGAGGTCAGCGTCGCGCCCTACACCCAGGACTGGAAACCGGACATGTCCCGCGTCCAGCGCGAGCAGGTGCGTACCCTGGCGGTTGGCTATGGCTTCATTCCGCGAACCCAGCTCAGCCAGCAGCTGGGCCTGGAACATGGTTTCAGCGAAGACGGCTACCTGCGTGCCGAATGCAACGTCTGGCAGCAGAGCAGCCGGCCGAACATCCACCTGGCCGGCGACATGGCCGGGATTCGCGGGGGTGAGGCAGCGATGCTCACCGGGCGAATCGCTGCGGTATCGATGCTCCAGCAAATGGGCAAGCTTGATGCCGAGCAGGCCATCGAACTGCGTGAGCGCTACCTGGGCAAGCTGGCGGCGATCAAGCGCTTCCGCTCCGGGGTGGAGCGCTACACCGCCCGCGGCGCCGCGCAGATCGAGCTGCCGCAGGCCGACACGGTGATCTGCCGGTGCGAGCATGTCACCCGCGAGCAGATCGACCTGGCCCTGGAGCAGGGCGTCGAGGACATGGCCAGCCTGAAGATGCGCACCCGGGTGAGCATGGGCGACTGCCAGGGCCGCATGTGCGTCGGCTACTGCAGCGATCGCTTGCGCAGCAGCACTGGGCGCAAGGACGTGGGCTGGCTGCGTCCGCGTTTCCCGGTCGACCCGATTCCGTTTTCCGCATTCGAACAACTGGGCACGGAGGCCTGAGCATGAACAAGACCTACGACATCATCATTGCCGGCGGTGGCGTGATCGGCGCGTCCTGCGCCTACCAACTGTCCAAGCGCGGCAACCTGAAGATCGCCCTGATCGACTGCAAGCGCCCAGGCAATGCCACCCGCGCCTCGGCCGGCGGGCTGTGGGCGATCGGCGAATCGGTGGGGTTGGGTTGCGGGGTGATCTTCTTTCGCATGATGTCTTCGCGCAGCAAGCGCGAGGCCAACGGCGCGGCGGTGGTGGTCGACTCGAGCACCCCGCACATCCTGCCGGAATGCTTCTTCGACTTCGCCTTGCAGTCCAACGCGATTTATCCACAGCTGCACCAGGAGCTGATCGAGCGCCACGGCATGGACTTCAAGTTCGAGCGCACCGGCCTGAAGTACATCATCCAGGACGAAGAGGACCAGCTGTACGCCGAGCATATCGTCAAGCAGATCCCGCACCTGGCCGACCAGGTGCGCTGGCTCGACCGTGATGCGCTACGCGCATCGGAGCCGGCGGTGACCCTCAAGGCCAATGGCGCGCTGGAGTTCCTCTGCGATCACCAGGTCAGCCCGTTCCGCCTGGGCGATGCCTATATGGAGGCGGCGCGGCAGAACGGTGTCGACCTGTATCCCAACGTGAACATCACCGGCGTGCTGCATGAGGGTTCGCGGATCAAGGGCGTGCGTACCGCCGAGGCCGGCGAGTTCCACTGTCAGACACTGATCAATGCCGCTGGCGCCTGGGCGGCGGAACTGAGCGAATGGGCCACCGGGCAGAGCATCCCGGTAAAACCGGTGAAAGGCCAGATCGTGCTGACCGAGCGCCTGCCCAAGCTGCTCGATGGCTGCATCACCACCAGCGATTGCTACATGGCGCAGAAGGACAACGGCGAGATCCTGATCGGCAGCACCACCGAGGAGAAGGGCTTCGACGTCAGCAACACCTTCCCGGAGATCAATGGCCTGGTGCAGGGCGCGATCCGTTGTGTGCCGCAGCTGGCGCAGGTGAACCTGAAGCGCACCTGGGCCGGCTTGCGCCCGGGTTCGCCGGACGAGCTGCCGATCCTTGGGCCTGTGGATAATGTCGAGGGTTATTTCAACGCCTGTGGACATTTCCGTACCGGCATCCTCACCTCGGCAATTACCGGGGTGTTGCTCGATAAAGTTGTCCACAATGAGGCGTTGCCGCTGGATATCACGCCGTTCCTGGCGTCGCGCTTCCGTGAAACTGTGGATAAACAGCAAGCCCACGGCTGACAGGACCGCCAGCCTTGCTGGCGAAACAAGCACCGCGGTAGAGGGCCACCGGGGTGCGAGGCCTTGGCTCAGATCTGCATCGCCTTGCCATCCACATTCATTGCCGCCTGGCGCAAGGCCTCGGAGCGGGTCGGGTGCGGGTGGCAGGTGAGGGCGATGTCCTCGGCCGAGGCCGAGAACTCCATGGCCACGCAGAACTCACCGATCATCTCGCTCACGCTCGGGCCGACCAGGTGCACGCCCAGCACTTCATCGGTCGTGGCATCGGCGATGACCTTGGCGAAGCCTTCGGTCTCGTGGTTGATCTTCGCCCGGCTGTTGGCGCTGAAGGGGAACTTGCCGACCTTGTAGGCGCGGCCCTCGGCCTTGAGCTGCTCTTCGGTCTTGCCGACGCTGGCCAGTTCCGGGCGGGTGTAGATGACGCCCGGGATGAGGTTGTAGTTGACCTCGTGGGGCTTGCCGGCGATGCGCTCGATGCACGACACCGCTTCATCCTCGGCCTTGTGCGCCAGCATCGGGCCGGAGGTGACGTCGCCGATCACCCAGATCCCGGGCACCGTGCTGCGGTGATGGTCGTTGGCGAGCATGCCGCGCTTGTCGGTGGCCAGCCCGACGCTTTCCAGGTTCAAGCCCTGGGTGTACGGGCGGCGACCGATGGCCACCAGCACGTAGTCGGCTTGCAAGGTTTCGGCGGTGCCACCGGCGGCTGGCTCCAGGGTCAGGCTGACGCCATCGGCCGAGGCCGTGGCCTGGGTCACCTTGCTGCCCAGCTTGAAGGTCATGCCTTGCTTGGCCAGGGCCTTCTGCAGGGTCTTGGCGGTTTCCTCGTCGGTGCCTGGGCAGATGCGGTCCAGGTACTCGATCACCGTTACCTCGGCGCCCAAGCGCCGCCAGACCGAACCCAGCTCCAGGCCGATCACGCCGGCACCGATCACGATCAGGTGCTTGGGCACCTGCGGCAACGACAGGGCGCCGGTGGAGTCGATGATGCGCTGGTTATCGATGGTTACCCCCGGCAGAGGCGTGGGCTCGGAGCCGGTGGCGATGACGATGTCCTTGGCCTGCAGGGTGGTTTCGCTGCCATCCTCGGCCTTGACGATAACCTTGCCGACGCCGTCCAGACGGCCCCAGCCCTTGACCCAGTCGACCTTGTTCTTGCGCAACAGGTACTCGATGCCCTTGGTCAGGCCGGTCACGCTTTGGTCTTTCTGTTTCATCATCTGGGCCAGGTTGAGGGTCGGCTTGACCTCGATCCCCAGGTGGGCGAATTCCTCGCCGCTGGCGGCCTCATACAGCTCGGAGGCGTGCAGCAGTGCCTTGGACGGCATGCAGCCGACGTTCAGGCAGGTGCCGCCGAGGGTAGCACGCCCCTCGACGCAGGCCACGCTCAGGCCCAGCTGGCCGGCACGAATCGCCGCGTTGTAGCCGCCGGGGCCGCCGCCGATGATCACCACGTCATAGGATTTCATGGGTTTTACTCCGAGAGTGTGAGGAAGCGAAGAGGGCACAAGGTTAATCCGCGATCGGCAGATTGTATACAATCTGTTGATTTTCACGATCCACAACGGTTCGACCATCGTCGTGTTTCACGGAAACTTCCTACGAATGAACTACCCTGATCCGGTGGCGTCCGACAAAAGAGGTGTGACGCCTGGTATCAACGAAAGGGAGGGTCATGAATGCTTGCGCAACTTCCACCTGCGTTGCAGAGCCTGCACTTACCTTTGCGCGTCAAGCTGTGGGATGGCAACCAGTTCGACCTGGGGCCCAGCCCGCAGGTCACCATCCTGGTCAAGGAACCCCAACTGATCGCCCAGCTCACCCACCCTAATCTGGATGAACTGGGTTCTGCCTTCGTCGAAGGCAAGCTGGAACTGGAAGGCGATATCGGCGAGGTCATCCGGGTCTGCGACGAGTTGAGCGAAGCCTTGCTCACGGATGAAGAGGAAGACTTGCCAACCCGCACCGCCCATGACAAGTCCACCGACGCCGAAGCCATCTCCTACCACTACGACCTGTCCAACGCGTTCTATCAACTGTGGCTCGATCCGGACATGGCCTATTCCTGCGCCTACTTCAAGGAGCCGGATAACACCCTGGCCCAGGCCCAGCAGGACAAGTTCGACCATCTGTGCCGCAAGCTGCGCTTGCAGGCCGGTGACTACCTGCTCGACGTCGGCTGCGGCTGGGGCGGGCTGGCGCGTTTTGCCGCCCGCGAGTACGGCGCCAAGGTGTTCGGCATCACCCTGAGCAAGGAGCAGCTCAAGCTCGGTCGCCAGCGGGTCAAAGAGGAGGGCCTGGCCGACAGGGTCGAGCTGCAGGTTCTCGACTACCGCGACCTGCCCCAGGACGGTCGCTTCGACAAGGTGGTCAGCGTCGGCATGTTCGAACATGTCGGCCACGCCAACCTCGAACTGTATTGCCAGCGGTTGTTCGGCGCGGTGCGTGAAGGGGGCCTGGTGATGAACCATGGCATCACCGCCAAGCATGTCGATGGCCGTCCGGTCGGGCGCGGCGCCGGAGACTTCATCGACCGCTATGTGTTCCCCCATGGCGAGCTGCCGCATATCTCGATGATCAGCGCGCGTATCTGCGAAGCGGGCCTGGAGGTGGTCGATGTCGAGAGCCTGCGCCTGCACTACGCCAAGACCCTCAACCACTGGAGCGAGAACCTGGAGAACCAGCTGCACCGCGCCGCTGCGCTGGTGCCGGAAAAGACCCTGCGCATCTGGCGCCTGTACCTGGCAGGTTGCGCCTACGCCTTCACCAAGGGCTGGATCAACCTGCACCAGATCCTCGCCGTGAAACCTTACGCCGACGGCCACCACGACCTGCCGTGGACCCGTGAGGACCTCTACCGCTGAGCGTTACAGGATCGGTGAAATCAGCCGTGCGATGCGCATCCCCAGTTGTTGCAGGCGGTGCGTGTCGCGGCTGTCCTCCGCGGTGATCTCCCGGGCCTGCGCGAAATCCCGCTCCAGCATCTGCTCGACCTGATCGGCGAAGGCGCGGTCCACGGTCAGCAAGGTGATCTCGAAATTCAGGCGGAACGAGCGGTTGTCCAGGTTAGCGCTGCCGATGGCGCTGATTTCGTCGTCCACCAGCACCACCTTCTGGTGCAGGAAGCCCGGTTGATACCTGAACATGCGCACCCCGGCACGGACGGCTTCGAAGGCGAACAGGCTGGAGGCGGCGTAGACGATGCGGTGGTCGGGGCGCGACGGGATCAGGATGCGCACATCCACGCCGCGCAGCACCGCCAGGCGCAGGGCGGCGAAGATCGCCTCGTCGGGGATGAAATAGGGGCTGGTGATCCATACCCGGCGGGTGGCCGAATGGATCGCCTCGAGGAAGAACAGCGCGCAGGTTTCCTGGGGGTCGGCCGGGCCACTGGCCAGGGCCTGGCACAGCACGCCGTCCTCGGGGTAGGTGTCTGGCAGGATCAACGGGGGCAGCTGGCGCGTGGCCCAGTACCAGTCCTCGGCGAACGACTCCTGCAGGCAGGCCAGCACTGGGCCGCTGACTTGCACATGGGTGTCGCGCCATGGCGACAGCTTTGGATGGGCGCCGAGGTATTCATCACCGACATTGTGCCCACCGAGGAAACCCAGCAGGCCATCGACCACCACGATCTTGCGGTGGTTGCGAAAGTTGACCTGGAAGCGGTTGAACCAGCCTCGGCGCGTGGCAAAGGCCTGGATCTGCACTGCGCCATCGCGCAGCGCCTGGCTGTAGCTGGCCGGCAGGGCGTGGCTGCCGACCCGGTCATACAGCACGAACACCCGCACCCCTTCGGCTGCCTTGCGCAGCAGCAGCTGTTGCAGCTCCCGCCCCAGGGCGTCGTCGTGGATGATGAAGAACTGCACCAGCACGGTGTCGCGGGCGGCGCGGATCGCCGCGAAGATCGCCTCGAAGGTGGCCTCGCCGTCGATCAGCAGCTTCACCTCGTTGTTGGCCAGGCACGGCATGCGGCCCAGCTTGGGCATCGCGCGCAGGGCTGCGTAGCTGTCCGACTCGCGGGCGGTGAGCGCTTCCTCCACCCAGGGCCGCCAGTTCAGGTTGGCCATGGCCACGTGCATTTCCTGGTTGGCCTGACGCCGCGCCTGGATGTAGGCATAGAAGGAACGGGCGCCGAACACCAGGTAGGGGATCAGGGTGAAGTAGGGAATGAACAGCAAGGACATGGCCCAGGCGATCGCACCCTGGGCGGTGCGCACGGTGAACACCGCATGCAGCGCGGCGGCGATGCCGAGCAGGTGAATCAGGCCGAGCACGTAACCGAAGAAGTAGGGGCTGTGGTAATCCATACGCATCCTGCTTGCCGTGAGCACTGCCGCTAACAGACCACGTTCCAGGGGGCGGCTGCAACCCGCAGGCGATTTTGGCGTCTAACGGCTAGTCCGGCCGGAGCCGGTATTTTTTGGAGCCTTGACCCATGAAGATTCGCCTGCCACTGCTTGCCCTGATGTTCGGCCTGGGCAGCCCGCTGGTTCACGCGCAGATGCTGCAACCTGGCTTGTGGGAGCTGACCACCAGCAACATGCAGGTCGATGGCAAGCCACTGCCGGACATGGCGTTCATGCTCGGGCAGTTGAAGAACCTGCCACCTGAGCAACGGGCGATGATGGAGGGGGCCTTGGCCAAGCAGGGCATCACCGTGGGCGGCAAGGGTGTGCGCTCCTGCCTGACCCCAGAGCAGGTCAAGACCGATGACATTCCCTTGCAGGACCCACAGTCGGGCTGCTCGCAGAAGATCACCGAGCGCACCGGCAATGTCTGGAAGTTCCAGTTCAGTTGCCCGAAAGCCCAGGGCCAAGGCCAGGCCACTTTCCTCAGTGATCGTGAGTTCCTGACCAAGGTCAATGGCACCTTCAATGCGTCCGGTGTGCAGCAGCAGGGCAGCATGGACACCCGGGCGGTGTGGTTGGGCAATGACTGCGGGGCCGTCAAGCCCCGAAGCTGAGCGGCCTACGCCGAGCCATCGAGCCAGGCATAACGACTCTCGGCCACCGCATCGTGGGCATGCAGGCTCTCTGCATGTTCCACGCGCACGCTAAACCCCCGTACCCACTTCAGCTGGCGCAGCGCCTGGTGCAGGCGCCGCGCGGCATCCTCGCAGAACATCAGGTTCTGGCCGTTGGCCAGGGCGAAGGCTTGTTCATCGGCGCGCTTTACCGCTGTCTGCACCGCAGTACCCAGTGCCGCCTCGGCTTGGTCGATCAGCTCCGCGAGCCTGATACCGTCCCCGACAAGTCGCACCTGCAACTTGGCCAAGCTCCGCTGGCTATGGGGCGTGGCGACAATGCCGTTACTGCTGCCAAGCCACTGGCGAACCTCGTCGCGGTTCAGCGGCTGACCGGCAAAGTCCTTGTCGAACTGCGCCTGAATCAGTTGCCTGGCCAGTGCCGCCGAGCAAGGGCAGGTCGAGGAGTAGGGGATGTGCACCGATAGTTCCACGTGGAACATTTCATTTTCCAAACGGGCATCCAGGCTCACCGGGTAGCGTTTCCAACCAGCCAGTGGGCTGACCAGCGCCGGGCGCTTGAGCAGATGATCGAAGCTCAGGCGCAGGTAGGCCCTGTGCGACAGGCCGGCATGGCTGGCCAAAAACTGCCCAAGGATGTCGTGCAAGCCTCGCGTCGTCAGTGCTTGCTGTTCAAGCGCCTCCAAGGCCAGGTACAGCCGTGACATATGTATGCCCCGCGAGGCGCCATCGTCGAGGCTTACCCCGGCATCGGCGTAGGCGGTCACGTTGCGCCCATCAATCAACAGCGGCAGGGCGATGCCGCACATGCCGACCCAGTCCAGGGGCAGGGCTTGCTGGCTGCTCTGGGCGGCAACATCGGGAAGGGTAAGGCTGGTCATGGAAGCATCCTGTGGGTGGTTCAACGGCAACCGCCGATGAGGCTGCAGTGCAAATTGAAGCGTTCGCCGCTGGAGCTGGAGACCCGATTGCGCGTGGTCCAGCCGATGCGTTGGCTGTAACCGACCCAGGCTTCACCATCACTGGCCAGCCCGCTGAAGAAGGTCAGGCCGCCATAACGGCTGTTGGTTTGTGCCCAGAGGCGTTTGCTCGCTGCTTCATAGCCGCGCAGATAGAAGGTGCTGCCTTCGGTGCGCACGCTGTAGTAATTGCCCTTGCTGTCCTGGCAGGCGAGCAGGGTGGCACTGCGTGTGCACAACGCCAGGTCACTACGAGGCATGGCAGGGAGTTGCAGGGGCAGTGCGAGCAACAGCAAGGCGACGATGCCAGGTAGTTTCATGACGCTCTCCAGTCGACCGTTCGGCAACACGGCTTGGCGAAATTGTATTGTTATAATATAACATTATGCAATGCATCGCTTCGAATGCGCCTGCCCGATGAGGTCCGTCATGCCCAACCGTCTTCCTGTCACCGTGCTGTCCGGCTTTCTTGGCGCCGGCAAGAGCACGCTGCTCAACCATGTGCTGCGCAACCGTGACGACCTGCGCGTCGCGGTAATCGTCAACGACATGAGCGAAATCAACATCGACGCCAGCGAGGTGCAGCGCAACGTCAGCCTTAACCGCGCCGAAGAGAAACTGGTGGAGATGAGCAACGGTTGCATCTGCTGCACCCTGCGTGAAGACCTGCTGGAAGAAGTGGCCCGCTTGGCCGGTGAAGGTCGCTTCGACTACCTGCTGATCGAGTCGACCGGCATCTCCGAGCCGCTGCCGGTGGCCGAAACCTTCACCTTCCGTGACGAGCAGGGCCGCAGCCTGAGCGACATGGCGCGGCTGGACACCATGGTCACGGTGGTCGACGGCCTGAATTTCCTGCGCGACTACCAGGCCGCCGACAGCCTCGCCAGCCGCGGGGAAACCTTGGGTGAGGAAGACGAACGTTCGATCAGCGACCTGTTGATCGAGCAGGTCGAATTCGCCGATGTGCTGCTGCTGAGCAAGATCGACCTGATCAGCCAGGCCGAGCGCGAGGAGTTGATCGCCATTTTGCGCAGCCTCAATGCCCGGGCGCAGATCGTGCCGATGGTGATGGGCCAGGTGGCGTTGTCGCGGATCCTCGACACCGGGCTGTTCGACTTCGACCAGGCGGCCCAGGCCCCAGGCTGGTTGCAGGAGCTGCGCGGCGAGCATGTGCCCGAAACCGAGGAGTACGGCATTGCCGCGAGCACCTGGCAGGCACGCCGGCCGTTCCATCCGCAGCGCTTCTTCGATTTTATCCACAGGCCCTGGAGCAATGGCCGGTTGCTGCGTTCCAAGGGCTTCTTCTGGCTGGCCAGCAAGTTCCAGGAGGCCGGCAGCTGGTCCCAGGCCGGCGGCATGATGCGCCATGGCCTGGCCGGGCGCTGGTGGCGGTTCGTGCCACGCGAGCAATGGCCCCAGGATGAAGAGAATAGCGCGGCGATCCTCAAGCAGTGGACGGTGGAAGCCGGCGATTGCCGCCAGGAACTGGTGTTCATTGGGCAGAACATCGATTTTGCGCAGTTATCCACAGAGCTGGAGGCTTGCCTGCTGACTGATGCAGAAATGGACCTGGGGCCGATGGGCTGGTTGCGCCTGGCTGACCCGTTCGGTGCCTGGCACGAGGAAGCGGCGGCATGAGCCCTGTGCGCAACCGCCAGGTGTTCGCCGACTCGCCGCGGGTGCTGACCGAGATCCTCGCCGATGACGTCAACCTGGCGACCTGGCAGCGCCGTCTGCCGGCCCAGGTGGAGGACTTTGCCGGGCTGGTGCTGAGCCAGGGCCAGATGCTGGCCGATGAGCGGGTGGTCGAGGTGGACGAACACCAGGTCCCGGTGCTGCCGGGGCTGCTCAGGGAGGCCTCGGACATGCATGGCTATGCGGGTTTCGTCGCCGATGTGGTGTGGCTGGTCGAAGCCTTTACCTGCCTGCTCGGGGCGCGGCGTATCGGCTTGCGTGTGCGCGTGCTGGAGGGCGCCATGTGCCCGCGTTTTCACGTGGACCATGTGCCGTTGCGGTTGTTGAGCACTTACGCCGGGGCTGGCAGCGAGTGGTTGGAGGAAGGGCGGCTGGATCGGGCGCGGTTGCAGTTCGAGCCGGCGCCTGTGGATAACATTCAGCGGCTGGCAGCGGGAGAGGTGGCGCTACTCAAAGGGGAGCGTTGGCTGGGCAATGAGGGCGGTGGGCTGATCCACCGTTCGCCACCGACGCCTGCCGGTGAGCGGCGCTTGTTGTTGAGCCTGGATTGGCTGGCGTGAGTGCCGGCGTGGGGCCAGCCACCTTGGCAGCAGGTTAGACTGACGCAACCCTTATCGCCGATAGCCAATCATGCTGCATAACATCCTCACCCATGTGATCGCCGGCCCCCTGGGCGCCGGCAAGACCAGCCTGCTCCGCCAATTGCTCGACCAGCGCCCGGCGAACCAGCGCTGGGCCGTGCTGGTCAACGAGTTCGGCCAGATCGGCCTGGACGCCGCCTTGCTCAGCCGTGACGACGCCGGCATCGCCATTGGCGAGGTGGCCGGCGGTTGCCTGTGCTGCGTCAACGGCGCACCGTTCCAGGTAGGCCTCGCCCGCCTGCTGCGCAAGGCCCGCCCCGATCGGCTGTTGATCGAGCCGTCAGGCCTTGGCCATCCGCTGCAACTGTTGGAACAACTGCGCCAGGCGCCATGGAGCGGGGTGCTGGCGGTACAGCCGCTGCTGATGGTGCTGGATGGCGCGGCGCTGGCGCGTGGGGAGGGTTTGCCGCCTGCCCAGCACCAGGCCCTGCAGCAGGCGGGGCTGCTGGTTATCAACAAGGCGGATGCTGTGGATGAGCCGACACGCTTGTTGATAACTGCCCAGTTGCCCGAGGTACCGGCCATCTGGACCACGTTTGGCGCGCTTGCCCTCGAGGCGTTGCCAGCGTCGCTGGCGCAGGCTTGCCCAGCGCCGGCGACCTTGCCTGTGGACAACGGCACGGCGCCGCTAGCTGCGCTGTGGACAGACCCTCGCCAGCCCATCCGCCAGGCCCAGCAGGGTGATGGCGGCTGGAGCAGCGGCTGGCGCTGGCACCCCAGCCAGCGCTTCGATGACGCGGCATTGGGCCGGGTCCTTGAACAATGGCCGTGGCGTCGGGCCAAGGGGGTTATCCACAGCGCGGCTGGCTGGATGTCGTTCAACGGCCTGGACAGGGGAGCGCTGGACTGGCGCCCGAGCGAATGGCGCAACGACTCGCGGATCGAGCTGATCTTCGCTCAGCCACAATCTTTGCAGGCCCTGCACGCTGCGATCGAGGCCTGTCGCCTGGACCACTGATCAGTTGCGCCAGCGGTTATGCTCCTGGCGCCACTGCTGCATCTCGATGACATTGTCGGTGCGTGGCGGGGTCTTGATCTCGAAGGGGTAGGGCGCCAGTTCGATCTGCATGGTGTGGGCACCGAACTGGGTGACGGTGCCGGGGTGGCGCTGTTCGCCGGTGACGGTGAACTCGAAGTTGTAGATGCGCGCCAGGCGCTTGCGGCCATTGGCGTCACGCACCAGGCCGATGCGCTTGAGCGCCACGGCGTCGTCGAGCAGTTCCAGGTCGAGCTTGGCGCAATGCTGTTTGACCCGCGCCAGGGCCTTCTCGCGCAGTCCGTGGTTGTGCCACAGCCAGGCGCCCGCGGTCGCCACCAGCAGCAGGACGAAGAGGTTTTCCAGGGTCAGCATTTGCGTAAGCTCCAGACAGGTCGATCCAGCTTAACTGCGTCTCTGGCCTGTCGTACAGATGGCAATCGGGTTCATACTGCGGGCCGCACACTTATTCACACAGTTTCGGAATTGTCCTGCATGAAACGTACGCCGCACTTGCTCGCCATTCAGTCCCATGTGGTCTTCGGACACGCTGGCAACAGCGCTGCGGTGTTTCCCATGCAGCGGGTCGGGGTCAATGTCTGGCCGCTCAATACCGTGCAGTTCTCCAACCACACTCAGTATGGACAGTGGTCGGGGGAAGTGCTTGCCCCGGCGCAAATTCCAGCGTTGGTGGAAGGGATTTCCAATATCGGTGAACTGGGCCACTGCGATGCGGTGTTGTCGGGCTACCTGGGCAGCGCCGAACAAGGCCGGGCGATCCTGGCCGGGGTCGAGCGGATCAAGGCGGTCAACCCCAAGGCCCTGTACCTGTGCGACCCGGTCATGGGGCATGCCGAGAAAGGCTGCATCGTGCCGGCCGAGGTCAGCGAGTTCCTGCTCGAAGAGGCTGTGGCCAGGGCCGACATACTCTGCCCCAACCAGCTCGAACTGGACAGCTTCTGCGGCCGGCGCGCCGAGTCACTCCAGGACTGCGTAGGCATGGCCCGTGGCTTGTTGGCGCGTGGGCCGCGCGTGGTGCTGGTCAAGCACCTGAACTACCCAGGGCGCGCCGCCGACGCCTTCGAAATGCTGCTGGTGACGCACGAGGGAAGCTGGCACCTGCGCCGGCCCTTGCTGGCTTTCCCACGTCAGCCGGTCGGAGTGGGCGATCTGACCTCGGGGTTGTTCCTGGCCCGGCTGCTGCTGGGGGACGGTGACGTGCAGGCGTTCGAGTTCGCGGCGGCGGCAGTGCACGAAGTGCTGCTGGAAACCCAGGCCTGCGCCAGCTACGAACTGCAACTGGTGCGGGCCCAGGATCGCATTGCCCACCCGCGGGTGCGTTTCGAGGCGCAGCGGGTTGCTTGCTGATTGACCGGCGCAGCCGTTGCCAGGCACCGCGTCGCCGGGTGCGCCAGCAAGGCTGGCGCCTACGGGAAGAGCAACAACTCAGGGTCAGATCGAATCGGTCTTGAGGTTCTGGTAGCGCTGTTCCAGCTCCTGGCGAATCTGGCGGCGCTGCTGGCCCTGGAGGAAGCGGCGCTTCTCTTCGCTGCTCTGTGGCTGGCGCGGCGGCACTTTCACCGGACGGCGGTCGTCGTCCACCGCGACCATGGTGAAGAAGCAGCTGTTGGAATGGCGCACCGAGCGCTCGCGAATGTTCTCGGTGACCACCTTGATGCCCACTTCCATCGAGGTGTTGCCGGTGTAGTTGACCGATGCCAGGAAGGTGACCAGTTCACCGACATGCACCGGCTCGCGGAAGATCACCTGGTCCACCGACAGGGTCACCACATAGGTGCCGGCATAGCGGCTGGCGCAGGCATAGGCGACCTCGTCGAGGTACTTGAGCAGGGTGCCGCCGTGTACGTTGCCAGAGAAGTTGGCCATGTCCGGTGTCATCAGGACGGTCATGGTCAGCTGGGCGTTTCCAGGTTCCATAGAGAGCTCACGGTGAATTTGCGCTGAATCGGGGCGGGTATCTGCAGACACTTCTGTTCCCCTCTTTGAGGTTTCCCATCCTGGTACGGGACGTCGGCTGACGCTCCATCGTCACGCTGATCTTGCCATCGGCGGTGCTAGTGTGGTGTTTCACAAATAACGACCATAATTCACGGTGCTTTTTGCGCCCATGCTGCGTTGTCGCTCCTCGCCGTAGCTGGGCTACGACTCGTCGCGACGCCTTGCTTGGGCACAAAAATCACTCGCGAATTATGGGTCGTATTTGCAAAACACCACACTAGATCTGCCGATCTGTTTCTGCATATTGCACCGGCAATTTGCGGCAAGGCGCGATGTTAACCTGACAGGGCCCACGCAATGTGGGCTTTATGCGTCCATCACGACAGTATGTGCCTGCTCCGCGCCCTGGCCCTTTCCAGGGGAGGAACGGTTCGACCCCTGCACCCCGACAAGGAGTATCACGCCATGCATGCCATCAGCTTCATCCAGGATCTGGCGGTGATCATGCTGGTCGCCGGGGTGGTCACCATTCTCTTTCACCGGCTCAAGCAGCCGGTGGTGCTGGGCTACATCGTCGCCGGCTTCATCATCGGCCCGCATACGCCGCCATTCGGCCTGATCCACGATGAAGACACCATCAAGACCCTCGCCGAACTGGGGGTGATCTTCCTGATGTTCTGCCTGGGCCTGGAATTCAGCCTGCGCAAGTTGTTCAAGGTCGGTGCCACGGCGTTCATCGCCGCCTTCCTGGAAATCGTCCTGATGATCTGGATCGGTTTCGAGATCGGTCGCTGGTTCGGCTGGAACACCATGGACTCGCTGTTCCTCGGCGCGATCCTGGCGATCTCCTCGACCACCATCATCGTCAAGGCACTCAACGACCTGAAGATGAAGAACGAGCGTTTCGCCCAGCTGATCTTCGGCGTGCTGATCGTCGAGGACATCCTCGGCATCGGCATCATCGCCCTGCTGTCGGGCATCGCGGTCAGCGGCACGGTGAGTTCTGGCGAGGTGTTCTCGACGGTGGGCAAGCTGTCGCTGTTCATGATCGTCGCGTTGGTCATCGGCATCCTGCTGGTGCCGCGGCTGCTGGCCTACGTGGCCAAGTTCGAAAGCAACGAGATGCTGCTGATCACCGTGCTGGGGCTGTGCTTCGGTTTCTGCCTGCTGGTGGTCAAGCTGGAGTACAGCATGGTGCTGGGTGCCTTCCTGATCGGCGCGATCATGGCTGAATCGCGCCAGTTGCTGAAGATCGAGCGCCTGATCGAACCGGTTCGCGACCTGTTCAGCGCTATCTTCTTCGTTGCCATCGGCCTGATGATCGACCCTTCGATCCTGCTCGAATACGCCTGGCCAATCGTGGTAATCACCTTGGCGGTGGTATTGGGCAAGATGCTTTCGTGCGGCATGGGCGCGTTCATTGCCGGCAACGACGGGCGCACGTCGCTGCGGGTGGGCATGGGTCTTTCGCAGATCGGCGAGTTCTCCTTCATCATCGCCGCCTTGGGCATGACCTTGCAGGTCACCAGTGACTTCCTCTACCCGGTGGCGGTGGCGGTATCGGCCATCACCACCTTGCTCACGCCGTACCTGATCCGCGCCGCCGACCCGCTGTCGCTGAAGCTTGGCAAGGTGGTGCCCAGCCGCCTGGCACGGGTGCTGTCGCTGTATGGCGAGTGGCTGCGCAGCATTCAGCCCCAGGGCGAAGGGGCCATGCTGGCGGCGATGATCCGGCGCATTTTGCTGCAGGTGGGGGTCAACCTGGCGCTGGTCATCGCGATCTTCTTCAGCGGTGGTTACTTCGCTGGACGGATTGGCGCCTGGCTCGGCGAGTGGGTCGCTGATGCCGGTCAGCAGAAGGCGCTGATCTGGGGCGCGGCGTTGTTGCTGTCGCTGCCGTTCCTGATTGCCGCGTATCGCAAACTCAAGGCGCTGTCGATGCTGCTGGCAGAGATGGGGGTCAAGCCGGAGATGGCCGGCCGGCACACCCAGCGGGTCCGGCGGGTGATTGCCGAGGTGATACCGCTGTTGTCGCTGCTGGTGATCTTCCTGCTGCTGTCGGCCTTGTCGGCGAGCATTCTGCCCACCAGCGAGCTGCTGCTGATCATCGTGGTGGTGGCGGCGGTGGTGGTGGCGCTGCTGTGGCGCTGGCTGATTCGCGTGCATACGCGCATGCAGGTGGCCTTGCTGGAAACGCTGGAAAACAACCGCGAGCCGCACTGAGCGGTAAGCGCTTTCTGCGCGAGTGTTCACCGTCGTCCGAGGGGATGGAGCGGTAGCGATGTCGCCAGGCGCAGAAAGCCTGGCGATAGTAGGCGCTTTAATGGCTATAAGCCATTATTTTTCCTGGGTTTATTCTATCGATGACATCCCATTACACAGGGACGGTAATCAGCTCTCCAGCCAGACATCCCGCACCCAGTGCCATACCGACTCCCAGCTTTCCTCGGTGACGATCTCTTCCTCCGCGGACCACAGCACCACGGTGCCGTCTTCCTCGACGCAGTAGTAGTCGTCGCCGTCCTGGCAGATCGGGATCAGGTCGCGCGGCACGCCAGAGTCCCAGGCATTGGCTGCTACGTCCGGCAGGTAGGTGTGGGATTGCGGATCGGTGACGGTCACCGGTTCCAGGCTGCCATACACCACGTCACTGACGGTCAGCAGGTATTCCTTGAACACGAAGGGGATGTTGATGAACAGCTGTTCCTCGATCTCCACCAGTTGATCTTCGTCCGGCAGCTCCAGCGGCACCGGTACCGGCTCGTTGGCTTCACGGAGTTGTTCGATCACTTCTTCCACGGTTCACATCCTCTGACCTTATGACAACGTTGCGCGTTATACCCTAGTAGGCCGCTCTGGCAAAAGCAAAAACCCCGGGACAGGCCCGGGGTTTTTTGTGCAACGTGCGACGGTTAACCGTTTTGACGGATACCGGCCAGCAGCCAAGGCTGGTTTTCGCCATGGGCACGGACCATGTGCCAGCTTTCGCTGAAGGCTTCGCCCTGGTCGAAGCGCGAAGTCTTCGACACGCCACGGAAGGTCAGGGTGGCGTCGGTTTGGTCGGTGCGCTCGTCGACGCCGTCCAGTTGTACATCGAGGTCGTCGATGTAGGTGGACTGGAAGCCTTCACCCTGCTCAGCGCGCTCGCGCTTGAGGAAGTCGAGCATCTGCGGGGTAACGAACTCGGCGATCTTGTCCATTTCGTTGGCGTCCCAGTGCTGCTGCAGCGACTGGAAGTGCGAACGGGCGGCGGCCAGGAAGCTGGCTTCGTTGAACCAGGCCGGGGCGTTGATCGCCGGGGCGGCGGCCGGCGCGGCGGAACCCCCGAAGATCGACTGCGGGGCGGCCTGCGGCTGGGCTTCGCGCTGGTACGGGGCGTGGCCGGCGGCAGCGTGTTGCGGCTGCTGCTGGCGGCGGCGCGCGGCGATGAAGCGGAACACCAGGAAGGCGATCAGGCCCATGATCAGGAAGTCGAGGATCTGCATGCCCTGGAAGCCGTCGCCCATGAACATGGAGGCCAGCAGGCCGCCTGCGGCGAGGCCGGCCAGCGGGCCCAGCCAGCGCGAAGCGCCGCTGGCGGCAGCCGGTGCGCGGCCTGGAGCGGTAGGCGCGGCGGCAGGCGTGGTCGGGGTGGCCTGGCGGGTCTGGTGGATAGGCGCGGAGCCCGAGCTCTTGCCACCACCGAAGCGCTTGGCGTTGGCGTCGAGGCTCAGCGTCAGGCCGACGCAGAGCGCCAGAGCGATGCTAAGAAAACGTTGCATAAGATGGGGGTTCCCGTTTGTGTGGATTGCACGCGCGTCATGGTGCACATGAACTGACAGACATAGCCAGCGACAAGATGTTTCGAGCTTTTGCCTGATTGGCCGGATCTACGCGTTCACCTGTAGGTGATCGCCCCGGCCTTTGAGCTAGGGAACTGCCTGTGGGAGCGGCTTTGCCGAGGCGTCGGACCGGTCGGAAAAGGGCGCGCAGCGGCCGCAGATTCCGAGCCACCATTGAAATTGCGGGGGCTGCTGCGCAGCCCTTTCGCGACGCAAGGCTGCGCCTACAGAGGCGTGTCGTTCGATTCGGTCAGATAGCTTCCAGCTTGGCGTAACCGAGCATAAGCCACTTGCTGCCTTCGGAGAAATTCACCTGCACCCGGGCCTGGGCGCCGGACCCCTCGAAGTTGAGGATCACGCCCTCGCCGAATACCGCATGCTGCACCCGTTGCCCCAGGTTGAATGCGGTCTGCGGGATGTTGGCATTGGCGAACAGGCTGCTGGCGGGTGCCTTGGCGCCGCCGAAGGGGCGGCTGACAGTGTTCGACAGGCGTACCTCCTGCACCAGCCCGGCCGGGATCTCGCGGACGAAGCGCGACACCTTGTTGTAGGTCTCGCTGCCATACAGGCGCCGGGTCTCGGCGTAGGTCATCACCAGCTGACGCATGGCCCGGGTGATGCCGACATAGGCCAGGCGGCGCTCCTCTTCGAGGCGCCCGGGCTCTTCCAGGCTCATCTTGTGCGGGAACAGGCCTTCCTCCATGCCCACCAGGAACACGTAGGGGAACTCCAGGCCCTTGGCGCTGTGCAGGGTCATCAGCTGGATGCTGTCCTCGTGCTCGTCGGCCTGGGTGTCGCCGGCCTCCAGCGAGGCGTGGCCGAGGAAGGCCGACAGTGGCGACAGGTCGGCGTCTTCGTCGCTGGTCTCGAAGTTGCGCGCGGCGCTGACCAGTTCCTCAAGGTTTTCCACCCGGGCCTGGCCTTTCTCGCCCTTTTCTTCCTGGTGGTAGATGATCAGCCCGGACTGCTCGATGACGGTCTGGGTCATCAGGTGCAGCGGCATGTCCAAGACCTTGGCAGCGAGGTTCTCGAGCAGCTCGATGAACGCGCCCAGGGCGCTGGCGGCACGGCCCTTGAGGGCCTTGGCGGCGAGCAGCTGGCACATGGCGTCCCACATCGACAGCTGGCTGTGGCGGGCGTGCTCGCGGATCGCCTCGACGGTTTTCTCGCCGATGCCGCGTGGCGGCACGTTGATCACCCGCTCCAGCGCGGCGTCGTTGCCGCGGCCTTCGAGCAGGCGCAGGTAGGCCATGGCGTTCTTGATCTCGGCGCGCTCGAAGAAGCGCTGGCCGCCATAGATGCGGTAGGGCACGCGCTCGCGCAGCAGGGCTTCTTCGAGCACCCGCGACTGGGCGTTGGAGCGGTACAGGATGGCGATCTCGTTGCGCGCGCTGCCCTGCTTGATGATGCTTTCGATGGTCTCGACCACGTAGCGCGCTTCGTCGTGCTCGTTGTACGCGGCATACAGCGTGAGCGGCTCGCCCTCGCCCATGTCGGTCCACAGCTCCTTGCCCAGGCGCCCGCTGTTGTTGGCGATCAAGGCGTTGGCGGCCTTGAGGATGCCGCCGGTGGAGCGGTAGTTCTGCTCCAGGCGGATCAGCTCGGCGTCGGGGAAGTCGGCGGTGTACTGGTGGATGTTCTCGATCTTCGCCCCGCGCCAGCCGTAGATCGACTGGTCGTCGTCGCCCACCGCCATCAGGCTGTCGCCGCCGCTAGCGAGCAGGCGCAACCAGGCGTACTGCACGGCGTTGGTGTCCTGGAACTCGTCCACCAGGATATGCCGGAAGCGGCGCTGGTAGTGCTGCAGCAGGTCTGGCTGGTCGCGCCACAGGTCGAGGGCGCGCAGCAGCAGTTCGGAGAAATCGATGACCCCGGCGCGATCACAGGCCTGTTCGTAGGCCACATAGATGTCGCGCATGGTGGCCAGGAACAGGTCGCCGCTGGCCTGGATATGGCGCGGGCGCAGGCCCTCGTCCTTCTGCCCGTTGATGAACCACTGGACCTGGCGCGCCGGCCACTTCTGCTCGTCCAGGCCCATCTCGCGGATCACCCGCTTGATCAGGCGCTGCTGGTCGTCGCTGTCGAGGATCTGGAAGTTCTGCGCCAGGCCTGCTTCCTGCCAGTGGGCGCGCAGCAAGCGATGCGCCAGGCCGTGGAAGGTACCCACCCACATGCCGGCTGGGTTGATACCCAGCAGTTGCTCGATACGCTGGCGCATTTCAGCCGCGGCCTTGTTGGTGAAGGTCACCGACAGGATCGAATGCGCCGAGGCCTGTTCGACCTGGATCAGCCAGGCGATACGGTGCACCAGCACCCGGGTCTTGCCCGAGCCGGCGCCGGCCAATACCAGTTGGCGCCCCTGCGAGGCGGCTACGGCCTGGCGTTGGGCGTCGTTGAGGGAGTTCAGCAGGAGGGAGAGGTCATCATTGTGCATCCGGGCATTCTATGGCCGCGCGCAGGCAGGGGCAAACGCCGGCGGCGCAAATCGCCCCGCGCGCGTCCAACCGTTCATCGGAGGCGCTGGCCAGGGCCCGTGGTTGAGCGGTCGCAGTTAGACGGATGGGACATTTTCGAAATCATGACGCAGAGCAGTTTGGTCCGGGGCGACGCTTGTGTATGCTCGCTGCACATTTGCGGTCAGCCATAACAAGAACAGCACAAGAATCCAGCCATATGACCCAGGATTGCATGGCGATCGGAGCATCGCCGCAGACGACACGGAGCGTTCGCAGGCAATTCGCCACGCAGTTGTCGATCGAGCGTACCCGCCTGCTTTATCAGGGCTCCCTGCTGCCCACGCTGTTCATGCTGCTCAACGGCCTGCTGTGCGCCTGGTTGCTATGGAGCCCTGCGCGCTACCTTCTGGTGGGCGTGTGGCTGGCCTGGCTGCTGGCGCTGGTGGCGCTGCGGGTGATCCAGGTGGCGGCCTTCGAAGGCGCCACCCCGGCGCGCCAGGCCAAGCCGGCCTGGCGGCGCATGTTTTTGCTCGGTTCGGCCTTCAGTGGCCTGACCTTGGCCTGCGCGGCCATCGCCCTGGCGCCAGTGGACAATTTCGTGCAACAGGCCTGGGTGTTCGGCCTGCTTGGCGCGGCGGCGCTGTCGGCCAGCGTCGCCTACGCCGTGAGCCTGCCGGCATTTCTCAGCTTCGCCTTGCCTTGCCTGTTGCCGCCGATCGCCTTCCTGTTCGTCTACGACACCGGCCACTTGCGTGGCTGGGGCTGGCTTGGCTTGATCCTGCTGGCGGCGTTCGTGGTGGTGGCCTGGCAGGTCAACCGGCTGATCGAGCGCGGCCTGCTGCGACGCTTCCAGAACCAGGCGCTGATCGAACACCTGCAAAGCGCCCAGCGCCACGCCGAGGACCTCAACCACCAGCTCAGCGGCGAAGTGCGCCAGCGCCGCCAGGCCGAGGACGAACTGCGCCAGGCCCAGGCAGGCCTGGAGCAGCGGGTGGCCCAGCGCAGCCACGAGCTGGACCTGGCCATCCAGGCCCTGAGCAAGAGCGAGCAACGCCTGGCCCTGGCACTGCAAGCCAGCGAGCTGGGCCTGTGGGATTGGAACCTGGAGACCGACGAGGTCCACCACACCCAGCTGCACGCGCTGTTCGGCCTGGATGCCGAGCAGGTGCGCACGGTGGCCGCCGACCTCAAGCCGCGCCTGCACCCCGATGACCTGCCGCTGTTGCGCCGGACCCTGGTCGAACACCTCAAGGGCCGTACCGAGGACTACCGCGTCGAGTACCGCGTGCGCCACGCCCAGGGCCACTGGTGCTGGATCGAGGACCGCGGCCGGGCGGTGGAGAGCGACGCCGCGGGCAAGGTCCTGCGCATGCTTGGCACGCGCCGCGACATCACCGCGCAAAAAGAACAGGAAGAGCAGCAACGCCTGGCCGCCACGGTGTTCGAGGCGGCCAGCGAAGGCATCGCCATCCTCGATGCCGAGTTCCAGTTGTTGGCGGTCAACCAGGCGTACTGCGACGTCACCGGCTATGGCCGCGCCGAACTGATCGCCCGCAATGCCCTGGAGCTGCCTTGCAGCCGCGATGCGCGGCGCCACAGCCAGGCCATCGACCAGGCGCTGGAGCAGCAGGGGCGCTGGCAGGGCGAGCTGGTCGAGGCGCGCAAGAACGGCGAGCTGTATCCGCAATGGCTGCAGCTCAACAGCGTGCGTGACGGCCGGGGCAAGATCGTCAATATCGTCGGCTTCTTCACCGACCTGTCGGCGCGCCGTGAGTCGGAAGAGCGGCTGCGCTACCTGGCGCATTACGACGAGCTCACCGGGCTTGCCAACCGCGCGCTGTTCCGCCTGCGCCTGCACGAGGCGGCGCAGCGCATCCGCCTGAACGGCCGGAGCCTGGCGCTGCTGCACGTCGACCTGGACCGCTTCAAGCTGCTCAACGAAAGCCTGGGCCACGAGCTGGCCGACCAGTTGCTGAAGAAGATGGCCCAGCGCCTGGCCAATGCGGTACCCGAGGCCGACACCGTGGCGCGGCTGTCCGGCGACGAGTTCGCGGTGCTGTTCGATGGCTACACCAACCTGTCCAGCCTGGTGCGGGTCACCACCCGCTTGCTGGACAAGCTGCGCGTGCCGCAACGGGTAGGCGGCCATGAGGTGGTGATCAGCGCCTCGGTGGGTATCAGCCTGCTGTCGGACGCCAACTTCGACCTCAATGCACTGCTCAGCCAGGCCGACATGGCCAAGCAGCATGCCAAGCACCTGGGCGGCGACAGCTTCCAGTTCTACACCGAGAGCCTGCGCGCCAGCACCCTGGAGCGCTTGCAGCTGGAGAACCAACTGCGCAAGGCGATCGACGAGGGGCAGTTGCTGGTCTACTACCAGCCCAAGCTGTGCCTGCGCACCGGCCAACTGCATGCGGCCGAAGCACTGGTGCGCTGGCAGCATCCGCAGTGGGGCATGGTGCCGCCCGGCGAGTTCATTGGCCTGGCCGAGGAAACCGGGCTGATCGCGCCGATGGGCGAATTCGTCCTGCGCCAGGCCTGCTGGCAGGCTTGCGAATGGCTACGCGAGGGCATGGAGGTGCGGGTCTCGGTCAACCTGTCGGTGTACCAGCTGCGCCAGGGCAAGCTGGTCAGCCTGGTGCGCCAGGTGTTGCAGGAGTCGGGGCTGGCACCGCATCTGCTGGAACTGGAACTGACCGAGAGCCAGTTGATCGACAGCGTCGAGCACATCATCGTCACCTTCGAGCAGCTGCATGCCCTGGGGGTGAAGCTGGCCATCGACGACTTCGGTACCGGGTACTCGTCGTTGAGCTACCTCAAGCGCTTCCCGGTGGACTACGTGAAGATCGACCAGGCGTTTATCCGGGGGTTGCTCGAAGGCAGCCAGGACGCGGCCATTACCCGGGCGATCATTGCCATGGCCAAGAGCCTGCAACTGAAGGTGGTGGCCGAAGGCGTGGAGACCCGTGAGCAGTTGCAGTTCCTGCATGAGCACGGTTGTGACGAGGCACAGGGCTACCTGATCAGCCGGCCAGTGGATGCGACCGCGTTCCGCGCGCTGCTTGACCGTCCGATCCCCGACCTGTTGCGCTAGAGGTGCCAGGCCTGGCCCTGGCGCGCCAGCAGGCTGTTGGCCTGTTCCGGGCCATTGCTGCCGGCGGGGTAGGGGCGTGGCGCCTGGAAGTGCTCTGCCCAGCCCTGCAGGATCGGGTCGATCCAGGCCCAGGCCGCCTCGACTTCATCGCGGCGCATGAACAAGGTCGAATCGCCCTCCAGTACATCCAGCAGCAGGCGTTCGTAGGCCTCCCAGCGGCGGGTCTGGGCGAAGGCCTGGGCCAGGTTGAGGTCCAGCTCCACCGGCGCCAGGCGCATGCCCTTGCCTGGGCTCTTGGTCATCATGCGCAGGCTGATGTGCTCGTCCGGCTGCAACTGGATCAGCAACTGGTTGACCTGCCCGCCACTGAACAGCTCGTGGGGCACGGGCTTGAACTGGATCACGATCTGCGACGAACGCCGCGCCATGCGCTTGCCGGTGCGCAGGTAGAACGGCACCCCAGCCCAGCGCCAGTTGTCGACGTGCGCCTGCACCGCGACGAAGGTCTCGGTATCGCTGTCGTTGTCCACATCCTTCTCGAAGTAGTAGGCCGGGACTTCCTGGCCGCCGATCTTGCCGGCGGCGTACTGGCCGCGCACGGTCTTGTCCTGCACGTCCTGGCCGGTAATGGGCTTGAGCGCGCGGAGGATCTTCACCTTCTCGTCGCGCACCGCCTCGGCCTCGAACTGCGCCGGCGGCTCCATGGCCACCAGGCACAGCAACTGCAGCAGGTGGTTTTGCAGCATGTCGCGGGTGGCGCCGGCGCGGTCGTAGTAGGCGCCGCGGTTCTCCACGCCTAGGGTCTCGCACACGCTGATCTGCACATGATCGACCTGGCTGTTGCGCCACACCGGCTCCAGCAGGGCATTGGCGAAGCGCAGCGCCATGAGGTTCTGCACGGTCTCCTTGCCCAGGTAGTGGTCGATGCGGAACACCTGGGACTCGTCGAACACCGCGCCGATCGCCTCGTTGATGGCGGTGGCCGATTCCAGCGAATGGCCGATGGGCTTCTCCAGCACGATGCGTGCCTCGCTGTCGGCCAGGCCGGCGATGCGCAGGTGGGTGGCGATGGGCACGAACAGCGTGGGCGCGGTGGCCAGGTAGTAGATGCGGGTCAGCCCGCCGGGCTCGCCCAGGTAGCGGGCCAGGCGACCGAAGTCGGCACTTTGCGCGGCATCCATGGGGAAGTAGTCCAGCCGCGCCGAGAAGCGCTGCCAGACATCCTCGTCGAAATCCTGGCGGGCGATCTGCGCCCGGCAATGGCGCTCGGCGAGCTTGACGTAGTCGTTGCGCGGCAGTGGCCGCCGGGCCAGGGCGATGATCCGCACGGCATTGTGCAGACGGGCCTCGCGATACAGGTGGTAGAGCGCCGGCAGTAGCTTGTGCAGGGCCAGGTCGCCGGTACCGCCGAAAACCAGGATGTCGCAAGGAATAGTCAAACCACCACTCTCCACGTTCGTTTAGCTGGGCGGGTTGGCAAGCATGTAGTATAACTACAAGAAAGCTACATCCCGGCACGCCGATCATAACCGAGTCCAGCCCGTGAATCTGTTGCAACATATCGACCAATCGCGGCACCTGCTGCGCAAATCGGAACTCAAAGTGGCCGACCACGTGCTGCTCGATCCGGCTGCCGTCATGCACAGCTCGATGGCCGACCTGGCGCACAGCGTGGGGATCAGCGAGCCGACCATCGTGCGTTTCTGCCGGGCGATCGGTTGCTCGGGCTTCCAGGACCTCAAGCTCAAGCTGGCGCAGAGCCTGGCCGCCGGCGCCAGCTTCGGCCAATTCGCCATCCATGAAGACGACTCGGTCGCCGACTACAGCCTGAAGATCTTCGACACCACCCTGCACACGCTGATGGAAGTGCGCGAGCACCTCGATCCACAGGCCTTGCAGCAGGCGGTGACGGCCATGGCCCAGGCCCAGCGCGTGGAGTTCTACGGGTTCGGCGCGTCCGGGGCGGTGGCGGCCGATGCCCAGCACAAGTTCTTCCGCCTGTTGCTCAGCGCCGCGGCCTATTCCGACCCGCACATGCAGGCGATGTCGGCGGTGACCTTGAAACCGGGCGACGTGGCCGTGTGCATCTCGCAGTCGGGGCGTTCGAAGGATCTGCTGATCACCGCCAACCTGGTGCGCGAGAGCGGCGCCAACCTGATCACCCTGTGCCCGAGCCAGACGCCGCTGGCCGAACTGTCGACGGTCAACCTGGCCATCGACGTGCACGAAGACACCGAGATCTACACCCCGCTGACCTCGCGCATCGCCCACCTGGTGGTGATCGACGTGCTGGCCATGGGCGTGGCCATGGCCCGCGGGCCGAGCCTGGTCAACCACCTCAAGAGCGTGAAGCGCAGCTTGCGCAGCCTGCGTTTGTCGCCGAAGTCGATCAAGGCTACCGACGACTGAGCGATGCAGATTTCATCATTTCGTCACCGTTCCTCCGCCAAACCGTAAACCGCCAAGGCCAGTCTGAAACTCCCCGCATCCTATCTGGGAGACAGGCAATGGCACGTGAACACGATGGCTCGTATCAACCCAACGCCAGGGCTCGCAAGCAGCAGGAAAAGGACCAGCGCCGCATGGAGTTCCGCCGCGCGATCGAAAGCTACTGCGACCGCCGCGAACTGCTGCGCTCGCTGGCCGACTACCCCGAGCTGCAGGACATCACGGTGTGGCAGGTATCGGCGGCAACTTCCCCGAAAAACGCTCAACAAGCCCGCTGATCTGCGCCCGTTCGCCGCGGATGAACGCCTGGAACGCCAAGGCCACCGGTGACTGGCGCTTGGCTTTGGCCTGCACGATGCACCAACTGCGGTACAGCGGCAGCTCCTCCACCGGCAGCTCCTTGAGCACGCCGGTGGCCAGCTCCAGGTTCACCGCATGGCGGGTCAGCAGGGCGATGCCCAGCCCGGCCACCACGCATTCGCGCTGCGAATCGGTGGAGGCCACCTCCAGGGTCTGGCTGAAGTGCACGCGCTTGTCCTTGAAGTATTCCTCGCAGGCCTTGCGTGTCCCCGAGCCTTGTTCGCGGACCAGCAAGGTATGCGGCTCGAGGTCTTGCAGGCGCAGGCTTGGCAGTTGGCACAGCGGATGCGCCGGCGGCGCCACCGCAATGATCGGGTTGTTGAGAAAGGGCAGGAACTCCAGGCCCATGTCCTGGGGCACCATCGACATGATGATCAGGTCGTCGCGGTTGTCCGACAGCCGGCGGATTGCCTGGGCCCGGTTGACCACGGTCAGGGTCAGGTTGACCTCCGGATGGCGTTGCTTGAAGGCGGCGAACAGGTGTGGCACGAAGTACTTGGCGCTGGACTCGATCGCCAGTTTCAACTGACCCTGCAGTGAGCCCTGCAGGTCCGACAACTGCATGTCGAGGTTCTCCAGGCGCCCGAAGATATCGCGGCTGGCGCGTTGCAGCGCTTCGGCGGCCTCGGTCAGGTAGAGCTTCTTGCCGACGTACTCGAACAGCGGCTGGCCCACCAGTTCCTCGAGCTGGCGGATCTGTAGACTTACGGCGGGTTGCGTCAGTGCCATCTCTTCGGCGGCCCGGCTGTAGGAGCGCAGATCACACACCTCGTTGAAGATCTGCAATTGACGCAAAGTCATACGCATCAAGGACTTACGCATTTTCTCCTGGGCTCCGGCAAAACCTTGTTACCTCACTATAAGCTTTTGCTAATACTGCCTCTAACAAATATTGATTTTTGTTTATCGACCTTCAGCGCTAGGGTGAATATGCGACTGGCCAGCGACGTCTGGTCACGCGCCGACCGGTAAAACCGGATCGTCTGTTCCTACGGCTTTGGGAAGACTCCAGTGATAAAAAAAATCCTGATCGCCAACCGGGGTGAAATCGCAGTTCGGATCGTGCGTGCCTGCGCCGAAATGGGCATTCGCTCTGTGGCGATCTATTCCGACGCCGACCGTCACGCCTTGCACGTCAAGCGCGCCGACGAGGCCTACAGCATCGGTGCCGAGCCGCTGGCCGGCTACCTGAACCCGCGCAAGCTGGTGAACCTCGCTGTGGAAACCGGCTGTGACGCCCTGCACCCGGGCTATGGTTTTCTGTCGGAAAACGCCGAACTGGCGGAGATCTGCGCCGAACGCGGGATCAAGTTCATAGGCCCGTCCGCCGAGGTCATTCGCCGCATGGGCGACAAGACCGAAGCGCGCCGCACCATGATCGCGGCTGGCGTGCCGGTGACCCCGGGCACCGAAGGCAACGTCGCCGATATCCACGAGGCCCTGCGCGAAGGCGATCGCATCGGTTACCCGGTGATGCTCAAGGCCACCTCCGGTGGTGGCGGGCGTGGCATCCGCCGCTGCAACAGCCGTGAAGAGCTGGAACAGAACTTTCCCCGGGTGATTTCCGAGGCCACCAAGGCGTTCGGCTCGGCGGAAGTGTTCCTGGAAAAATGCATCGTCAACCCCAAGCACATCGAGGCGCAGATCCTCGGTGACAGCTTCGGCAACGTGGTGCACCTGTTCGAGCGCGACTGCTCGATCCAGCGGCGCAACCAGAAACTCATCGAAATCGCCCCAAGCCCGCAGCTGACCCCAGAACAGCGCGCCTACATCGGCGACCTGGCGGTGCGCGCGGCCAAGGCGGTGGACTACGAGAACGCCGGTACCGTGGAGTTCCTGCTCGCCGATGGCGAGGTGTACTTCATGGAGATGAACACCCGGGTGCAGGTGGAACACACCATCACCGAGGAAATCACCGGCATCGACATCGTCCGCGAACAGATCCGCATCGCCTCCGGCCTGCCGCTGTCGATCAAGCAGGAAGACATTCAGCACCGCGGCTACGCCCTGCAGTTTCGCATCAACGCCGAAGACCCGAAGAACAACTTCCTGCCCAGCTTCGGCAAGATCACCCGCTACTACGCCCCGGGCGGCCCGGGTGTGCGCACCGACACGGCGATCTACACCGGCTACACCATCCCGCCGTTCTACGACTCCATGTGCCTGAAGCTGGTGGTCTGGGCGTTGACCTGGGAAGAAGCCATGGACCGCGGCCTGCGAGCCCTGGACGACATGCGCGTGCAAGGGGTGAAGACCACCGCCGCGTACTACCAGGAAATCCTGCGCAATCCGGAATTCCGTAGCGGTCAGTTCAACACCAGCTTCGTCGAAAGCCACCCCGAACTGACCAACTACTCGATCAAGCGCAAACCCGAAGAGCTGGCCCTGGCCATCGCCGCCGCCATCGCCGCCCACGCAGGCCTGTGAGGAACCGAATAATGTCCAAGAAAATCTTTGTTACCGACACGATCCTGCGCGACGCCCACCAGTCCTTGCTGGCCACCCGCATGCGCACCGAAGACATGCTGCCGATCTGCGACAAGCTCGACAAGGTCGGCTACTGGTCGCTGGAAGTCTGGGGTGGCGCCACCTTCGACGCCTGCGTGCGCTTCCTCAAGGAAGACCCGTGGGAACGCCTGCGCAAGTTGCGCAACGCGCTGCCCAACACCCGCCTGCAGATGCTCCTGCGTGGGCAGAACCTGCTGGGCTACCGTCATTACAGCGACGACGTGGTCAAGGCCTTCGTCGCCAAGGCCGCGGTCAACGGCATCGATGTGTTCCGCATCTTCGACGCCATGAACGACGTGCGTAACCTGCGCGTGGCCATCGAGGCGGTCAAGGCCGCTGGCAAGCACGCCCAGGGCACCATCGCCTACACCACCAGCCCGGTGCACACCATCGACGCCTTCGTGAAGCAGGCCAAGCAGATGGAAGCCATGGGCTGCGACTCGGTGGCGATCAAGGACATGGCCGGCCTGCTGACCCCGTTCGCCACCGGCGAGCTGGTCAAGGCGCTGAAGGCCGAGCAGTCGCTGCCGGTGTTCATCCACTCCCACGACACCGCCGGCCTGGCCGCCATGTGCCAGCTCAAGGCGGTGGAAAACGGCGCCGACCATATCGACACGGCGATCTCCAGCTTCGCCTGGGGTACCAGCCATCCGGGCACCGAGTCGATGGTCGCCGCGCTCAAGGGCAGCGAGTTCGACACCGGCCTGGACCTGGAGCTGCTGCAGGAGATCGGCCTGTACTTCTACGCCGTGCGCAAGAAGTACCATCAGTTCGAGAGCGAATTCACCGCCGTGGACACCCGCGTGCAGGTCAACCAGGTGCCGGGCGGAATGATTTCCAACCTGGCCAACCAGCTCAAGGAGCAGGGCGCGCTCAACCGCATGAACGAAGTGCTGGCGGAGATCCCACGGGTGCGCGAAGACCTCGGCTTCCCGCCGCTGGTGACCCCGACCTCGCAGATCGTCGGCACCCAGGCGTTCTTCAACGTGCTGGCCGGCGAGCGCTACAAGACCATCACCAACGAAGTGAAGCTGTACCTGCAGGGTGGCTATGGCAAGGCCCCGGGGGTGGTCAACGAGCAACTGCGGCGCCAGGCCATCGGCAGCGAGGAAGTGATCGACGTGCGCCCGGCCGACCTGCTCAAGCCGGAAATGGCCAAGCTGCGCGCCGATATCGGCGCCCTGGCCCACAACGAAGAAGACGTGCTGACCTTCGCCATGTTCCCCGACATCGGGCGCAAGTTCCTCGAAGAGCGCGAAGCCGGCACCCTGACCCCCGAAGCGCTGCTGCCGATCCCCGAAGCCGGTGCCGCTACCGCGGTGGGTGGCGAGGGCGTGCCCACCGAGTTCGTCATCGACGTGCACGGTGAGACCTACCGCGTCGACATCACCGGCGTCGGCGTCAAGGCCGAAGGCAAGCGCCACTTCTACCTGTCCATCGACGGCATGCCCGAAGAAGTGGTGTTCGAACCGCTCAACGAGTTCGTCGGCGGTGGCGGCAGCAAGCGCAAGCAAGCCAGCGCGCCGGGCCATGTCAGCACCAGCATGCCGGGCAATATCGTCGATGTGCTGGTCAAGGAAGGCGATGGGGTCAAGGCCGGCCAGGCGGTGCTGATCACCGAGGCGATGAAGATGGAGACCGAAGTGCAGGCGGCTATCGCCGGCAAGGTCGTGGCGATCCATGTGGCCAAGGGCGACCGGGTGACGCCGGGCGAGATCCTGATCGAGATCGAAGGCTGACAGACGCCTTCATCTGCAAGCGGTTAACCTCTGGGGAGCTAAGGCTCCCCTTTTTTTGCTGGAAAAGTGGCCTGTTCGCCGGCAAGCCGGCTCCTACAACCATGGCACTGCCCTTGTAGGAGCCGGCTTGCCGGCGAACAGGTCATCAGCCTTTGCGGCAAGCTTCCAGCGTGCGCAACTGCCCGCCCGGCTGCTGGTTCTCCTCGCTCAACCAGCACTCGAACCCCGCCGCCACCGCCGGCCATTGTGCATCGATGATCGAATACCACGCCGTGTCCCGATTGCGATCCTTGACCACCATGTGATTGCGAAATACCCCTTCGAAGACAAAGCCAAAGCGCTCGGCCGCGCGCTTGGACCGGGCGTTGGCGTCGTTGCACTTCCACTCCAGCCGGCGGTTGCCCAGCGCGAAGCCCAGCTTGCCCAGCAGGTAGACCGCCTCGGTGCCTTTGGGCGAGCGCTGCATGGCCGCGCCGAAGGCGATGTGGCCGATCTCGAAGCGGCCCTGCTCGGGCACGATCGACATGTAGCTGAGAATGCCCTGCACCTGGCCGCTGGCACGGTCGATCACGCTGTAGAACAGCGGATCGCGGCTGGCGGCGTTGTTGTCGAGCCAGCGCTGGAAGCTGGCGCGTTCGGTGAACGGGCCATAGGGCAGGTAGTCCCACAGCAGCGGGTCCGAGCCCGGCCCTTGCAGCACGTCCCAGAGGTCGTCGCCATGGCGCGCCGGGTCGAGCTTCTCCAGGCGGATGAAACGGCCTGCGAGGGGCTCGGCCTTGGGGGTACCGGCAGGTGTCCAGTTCAATGCATCGCTCATGGTCGGCCTACAGTGCCTTGCGAAATTGGATGAAGCCCGGGCGCTCGGCAACCTGCTGGTACAGGCTGATGGCGGTGGCGTTGGTTTCGTGGGTCAGCCAGTGCACTTTGCTGCAGCCGGCGGCCTTGGCCGTGGCGTACACCTGCTCGATCAGCTGGCGGCCGATGCCCAGGCCGCGCTGCGTACTGTCGACATAGAGGTCTTGCAGGTAGCAGGAAGGCTCGATGCTCCAGTTGGAACGATGGTAGATGAAGTTGACCATGCCCACCGCCTTGCCATCGACCCAGGCGAGTGTCGAGTGGGTTGGCTCGTTGGGGTCGAGCAGGCGCTGCCAGGTACTGGCGCTGACGCTGTCGGCCAGTTCGGTCTGGTAGAAGCGCAGGTAGGCCTGCCACAGGGGCAGCCAGGCTGGGTGGTCGTCGGCGCCGACCGGGCGCAAGGTAACGCGGGTCATGGGGCTTTTCCTTCAGAGATCGCGCATCTGCGCGGCGAGTTGGTTGTCCAGGTAGTCGGTGCTGGCCGCCAGGCCCGCGCGCACGCCGGCGATATCCTCGGCCGAACGGTTCTGGCTGAGTTTGCGCGCGCCTTGCAGGCGGGTGATGGGCAGGCGGATGCCGACGATGGCGCGGAGCATGCCGTCGAGGTAGTCGGCAGGGGCGTCGGTGGTTTTCCAGGGGGTGTCGTGCCCCTGTTCGTGGCGATCGGTCAGGCGGCTGACAATCGCCAGCAACGCTGTGGCGTCGTGGACTACTTCGACCTGGCCATGGGCGTGAACCGCCGTGTAGTTCCAGGTAGGCACCGTTCTGGGGTTGTCGTGCTTGCTTGGGTAGTAGCCTGGGCTGACATAGGCATCGGCGCCGGGAAACACCAGCAGCGCTTCACCGCCTTGCGCCAGGTCCTGCCACTGCCGATTGGCCCGGGCCAGATGGCCGTAGACGGTGCCGAACTCACCTTCGTCCGGGGCGAGCAGCACTGGCAAGTGGCTGGCCAGCAGGCCCTGTTCGCCGTGGCTTACCAGCATGGCCAGGCGGGTCTGCTGCATGTGCAGGTGCAGCCGACAGAGGTCGTGTTCCTGGTGCGCTTTGCTGTTGTACATGGGAAGGGTCCTTGTCGAATGACCTCATGCTAGGCAGGCTATTGGTTCTGTGTAAGAGCCATTCACGGTAGTTTTCATAGGTCCAATACCATGCGCGAAGCGTCCCATGCCTTGCCGTTCGATCCTGCCGGCATCGTCCTCGACCGGCGTCGCGGCCTTAGCCAGCAGCTGTACCAGGCCTTGCGCGCGCGGGTGCTGGACGGTCGCCTCGGCAGTGGTACCCGCTTGCCTGCCACCCGCGACCTGGCGGCGATCCTGGGGTTGTCGCGCAATAGCGTGGTGCGGGCGTACGACCAGTTGTACGCCGAAGGTTTCATTGAAAGTCGGGTGGGCGACGGCACCTATGTCAGCCAGCTGGAAAAACTATCCACACAACTGTCCACAGGGTTATCCCTGGGTTTATCAACAGGTTTATCCACATTTTCGCCTTTTGATACTGAGGATTTATCCAGCTTTGCAGCTGCCAGCGTGCCCTTGCAGGGTCTGAAAAAACACCATTTGCCGCCGCCTAAAAGTGGCGCTCCACGTGCGTTCCGGGTGGGCGTGCCGGCCTACGATCTGTTCCCGTTCGATGTGTGGGCCAAGCTGCATGCGGGTTTCTGGCGAAACCCCGATCCTTCGGCGCTCGGCTACGGCGACCCGGCGGGCGAGCTCGCGCTGCGTGAGCTGATTGCCACTTACTTGCGTCGTTCGCGGGGGCTCTCCTGCACCGCTGAACAAATTTTGATCACCCATGGCGCCCAAGAGGCCATCAGCCTTTGTGCACAGTTGCTGTTGCAGCCGGGTGACGCCGTGGCTGTGGAAAACCCGGGGTACCGCGCGGCGGGGCACGCGTTTGCCCTGGCCGGGGCACAGCTCAGGGGCATGCCGGTGGACGACGAGGGCATGGATTGCACGGGCCTGGCGGATTGTCGCTTGGCCTATGTGACGCCGGCCCACCAGTACCCGACGGGGGTCACCATGAGCCTGGCAAGGCGCCTGGCGCTGCTGGCCTGGGCCGAGCGGGAACAGGCCTGGATCATCGAGGACGACTATGACGGCGAGTACCGCTACAGCGGCGCGCCACTGGCACCGCTGGCGACCTTGGATCGGCAAGGCCGGGTGCTGTATGTCGGCACCTTTGGCAAGATTGCCTTCCCCGCGCTGCGCCTGGGCTACCTGGTATTGCCCATGCCCCTGGCGCAGGCATTCAGCCGTGGTCGGGCCTTGGCGGTGCGCCACTCGGAGGTGGGCACCCAGTGGGTGATGGCGCAGTTCATGGCCCAGGGGCATTTCCAGCGGCATATCCGGCGGATGCGGCGTGCGGCGCTGGCGCGGCGCGATGTGCTGATGGCCGGCTGGCCGCTGGATGTGCCGGGATTGGGGGCGATGCCGGAGGTGGCGGCGGGGCTGCATGTGAAAGTGGATGTGGATAACTTTGCGCGGGAGCAGGCCCTGGTAGCCCAGGCGCAGGCGGTCGGGGTGGAGGTGAATCCGCTGAGTTCATTCTGGCTGGAGGACAGCCAGGTGCCTGTGGATAACCGCGCCGGGCTGGTGCTCGGGTTCGCCGCAGTGCCGCAAGCCCAGGTGGCGGACGCGTTGATGCGCCTGCGCAGGGCCTGGAAATAGCGATCACGGGGCAAGCCCGCTGCCACGCATGCCATGCACAGGTATGCGTGGCAGCAGGCTTGCCCCGCGATGCTTCAGGTCCCGGACTTGATCTTGGTCCAGGCCCTGGTCCGCGCCCGCTCGGCATCCCGCGGCAACGGCTTGAGGGTATACAGCTTGGCCATCATCTCTGCCGTCGGGTACAGGTTGGGGTTATTGCGGATCGCCGGGCTGACCTTGTCGGTGGCGTCCTTGTTCGGGTTGGGGTAACCGACGAAATCGCTGATCGGGGCGATGACCTCGGGGCGTAGCAGGTAATTGATGAAGGCGTGGGCATCCTGCGGGTTGGCCGCGTTCTTCGGGATCGCCAGCATGTCGAACCAGATCGGCGCGCCTTCCCTGGGTAGGCGCATGTCCACCACCACGCCGTTGTTCGCCTCGCGCGCCCGGTTGGCGGCCTGGGAGAAACTGCCCGAATAACCCACCGCCACGCAGATGTCGCCATTGGCCATGTCGGCCATGTACTTGGAGGAGTGGAAGTAGGTGACGTACGGGCGGATCTTCAGCAGCAGGGCCTGGGCCTTCTGGTAGTCGGCCGGCTTGCCGCTATTGGGGTCCAGGCCCAGGTACGCCAAGGCCAGCGGCAGGATCTCCGACGGCGAGTCGAGCAGCGCCACGCCGCACTGCTTGAGCTTGGCGATGTTCTGTTCCTTGAAGATCAGCTCCCAGCTGTCCAGTGGCGCGTCATCGCCCAGCGCCGCCTTGACCTTGGCGGGGTTGAAGCCGATCAGCACGGTGCCGTACATGTAGGGCACCGCGTGCTGGTTGCCGGGGTCGTTGCGCTCGATCAGCTTCATCAGCGCCGGGTCCAAATGCTGCCAGTTGGGCAGCTTGGCGCGATCCAGCGGCTGGAACACACCGGCTTCGATCTGTTTGGCGAGGAACACGTTGGAGGGCACCACCACGTCATAGCCGGAGTTGCCGGTGAGTAGCTTGGCCTCCAGCGCCTCGTTGGTGTCGAAGATGTCGTAGACCAGTTTCACGCCGCTGTCTTGCTGGAAACCGGTGAGGGTCTGCGGGGTGATGTAGTCAAACCAGTTGAAGACCCGCAAGGTGCGCTGGTCGGCATGGGCCTGGAGCGCGCCGGCGAGCAGGCCGGTGGCGATGAGCGGGGCGAGCAGACGCTTGATTCGGACCATGTTCAGGCTCCTGGCTGGGCGTGCTGGAAGCCTTCCAGCACATTGACCGCGTTGATGCCGATTTGTGCCACGGCATAGCCACCTTCCATCACGAACAGGGTGGGCTTGCCGAGCCTGCCGATGCGCTCGCCCATGGCCAGGTAATCCGGGCTGTCCAGCTTGAACTGGGAGATCGGATCGTCCTTGAACGTATCCACGCCAAGGGAGATCACCAGCACCTCGGGGTCATAGCGCTCGATGCGCTGGCAGGCGTCTTCCAGGGCGGCGCTCCAGGCGCTCCAATCGCTACCGGCGGGCAACGGGTAGTTGATGTTGCAGCCTTCACCCGGGCCTTCGCCGGTTTCGTCGGCATAGCCGAGGAAAAACGGGAACTCGTCCTGCGGGTCGCCGTGGATCGAGGCGAAGAACACATCGTTGCGGGCGTAGAAAATGTCCTGGGTGCCGTTGCCGTGGTGGTAGTCGACATCGAGGATGGCCACCTTGCGCCGGCCCTGGTCGAGGAAGGCTTGGGCGGCGATGGCGGCGTTGTTCAGGTAGCAGTAGCCGCCCATTACCTCGGCGGCGGCGTGGTGCCCAGGCGGGCGACACAGGGCGAAGGCCGCGCGGGCGCCTTGCTGGATCGCGGCCTGCGCGGTCAGCGCCACTTGGGCGGCGCTGTAGGCGGCCTGCCAGGTGCCGGCGGTGATCGGCGCGCCGGCGTCGAAGCTGTAGTAGCCGAGCTCGCCGTGCAGGCCGCTGGGTTTGACCTGGCGCAGGGTGCGTGCGGGCCAGGTGAACGGCAGCAGGTCGCCTTGCTGGCCGAGGGCCGCCCAGCGGGCCCAGGCACCTTCGAAGAAGTCCAGGTAGCCGGCACTGTGGATGCGCAGCAGCGGGGCGCGACCGAAATCGCTTGGACCCTGCACGGGGCCGAGGTTGCGCTGCTTGACCTGCTCCAGGACGTGGTCGGCACGGGAGGGCATTTCAAAGCAGGGCATCAGCTTGCCGTCGATCAGCTCGCAGCGGCCATGGTGCAGGCGGTGGTCATCGGAATAGATCGTCAGCATTTATTGTTCTCCGGTAGGGCTGGCGTGGAGCAAGTGTGCTGGGCAGCCAGGTGAGGGAGAACGATGGGAACGGCCAAAAGGGGATAGATGTGGCCAAGCCATCCTGGCCGACCCTATCGCGGGCTTGCCCCGCGATGAGGCCGGTGCCGGTCAACCGCGAAAGTGGCTGGGCGCCACGCCGCTCCAGCGCTGGAAGGCATGGCGAAAACTCGCGGTTTCGCTGAAGCCGAGGCGTTCGGCGATGCGGTAGATGGGCATCTGGTCCTCGGCCAGCAATTGCTTGGCCCGCTCGAAGCGCAGCTCGTCGAGCAGCTGTTGATAACTGCTGCCCAACGCCTGCAAGTGCCGGCGCAAGGTGCGCGACGAGCAGTTCATCTGCCGTGCCAGGCCCTCCAGCCCGGGCGCCGCCTCCAGCTGCTGGAGCAGCAGTTGGCGAATCCGCCCCAGCCAGGCCTGGCGCCCGGTGAACTCCAGGTTCAAACGCCGGCAGCGTTCGCTCATCGCCTTGTGGGTGATCGGGTCGGCCAGCGGCAGCGGCATGTCCAGCCAGCGCCGTTCGAAGGCGAAGGCGTTGTCGCCAGCATCGAAACCCTGCGGGCAGGCGAATGCACCGGCGTAGAGCGCGTGGTAAGCGGGGCGGGGGTGTTCGAAGCGCGCCGCCAGCAACGGCAGCGGGCGCCCCAGCAGGTCGTCGCAGATCACCTTGAGCGACCCCAGGCAGAACTCGGCATTGAACGCGGCCAGGCCCGGCGCGTCGTGGTGCTCGCTGGCGCTGAGCCAGATGCGCTGGCCATCGTCCACCAGGCGCAGCTGGAAGACTGTTCCCAGCAGTGCCGGAAAGCGCAGCGCCAGGCGCAGGGCGTCACCCAAAGTGGCACTGGAGAGCAGGGCGTAACCGAGCATGCCGTAGCACGACACATGCATGCGCCGGCCCAGCTCCAGGCCGATGTCCGCGCGGCGGGCCACGGCGTTGGCGCAGACCTGCAGTTCCTGCTGGGTGGTGATGCGGGCGTCGGCGTGGCCCAGGTCGGCCGGGCCAATGCCGCTGCCGGCGAGCATCTGCTGCGGGTCGACGCCGTCCTCCTGGAACACCTTGAGAATCAGCGAAACCGCGTTGAGGGTGGTGAGGTGGCTGTGCAGCATGCTCGGCATCCCGTTGGGCTGAGAAGCTTCAGAGAGCAAGTTATATGCCGCTCGAGACGCACAACCCCTGTAGGAGCGGCCTTGTGTCGCGAAAGGGCCGCAAAGCGGCCCCGACGATCGTTGCTTCAATGCTGAAATCCCGGGGCTGCTATGCAGCCCTTTCGCGACACAAGGCCGCTCCTACAGAGATGGCACAGGGGTTGAAGCGCAGGTATAAAAAAAGGGCCCGGAGCGTGCGCTCGGGCCCTTGAAAGGTTGAGAGGTGTCTAGTCCCTCGACCTGGTGAGACTGTTTGCAGCGGCCTGGGTTACGCCTTCAGCGGAACCAGACGGGGAGCGATCATGTTTTCCGGACGCAGGATGTCGTTGAGCATCGCTTCGTCCAGCAGCTTCTCTTCGCGCACCAGTTCCAGCACGCCGCGGCCGGTTTCCAGGGCGACGCGGGCGATACGGGTGGCGTTTTCGTAGCCGATGTACGGGTTCAGGGCGGTGACCAGGCCGATCGAGTGCTCGACCAGTTCACGGCAGCGCTGTTCGTTGGCGGTGATGCCGACGATGCAGTGCTCGCGCAGCATGTCCATGGCACGTTGCAGCAGGCGGATAGAGTCGAAGATCTTGTAGGCGATCAGCGGCTCCATCACGTTCAGCTGCAACTGGCCACCTTCGGCGGCGACGGTCAGGGCCAGGTCGTTGCCCATGATGGCGAAGGCCACCTGGTTGACGGCCTCGGGGATCACCGGGTTGACCTTGCCTGGCATGATCGAGCTGCCTGGCTGGCGCGCCGGCAGGTTGATCTCATTGATGCCGGTGCGTGGGCCGCTGGACAGCAGGCGCAGGTCGTTGCAGATCTTCGACAACTTGACCGCGGTGCGCTTGAGCATGCCGGAGAACAGCACGAAGGCGCCCATGTCGGAGGTGGCTTCGATCAGGTCGGCGGCCGGGACCAGCGGCTGACCGCTGATGGTCGCCAGGCGCTGCACGGCCAGGGCCTGATAGCCAGGGTCGGCGTTGATGCCGGTGCCGATGGCGGTGCCGCCCAGGTTGATTTCGGTCAGCAGTTCCGGGGCCAGCGAGCGCAGGCGCTGCAGGTCTTCGGTCATGGTGGTGGCGAAGGCGCGGAATTCCTGGCCCAGGGTCATCGGCACGGCGTCTTGCAGTTGGGTACGGCCCATCTTCAGGACGTGGTCGAACTCTTTGCCCTTGGCAGCGAAGGCCTGGATCAGGCTGTCGAGGCTGGCCAGCAGGGCGTCGTGGCCCAGCAGCAGGCCCAGACGGATCGCGGTCGGGTAGGCGTCGTTGGTCGACTGCGCCATGTTCACGTCGTTGTTCGGGTGCAGGTACTGGTACTCACCTTTCTGGTGGCCCATGTGCTCCAGCGCGACGTTGGCGATGACTTCGTTGGCGTTCATGTTGGTGGAGGTGCCGGCACCGCCCTGGATCATGTCCACCACGAACTGTTCGTGGAAGTCACCCTTGATCAGGCGGGCACAAGCTGCGCTGATGGCAGCGTGCTTGGCATCGCTCAGGTGCCCCAGCTCACGGTTGGCGTCAGCAGCGGCCTGCTTGACCATCGCCAGGCCGACTACCAGTTTCGGGTAGTGCGACAGCGGAACGCCGGAGAGGTGGAAGTTGTTGGCAGCGCGCAGGGTCTGGATGCCGTAGTAGGCATCGGCAGGGACTTCAAGGGTACCAAGCAGATCTTTTTCGACGCGGAACGATGCAGCGGAAGACATGATAGATATCATCTCGATTTTGACCCGGCACCTGCCGGAATGGCGCCAATCCTAGGGCTGCGCAGATTTTGCGGCCAATGCTGTTGCACGCTAACCTATGCGCAAACGGCATACGGTTTGATGTGACGCCGATTGACAATCGAGCGTGTTCCATTTTGGTGCACGCGTTGCGGAGTAGTCGATGAACCTCGAAAGCAAGTGGCTGGAAGACTTCAGTGCCCTGGCCTCTACCCGTAGTTTTTCGCAGGCGGCAGAGCGCCGTTTCGTCACCCAGCCGGCCTTCAGCCGGCGCATTCGCAGCCTGGAGGCGGCGCTGGGTCTGACCTTGGTGAATCGTTCCCGCACCCCCATCGAATTGACCGAGGCCGGACAGCTGTTCCTGGTCACTGCGCGCACCGTTGTCGATCAGTTGAGCGAAGTGCTTCGCCACTTGCACCACCTCGAAGGTGGCCAGGGCGAGGTGATCCAGGTGGCCGCCGCGCACTCGCTGGCATCAGGCTTTTTCCCCCGTTGGGTGGCACAGCTGCGCAACGATGGGTTGAACATCGCCACCCGCCTGGTTGCGACTAACGTCGGAGATGCGGTGCATGCCCTGCGCGAGGGGGGCTGCGACCTGATGCTGGCGTTCTACGACCCGGACGCGGCGTTGCAGATGGACGCCGAGATCTTCCCTTCCTTGCATATGGGCAACACCGAAATGCTCCCGGTGTGCGCGGTGGGCGCCGACGGCAAGCCGCTGTTCGATCTGGAAGGCGAGGGCAGCGTGCCGCTGCTGGCCTACAGCGCCGGTGCCTTCCTTGGCCGTTCGGTCAACCTGCTGCTGCGCCAGCGCAACCTGCGCTATACCACTGTCTATGAGACGGCCATGGCCGACAGCCTCAAGAGCATGGCCCTGGAAGGCATGGGCATCGCCTGGGTGCCGAAACTGTCGATGCGCGGCGAACTGGAGCGGGGCGAGCTGGCGATCTGCGGTGGCAGCCAGTGGCATGTGCCGCTGGAAATCCGCCTGTACCGCTGCGCCCTGGTGCGCAAGGCCAACGTGCGCTTGTTGTGGCGCAAGCTGGAGGGCGGTTCAGTTGACCCGAAAGTCAGCCAAACCCCCGAAAAATAAGGCCGACAGTTGGTCGCCGGGGGTGCCGTGATCGTCCATCGTTACGCTATACTGCGCGGCCCCTCGACCGGATAGATCCGGTCATGATCAGCAAACAAGCCACGCCGGTCGTCCCGCGTGGCTTGTTGTTTTTTGACGCGCCTGCGGGCGCACAAGCGAAGAGGCTCGACGATGAGTGCACTGGTTGGCGTGATCATGGGCTCCAAGTCCGATTGGTCCACCCTTAGCCACACCGCCGATATGCTGGAAAAACTCGGCATTCCCTACGAAGTGAAGGTGGTTTCCGCCCACCGCACGCCGGACCTGCTGTTCCAGTACGCCGAGGAGGCCGAAGGCCGCGGCATCGAGGTGATCATCGCCGGTGCCGGTGGCGCTGCCCACCTGCCAGGCATGTGCGCCGCCAAGACCCACTTGCCGGTGCTGGGCGTGCCGGTGCAGTCGTCGATGCTGTCGGGTGTCGACTCGCTGCTGTCGATCGTGCAGATGCCGGCCGGCGTACCGGTTGCCACCCTGGCCATCGGCAAGGCCGGCGCGATCAACGCGGCGTTGCTCTCGGCGAGCATCCTCGGTGCCAAGCACCCGCAGTTCCACGCGGCGCTCAAGCAGTTCCGCACCGAGCAGACCGACACCGTGCTGGACAATCCAGACCCGCGTCAGGCTTGAGGCTGAAGATATGAAGATCGGTGTAATCGGTGGTGGCCAGCTGGGCCGCATGCTGGCCCTGGCGGGCACCCCGCTGGGCATGAACTTCGCCTTCCTCGACCCGGCGCCGGACGCCTGCGCCGCACCGCTGGGCGAGCACCTGCGCGCCGACTACGGCGACCAGGACCACCTGCGCCAGCTGGCCGAAGAAGTCGACCTGGTGACCTTCGAGTTCGAGAGCGTGCCGGCCGAAACCGTCGCCTTCCTCTCGCAGTTCGTGCCGGTGTACCCGAGCGCCGAAGCGCTGCGGATCGCCCGCGACCGCCTGTTCGAAAAGAGCCTGTTCCGCGACCTGGGCATCCCGACCCCGGCGTTCGCCGACATCCTTTCGCAAGCCGATCTCGACGCCGCCGTGGCCAGCATCGGCCTGCCGGCCGTGCTCAAGACCCGTACCCTGGGCTATGACGGCAAGGGCCAGAAGGTCCTGCGCAAGCCCGAGGATGTAGTCGGTACCTTCGCCGAACTGGGCAGCGTGCCGTGCCTGCTGGAAGGCTTCGTGCCGTTCACCGGCGAGGTCTCGCTGGTGGCTGTGCGGGCCCGTGATGGCGAAACGCGTTTCTACCCGCTGGTGCACAACACCCACGACAGCGGCATCCTCAAACTGTCGGTGGCCAGTGAGGCGCACCCGTTGCAGGCTCTGGCCGAAGACTATGTCGGCCGTGTGCTGCAAAAGCTCGACTATGTCGGCGTGATGGCCTTCGAGTTCTTCGAGGTCGATGGCGGCCTGAAGGCCAACGAGATTGCCCCGCGCGTGCACAACTCCGGGCACTGGACCATCGAAGGCAGCGAGTGCAGCCAGTTCGAGAACCACCTGCGCGCCGTGGCCGGCCTGCCGCTGGGCTCGACCGCCAAGGTCGGCGAAAGCGCCATGCTCAACTTCATCGGCGAAGTACCGGCGGTGGACAAGGTCATTGCCATCGACGACTGCCACCTGCACCACTATGGCAAGGCGTTCAAGGTCGGCCGCAAGGTCGGCCATGCCACCCTGCGCTGCACCGACATGGTCACGCTCAAGGCCAAGATTGCCGAAGTAGAGGCGTTGATCGCCGGCTGATCGAACTTCTGCCAGGCAATGCCGCTCTGAGATGGCAACATGCCAAAGCGCTGACTAGGCTTTGGCTTGTTCCATTTTCACCACAGAGGGATTGCCATGGGCATCATTGGAACCATCTTCATCGGCCTGATCGTCGGCCTGCTGGCGCGCTTCCTGAAACCCGGGGACGACAGCATGGGCTGGATCATGACCATCCTCCTCGGCATTGCCGGCTCGCTGGCCGCCACCTATGGCGGGCAGGCACTGGGCATCTACCAGGCCGGGCAGGCCGCAGGCTTCTTCGGCGCCCTGGTCGGCGCGATCATCCTGCTGGTGATCTACGGCTTCATCAAGAAACGCTGAATTCCCGCTAGAATGCCCGGCAATTCATCCTGAGTTGCCGAGCATGCGTGCGCTTTTTCTCCTTCCCCTGCTGCTGGCCAGTACCCTGGCCCATGCCGAACTGCCCGAGACCGACTGGCTGGAGCTGATGCCCAAGTCGGACCAGAAGGCCCTCGAGCAGATGCCCGAGATCGACCACAATTCCCCCGAAGCCCTGGGTACCTTCACCGCCAAGGGCGGCTTGAAGCAGGGCAAGGGTTTGCCCGCGGTGATGTATTCGACCAAGACCGTGGCCGCGATGAACGGCAAGCAGATTCGCCTGGGCGGCTATCCGGTGCCGCTGGAGAGCGATGCCAAGGGCAACAGCACGCTGTTCTTCCTGGTGCCCTACCCAGGGGCGTGCATCCACGTGCCACCGCCGCCGCCGAACCAGCTGGTGCTGGTGCGTTATCCGAAAGGGCTGAAGATCGACGATATCTACACGCCGCTGTGGGTGACCGGCCTGTTGAAGGTGGAGACGGTCAGCAATGACCTGGCGGATGCGGCGTATGCGCTGGAGGCGGGGCAGGTGAGGGTGGTGGAGGATGCCGACCTGTAACGCATTGCGGGGCTGCTTTGCAGCCCATTGCGACACAAGGCCGCTCCCACAGGGATCACGCGAGTCCTGTGGGAGCGGCCTTGTGTCGCGAAAGGGCCGCGTAGCGGTCCCGGAAACCTCAGAGCACTTCGCTACCGATCGCCACGCTCATCGCATGGCTCGCCCCCGGCTTGAGCACCACCACATCATCCAGCACATTCGCCGTCTCGATGCACAGCATGCGCTGCCAGCCGTCGTCGGCCATGTCCGGCAGGTCGCGGGCGCGGTCGGTCCAGGGGTTCCAGATCACCGCGGTGCGTGAACCGCCGGCCTGCAGGGTGATGCGGCGGTTCCAGTGCGGGTCGATGATGGCCAGTCTTTCGGGGGCGTTCAGGTAGATGCGGTCGGTCTCGCCCGCGAAACCCAGGTTGCCCTGCTGCTTGCGCTGCTCCCAGTTGGCCAGGGTTTCGATATAGGCCAACCCGTCCACGCCTTCCACCTGGACCTGGCGCACGTCGCTCACCGCGAAATAGCTGTGCAGGGCTTGGCTCAGGGTGACATCGGTGTTGCCAAGGTTATAGCTGCTGAGGGTCAACTGCAGTTGCTGGCCCAGTTCCACCACCAGCTTGAGCTCGACTTGGTGCGGCCAACCCGGCAGATCGCCCAGGGCCTCGGGCAGCGCGAACTCGATGCGCAGGGTGGCGCCGGTTTCCTCGACATTCAGCAATTGCCAGTCGCGCCCGCGCACCAGGCCGTGGGCCGGTGCTTGCCCGCCTTGGTACAGGGCTTTGACCGAGTCGGGGTTACGCTCGAAGATGCCGAACCAGGGCCAGCACACCGGGGCGCCGGCGCGCACCGACTTGCCCTGGCGGAAGATGGCCTGGTCGCTCAGCCACAGCAGCGGCGGTTGGCCGATCTGCTGGTAGCTGAGGACTTGCGCGCCCTGCTGGGCGATCAGTAGTTCGGCGTGGTCGCTGGTGATGCGCCAGCAGTTGAGTTCGCCGTGTAGCTCGGTGTCGACCTGGAAGTTAGCCATTGCGCTCGTCTCATGGATTGCCTGTCGGGTCGTTGGACCCGGTGACGTGCAATGAGTTTACCGCTCGCTCGGCTTAGCGACGAGGCACCGAACGGGTACGGCCACTGCCGTCGATGGCGACGAACACGAACACCGCTTCGGTGACCTTGCGCCATTCGCTGGACAGTGGGTCGTCGCTCCACACCTCGACCATCATCTGGATCGAGCTGCGGCCGATTTCCAGGGTCTGGGTATAGAAGGAAAGCTGCGCGCCCACCGCCACCGGCACCAGGAAGGCCATGCGGTCGATGGCCACCGTGGCCACTCGGCCACCGGCGACGCGGCTGGCCATGGCGGTGCCGGCCAGGTCCATCTGGGCGACCAGCCAGCCGCCGAAGATATCGCCGAAACCGTTGGTTTCGCGCGGCAGCGCGGTGATCTGCAAGGCCAGGTCGCCCTGCGGGATGGGATCTTCTTGTTCGAGCTCAATCATGCGGTGGGGCCTCTGACCCGTGACGCTTCGTTGGTGGCGCAGTAATGGACGCCGTAAAAACGATTCAGCAGCACGCATACTACGCTGATTTCGCTTCGGGAGGCGGCCGAAGGGAGACTCTGCGAAACAGTCCGACGATACTGACCGACGTTTTCGCACAATATCCCTCAGTAGAAGCAACCTTTTCCTACGAGCGGGCAGTATATATACCCGCACAGCCAGCGACGACCGCGCATTCATGAATATCTGTAGGGATTTTGTACCGCTATGAGCGCGGCTCGGCAATTTGCTATCTTCGCTGCCTGACCTCCGAGAAGCCGCATGCCAAGCGGTCCGCAGACCTATAAGAGAAACAACAGCGATGACCTCCGTGCAGACCCGTATCGAGCAGCCATCCCGGCCGCTGTCCCGCAGTGACTACAAGACCCTCTCGCTGTCCGCCCTGGGCGGTGCCCTGGAGTTCTACGACTTCATCATCTTCGTGTTCTTCGCCACGGTGGTGGGCACGCTGTTCTTCCCGGCCGACATGCCCGAGTGGCTGCGCCTGATGCAGACCTTCGGCATCTTTGCCGCCGGCTACCTGGCGCGGCCGCTGGGCGGCATCGTCATGGCCCACTTCGGCGACCTGCTAGGGCGCAAGAAGATGTTCACCCTGAGCATTTTCCTGATGGCCGTGCCGACCCTGGTGATGGGCCTGCTGCCGACTTATGCACAGATCGGCCTGTGGGCGCCGATCCTGCTGCTGCTGATGCGGGTGATCCAGGGCGCGGCCATCGGTGGCGAGGTGCCGGGAGCCTGGGTGTTCGTGTCCGAGCACGTGCCGGCGCGCAACACCGGCTACGCCTGCGGCACCCTGACCGCCGGGCTGACCTCGGGCATCCTGCTCGGCTCGCTGGTGGCGACGCTGATCAACACCCTGTACAGCCCGGATGAAGTGGCGGACTACGCCTGGCGCATCCCCTTCCTGTTGGGTGGCGTGTTCGGCTTCTTCGCGGTCTACCTGCGCCGTTGGTTGCACGAAACCCCGGTGTTCGCCGAGATGCAGGCGCGCAAGGCGCTGGCCGAAGAACTGCCGCTGCGCGCGGTGCTGCGCGACCATCGTGGCGCGATCATCCTGTCGATGTTGCTCACCTGGCTGCTGTCGGCTGGCATCGTGGTGGTGATCCTGATGACCCCGGCGCTGCTGCAGAGCCTGTACCACGTCAGCCCCACCGATTCGCTCAAGGCCAACAGCCTGGCCATCGTCCTGCTCAGCGTCGGCTGCATCGGCGCCGGCAGCCTGGCCGACCGCTTTGGCGCCGGGCGGGTGTTCATCGTCGGCAGCCTGGCGTTGCTGGCCTCGTCCTGGGCCTTCTACCACAGCCTGCCGAGCCGTCCGGACCTGCTGTTCCCGCTGTATGCCCTGACCGGCCTGTGCGTGGGTATCGTCGGTGCGGTGCCCTATGTGATGGTCAAGGCGTTCCCTCCGGTGGTGCGTTTCAGTGGGTTGTCGTTCTCCTACAACCTGGCCTACGCGATTTTTGGCGGGCTGACGCCGATGGTGGTGACCGCGCTGCTGAAGTTCAGCCCCATGGCGCCGGCCTATTATGTGGCGTGCCTGTGTGCCGTTGGTCTGCTGGTGGGCCTGTATCTGCTTGCCAACAAACGCTGAGCCGAGCGAATCACGCAGACCTGTAGGAGCGGTGTACTTCAGAGCCTGACTCTTCGCGTAAAAGCGCAGCCCTAAGGGTCAGGTAATCCCTTCCGAAACATCCTGAAAAGGCCATCCCGGTACTCGGTGATGGCCTTTCATCCAATTGTCATATTCGAGTCATAGAGTGTTCATGCGGCCTGCAGATACTTGGGCCCGTTCCATCACAAACCCCACGATATTCCTGCTAGGAGCAAGGCATGAAACTGAAGCGTTTGATGGCGGCCCTGACCTTTGCCGCCGCTGGCGTCGCTGCCGCCAATGCGGTCGCCGCTGTCGACCCAGCCATCCCGACCTACACCAAGACCACCGGTGTATCGGGCAACCTCTCCAGCGTCGGTTCCGACACCCTCGCGAACCTGATGACCCTGTGGGCCGAGGCCTACAAGAAGGAATATCCGAACGTAAACATCCAGATCCAGGCCGCCGGCTCGTCCACCGCGCCACCCGCGCTGACCGAAGGCACCGCCAACCTGGGCCCGATGAGCCGCAAGATGAAGGACGTCGAGCTGCAGGCCTTCGAGCAGAAGTACGGCTACAAGCCGACCGCCATTCCGGTTGCCGTCGACGCCCTGGCCGTGTTCGTGCACAAGGACAACCCGATCAAGGGCCTGACCATGGCTCAGGTCGACGCCATCTTCTCCTCCACCCGCCTGTGCGGTGGCAAGGCTGACGTGAAGACCTGGGGCGACGTGGGCGTGACCGGCGACCTGGCCAACAAGCCAGTGCAGCTGTTCGGCCGCAACTCGGTATCGGGCACCTACGGCTACTTCAAGGAAGAAGCCCTGTGCAAAGGCGACTTCAAGCCTAACGTCAACGAACAACCCGGCTCGGCTTCGGTCGTGCAGTCGATCAGCTCCTCGCTGAACGGCATCGGCTACTCGGGCATCGGCTACAAGACCGCCAGTGTCAAGACCGTGCCACTGGCCAAGAAAGAAGGCGGCGCCTTCGTCGAAGACAACGAAGCCAACGCCCTGAATGGCACCTACCCGCTGTCGCGCTTCCTGTACGTCTACGTCAACAAGGCGCCGAACAAGCCGCTGGCCCCGCTGGAAGCCGAGTTCGTCAAGCTGGTGCTGTCGCAGGCCGGCCAGCAAGTTGTCGTGAAGGACGGCTACATCCCGCTGCCTGCCAAGGTGGTCGACAAGACCCTGGCTGACCTGGGCCTGTCCCACGCTGGCAATGTTGCAAAGAAGTAATTAGGCAGTAACCGGAAGAGGTCGGCAGCGAATGCGCCGGCCTCTTTCCATGAATTCGTCAGTCCGAGGCCAGGGCTCCTGCGCGTCGGGCTTTGTTGCGTCACTGCACTGTCATGTTTTTGTCATACGGGACCGCTAGGGTGTGCGCATGAATGATCTGGCCAACTCCACCATGACCCAAAATTCTCCTCCCGTGCGGATTGACTTCAATACGCCCGAGTTGCAACGCAAGCGCCGCCTGCGCGCCCTCAAGGATCGCCTGACCCGCTGGTACGTCCTGGTGGGCGGGCTGGCCGTGCTGGCGGCGATCACGCTGATCTTCTTCTACCTGGCCTACGTGGTGCTGCCGCTGTTCCAGGGCGCCGAGCTGACCAGCAAGAAAGCCCTGGAGCCGACCTGGCTGCAGCAGGATGCCGGCAAGCCGCTGCTGATCGCCCTCGAGGAGCAGAACCTGGTGGGCATGCGCGTTTCCGACAAGGGCCAGGCGCTGTTCTTCGACACCAAGACCGGTGCCGAGGTGAAGCGCGTCGACCTGCCGCTGCCGGCCGGTGCCCAGGTCAGTTCGATCAGTACCGACCAACCGGGTAGCCCGCTGGTGGTGCTGGGCCTGTCCAACGGCCAGGCGATCGTGTTCCACCACACCTACAAGATCACCTACCCGGACAACAAGAAGACCATCGAGGCGGGCATCGACTTCCCCTATGGTCAGGACGCCTTCACCCTCGACGATCAGGGCCGTGCGCTGGAGCACGTGAGCGTCAACGTCAATGGCGAGACCTTGCTGCTGGCCGGCTCCACCGGTTCGCACCTGCAGGTCATCGAGCTGGCGCGTACCGAGAACATGATGACCGGCGAGGTCACCACCGAGCAGCACCGCATCGAGCTGCCGCAGATGACCGAGACGGTGAAGAACATCTTCATCGACCCGCGCCAGCAGTGGCTGTACGTGGTCAACGGCCGGGCCAGCGCCGATGTCTTCAACCTGCGCGACAAGAGCCTCAACGGGCGCTACAAGCTGTCCGAGAACGGCGACACCGAAATCACCGCGACCGCCCAGCTGGTCGGCGGCATCTCGCTGATCTTCGGCGATTCCAAGGGTGGCCTGAGCCAGTGGTTCATGGCCCGCGACCCGGACGGCGAGTCGCGCTTCAAGCTGATTCGCAGCTTCCAGCTGGGCAAGGCGCCGGTGGTGCAGATCGACGCCGAGGAGCGCCGCAAGGGCTTCATCGCCCTGGACAGCGATGGCAAGCTCGGCGTATTCCACAGCACCGCGCACCGTACCCTGCTGGTCGAGCCGGTGGCTGAGGGCGCGGGTGTTCTCGCCCTGTCGCCGCGCGCCAACCGCGTCATCATCGAAGCGGGCGGCAAGCTGCTGCCCCTGAGCCTGCGCAACCCGCACCCTGAGATCTCCTTCAGCGCGCTGTGGGGCAAGGTCTGGTACGAGAACTACGACGAGCCCAAGTATGTCTGGCAGTCGACCGCCTCGAACACCGACTTCGAACCCAAGCTGAGCCTGTCGCCGCTGACCTTCGGTACGCTCAAGGCCGCGTTCTACGCGATGATCCTGGCCGCGCCGCTGGCCATCGCCGCGGCGATCTACACCGCCTACTTCATGGCCCCGGGCATGCGCCGCAAGGTCAAGCCGGTGATCGAGCTGATGGAGGCGATGCCGACGGTGATCCTCGGCTTCTTCGCCGGCCTGTTCCTGGCGCCGTACCTCGAAGGCCACCTGCCGGGCGTGTTCAGCCTGTTGCTGATCCTGCCGATCGGCATCCTGGTCGCCGGTTTCGCCTGGAGCCGCCTGCCGGAGTCGATCCGCCTGCGCATCCCGGATGGCTGGGAAGCGGCGATCCTGATCCCGGTCATTCTCGCGATCGGCTGGTTCGCCCTGTCCATGAGCCCGTTCCTCGAAAGCTGGTTCTTCGGCGGCGACATGCGCCTGTGGATCACCAACGACCTTGGCATCACCTACGACCAGCGCAACGCCCTGGTGGTCGGTATCGCCATGGGCTTTGCGGTCATCCCGAACATCTACTCCATCGCCGAGGACGCCGTGTTCAGCGTGCCGCGCAGCCTGACCCTGGGCTCCCTGGCCCTGGGCGCGACGCCGTGGCAGACCCTGACCCGCGTGGTCATCCTCACCGCCAGCCCGGGTATCTTCTCGGCGCTGATGATCGGCATGGGCCGCGCGGTGGGCGAGACCATGATCGTGCTGATGGCCACCGGCAACACCCCGGTGATGGAACTGAACCTGTTCGAGGGCATGCGCACCCTGGCCGCCAACGTGGCCGTGGAAATGCCCGAATCGGAAGTCGGCGGCAGCCACTATCGTGTGCTGTTCCTCGCCGCCCTCGTGCTGCTGATGTTCACCTTCGTGATGAACACCTTGGCCGAGCTGATTCGCCAGCGCCTGCGCAAGAAATACTCGTCGCTTTGATAGAAAGGTAGAGATCCGTGAAAAAGGATTCCCTCAAAGGCTGGTTCAAGAGCGGCGCCCCAGGCGTCTGGATCAGCGGTGGCGCGGTCGCCATGGCGGTGATCATGACCGTCGGCCTGCTGGCCGTGATCGCCGTGCGCGGCCTGGGCCACTTCTGGCCGGCCGACCTGATCCAGGCTACCTACAAGGTGCCGGGCCAGGCCGACCATGTGATCATCGGTGAAGTGGTCCAGAAAGAAGAAGTCCCCCGTGAACGGCTCAAGGGCGCCGGTTTGCCGGTGCCCGACCAGGGCCCGGAGTTCATGACCCGCGAGCTGGTCAAGGTCGGCAACCGCGACCTCAACGGCAGCGACTTCACCTGGCTGGTCGGCGACTGGCTGGTGGACCCGCAAAAGCCGGCCGACCTGATCGCCCTGGAGCGCCGCGAGTGGGGCAACTTCTACGGCTACCTGGTCAGCGTCAAGGAAGAAGGCCGCGTGGTCGCCCAGGGCCCCGAGGCCTGGAACGAGCTGCAGGCCCGTCTCAAGCGCGCCAGCGAGCTCAACGACCAGCTGGTGAAGCTGGAGAAGAAGGACATCGGCGCCATCAACCATGGCCTCGAACGCCTGCGCCTGCACAGCCGCAAGCTGGAGCTGGACGGCAAGCTGGATGCCGCCGCCCAGGCCGACATGGACGCTGAACGCGCCGAGCTGAACAACCGCTACAAGGCCATCGAAGAGCGCCTGACCGGCCTGCACCAGGCCTTCGCCCGCGACAGCCTGGTGGCCCGCGACGGCAATGGCCGCGAAGTGGAGATCAACCTGAGCAAGGTGGTCCACGCGATCCAGCCGAACGCCATGTCCGGCCTGACCAAGATGGGCGCCTATTTCAGCAAGGTGTGGGAGTTCCTCAGCGACGACCCGCGTGAGGCCAACACCGAAGGCGGGATCTTCCCGGCCATCTTCGGCACCGTGATGATGACCCTGATCATGGCCGTGATCGTTACCCCGTTCGGCGTGCTGGCCGCAGTGTACCTGCGCGAATACGCCAAGCAGGGCCCGGTGACCCGGCTGATCCGCATCGCGGTGAACAACCTGGCCGGCGTACCGGCGATCGTCTACGGCGTGTTCGGCCTGGGCTTCTTCGTCTACGTGCTGGGCGGCTCGATCGACCGGCTGTTTTTCCCCGAGTCGCTGCCGGCGCCGACCCTGGGTACCCCCGGCCTGCTGTGGGCCTCGCTGACCCTGGCGCTGCTGGCGGTGCCGGTGGTGATCGTGGCCACCGAGGAAGGCCTGGCGCGTATCCCGCGTACCGTGCGCGAGGGCTCGCTGGCCCTGGGCGCGACCAAGGCCGAGACTCTGTGGAAGATCGTCCTGCCGATGGCCAGTCCGGCCATGATGACCGGCATGATCCTCGCCGTGGCCCGTGCTGCCGGCGAAGTGGCGCCGTTGATGCTGGTGGGCGTGGTCAAGCTGGCGCCGTCGTTGCCGCTGGATGGCAACTACCCGTACCTGCACCTGGACCAGAAGATCATGCACCTGGGCTTCCACATCTACGACGTCGGCTTCCAGAGCCCCAACGTCGAGGCCGCGCGGCCGCTGGTGTACGCCACCGCGCTGCTGCTGGTGCTGGTGATCGCCACCCTCAACCTCTCGGCGGTGTGGATCCGTAACCACCTGCGCGAGAAGTACAAGGCCCTGGACCACTGATCCTGATTGCAAGCGTGCCGCCCGAACAACGGGCGGCCCTTTGAAACGAATTGATAGCGTATGGAGTTGACCATGCAGCATGAATCCCACGCCCACGGCATCGACATGTCGGCCCTGGGCCGCGACAAGCAGAGCCTGCGCCTGGCCGAAGAGACCGTGGCCATCGAAGTCCCCGGCCTGTCCCTGTTCTACGGCGACAAGCAAGCGCTGTTCGACGTCAGCATGAACATCCCCAAGCAGCGCGTGACCGCCTTCATCGGCCCGTCCGGCTGCGGCAAGTCGACGCTGCTGCGCACCTTCAACCGCATGAACGACCTGGTCGATGGCTGCCGCGTCGAAGGTGCCATCAACCTGTACGGCAACAACATCTACCGCAAGGGCGAGGATGTGGCCGAGCTGCGCCGCCGCGTGGGCATGGTGTTCCAGAAGCCCAACCCGTTCCCCAAGACCATCTACGAGAACGTGGTCTACGGCCTGCGCATCCAGGGCATCAACAAGAAGCGCGTGCTCGACGAGGCCGTGGAATGGGCGCTCAAGGGCGCCGCGCTGTGGGATGAAGTGAAGGATCGCCTGCACGACTCGGCCCTGGGCCTGTCCGGCGGACAGCAGCAGCGCCTGGTGATCGCCCGGACCATCGCCGTGGAGCCGGAAGTGCTGCTGCTCGACGAACCGTGCTCGGCGCTGGACCCGATCTCGACGCTGAAGGTCGAAGAACTGATCTACGAATTGAAATCCAAGTACACCATCGTCATCGTGACCCACAACATGCAACAGGCGGCCCGCGTTTCGGACTACACCGCGTTCATGTACATGGGCAAACTGGTCGAATTCGGTGATACCGACACCCTGTTCACCAACCCGGCGAAGAAGCAGACCGAAGACTACATCACCGGTCGCTACGGCTAAGACCGGCAAGGTAGGAACGCCAGGGAACGACACGAACGACTTGAAGCCTGCAGCTGCTTCGCGGAGCGAAACGATGATCAACAAAGAAAGCCTTACCCACCACATCTCCCAGCAGTTCAATGCCGAGCTCGAAGAGGTGCGCAGCCACCTCCTGGCCATGGGCGGCCTGGTCGAGAAACAGGTGAACGACGCGGTCACCGCGCTGATCGAGGCCGACTCGGGCCTGGCCCAGCAGGTGCGCGAGGTCGACGAACAGATCAACCAGATGGAGCGCAACATCGACGAGGAATGCGTGCGCATCCTCGCTCGTCGCCAGCCGGCGGCCTCCGACCTGCGCCTGATCATCAGCATCTCCAAGTCGGTGATCGACCTCGAGCGCATCGGCGACGAGTCGACCAAGATCGCCCGCCGCGCCATCCAGCTGTGCGAGGAAGGCGAGTCGCCACGCGGCTACGTCGAGGTGCGCCACATCGGCGACCAGGTGCGCAACATGGTCCGCGATGCCCTGGACGCCTTCGCCCGCTTCGACGCCGACCTGGCGCTGTCGGTGGCCCAGTACGACAAGACCATCGACCGCGAGTACAAGACCGCGCTGCGCGAACTGGTCACCTACATGATGGAAGATCCGCGCTCGATCTCCCGCGTGTTGAGCGTGATCTGGGCCCTGCGTTCGCTGGAGCGCATCGGCGACCACGCGCGCAACATCTCGGAACTGGTGATCTACCTGGTGCGCGGCACCGACGTGCGCCACATGGGCCTCAAGCGCATGAAGGCCGAGGTGCAGGGCGCAGCGTTCGATGACGGCGAAATCGCTAATGTTCCGGCTGAACCGGACGATAAATAAGGTTGCTCCCGAGCATGAACGCCCGGCACTCGCCGGGCGTTTTCGTTTGCGGTCGAGCACCAGCAGGCACCCGCGAACCGTGTGAGAAGTCCCGGCGTGACCAGTGGTTTGGCAAATGGCCATCAGTCGGCGGTATGCTAGTCGGGATTCAAGAGGAGTATCGATGAGTAAAGTCAATGTACTGGTTGTGGATGACGCGCCGTTCATCCGCGATCTGGTGAGGAAGTGCCTGCGAAATGCCTTCCCGGGCATGGTGATCGAGGATGCGGTCAACGGCCGCAAGGCCATGGCCATGCTGAGCAAGGAACGTTTCGACCTGGTCCTGTGCGACTGGGAAATGCCGGAGATGTCCGGCCTCGAACTGCTGACCTGGTGCCGCCAGCAGGAAGAGATGAAGACCATGCAGTTCATCATGGTGACCAGCCGTGGTGACAAGGAAAACGTGATCCAGGCTATCCAGGCCGGTGTTTCCGATTTCGTCGGCAAGCCGTTCACCAACGAGCAGCTGTTGACCAAGGTGAAGAAGTCGCTGACCAAGATCGGCAAGCTCGACAGCCTGATGGCCAGCGCGCCGGCGCGGGTCAACTCGGCGTTTGCCAACGACTCGCTGAGCGCCCTGACCGGCGGTCGCCCGGAAGCGGCCAAGGTCGCCGCGCCGGCCGTGGCAGCAGCGCCGGCGGCCAAGCCGCTGATCAACGCGCCGACGCCCAAGAGCGCCGCCGCTTCGGCGCAGAGCGGCCGTGGCCAAGGCCAGTTGCGCCTGGCCAGTGGCACCCAGCCGTGCGTGATCAAGGCCCTGAGCCTCAAGGAGGCGCTGCTGGTGGTGCGTCGCAGCGCCAACCTGCCACAGGTGCTCGAAGGTGCGGTGCTGGATCTGGAGCAGGGCGAGAACGCCGAGACCGCGCGGCTGAACGGCTACCTGCACGCCATCGCGGCGCTGGAGCCCAAGCCTGAGAGCGACTGGCTGCAACTGACCTTCAAGTTCGTCGACCAGGATGCGCAGAAGCTCGACTACCTGTCGCGGCTGATCGCCCGGGGCACCGCGCAGAAGCACTTCACCCCAGGCGCCTGATATCGGTTTGCTGCCCTGACCCCGTAGGAGCCGGCTTGCCGGCGAACACCGGCGCAGCCGGTGCCAGGCACCGCGACGCTTGCTTGGCCAGCAAGGCGGGCTCCTACTGGTCACCCGACCAACTGTCATATCCCTCTCAAATCCGGCTGCTAGGCTTCGACAGAACACAACTGTCAAAAAGCCACCATCATGCCGCCCGTCCGCCTGCTGCTGTTCTGTGCCTTGCTCACGGCCTCGGCGTCGAGCCTGGGCATGACCATCTACAAGACCACCGATACCTTTGGCGTGGTCTCCTATTCCGACCGCCCCAGCCCGGGTGCCAGGGCTTTCGTGTTCCGCGAGCCGATGGTCGAGCGCCTTGACGGCCAGGTGCGGCTGAAGACCGAAGTCCTGGCCAGTGGCGTGCGCTTTGTCGCACGCAACGAGCTGTTCGTGGCAATGGAAGTGGAGCTGCGGGTCGAGCGCCTGGCCAATGCCCAGGGCGGTAATGCGCCTCGCATCGTCCGGCGCCTGGTGCCGCCGCGCTCGACCCAGGTGCTCAGCGTGGTGCAGGCCCGCCAGGGCGGGCGGCTCAGGTACGCCACCCAGTTCCGCTACGCCATGGGCGATCCGGGCCAGCGCCCGCAGGGCTACCGCTACCCGTTTCCGTGGAAGGGCGGGCCGTTCCGCCTGAGCCAGGGGCCCAATGGCCGTTTCAGCCATTTCGGGCCCAAGGGCCGCTACGCCATGGACATCGCCATGCCCGAAGGCACGCCGATCATTGCCGCCCGCGGCGGGGTGGTGGTGAAGATCGAGAACAACCAGAGCGGGCGTGGCACCAACCCGTCGGGCAATTTCGTCAGGATCCTGCACCCAGACGGCACCATGGGCGTGTACCTGCACCTGATGCGCGGTTCGGTGGTGGTGGGCGAGGGGCAGCGCGTGGCCCAGGGGCAGGCGTTGGCCAAGTCGGGCAATACCGGCAACAGCAGTGGGCCGCACCTGCATTTCGTGGTGCAGCGCAACGTGGGTTTGGCACTGGAGTCGATACCGTATCAGTTCGACCGACCGCTTGGCGGGTTGCCGGACTTTACCGCCGGCAACCCCTAAGCACGCTGTCGCTGTGGAAGCGCTAGCCGGAGCAAGCGCTACGCCAGCCTGAAGAAGGGACTCAATCCAGCTTGAGCACCTTGGCCAGCACGATCTTCGGCCCTTTCATCTTCTTGATGATGATGCGCAGGCCTTCGACCTCCAGCACTTCCTCTTCCTCGGGCACCCGCTTGAGGGTCTCGTAGACCAGCCCGGCCAGGGTTTCCGCCTCGATATGGTCCAGGTCCACGCCCAGCAGGCGCTCGACCTTGAACAGCGGGGTGTCGCCACGCACCAGCAGCTTGCCCGGCTGGTAGGCGAGGATGCCGCGCTCGGTCTTGCGGTGCTCGTCCTGGATATCGCCGACCAGCACTTCCAGCACGTCTTCCATGGTCAGGTAGCCGATCACCTTGCCGTCGGCTTCCTCGACCAGCACGAAGTGCGCGCCGCCCTTGCGGAACTGCTCCAGCAGCTGGGACAGCGGCATGTGCCGGGAAACGCGCTCCAGCGGGCGCGCGAGGTCTTCGAGGTCGATGGTCTCGGGCAGGTGATCCAGCTCGGCCAACTCCAGCAGCAGGTCCTTGATGTGCAGCAGGCCGGTGAATTCCTCGCGCTCGGCATCGTACACCGGGTAGCGGCTGAACTTGTGCCGGCGCAGCAGCGCGAGGATCTCCTTGAGCGGCGCGCGGGCATCGATGCTGACCATGTCCTCGCGCGAGTTGGCCCAGTCGACCACCTCCAGCTCGCCCATCTCCACCGCCGAGGCCAGCACGCGCATGCCCTGGTCGCTCGGGTCCTGGCCGCGGCTGGAGTGCAGGATCAGCTTGAGCTCCTCGCGGCTGTAGTGGTGCTCGTGGTGCGGGCCCGGCTCGCCTTGCCCGGCGATGCGCAGGATGGTGTTGGCGCTGGCGTTGAGCAGGTAGATGGCCGGGTACATCGCCCAGTAGAACAGGTACAGCGGCACGGCGGTCCACAGCGACAGCAGCTCGGGCTTGCGGATTGCCCACGACTTGGGCGCCAGTTCGCCGACCACGATATGCAGGTAGGAGATCACGAAGAAGGCGACGAAGAACGAGATCGCCTTGATCAGCTCTGGGGTGTCGACGCCGACATAGGCCAGCAGCGGCTCGAGCAGGTGGGCGAACGCCGGCTCGCCGACCCAGCCCAGGCCTAGCGAGGCCAGGGTGATACCCAGCTGGCAGGCCGAGAGATAGGCGTCGAGTTGGTTGTGCACCTTGCGCAGGATGCTGCCGCGCCAGCCATGCAGCTCGGCGATGGACTCGACGCGGGTGGCGCGCAGCTTGACCATGGCGAACTCGGCGGCGACGAAGAAGCCGTTGAGCAGCACCAGGAACAAGGCGAAGAGAATCATGCCGAAATCGGCGAACAACGAGGTGAGGCTGATACCAGGGGAAGGGTCCATGATGGAGTTTTTACGGGGTCCGTCTTTGAGAATGGAAGAAAAAAAGTGCCAGCGATGGCTGGCACAGGGGATCCAATGTAGCGGTTGGAGGCGCAAAAGCAAAGGGGAGGCGTCCTGTCGCGGGGCAAGCCCGCCAACGTTCATTCCCGATTCGTGACCAATTGCGCCGGCGCGAAGTGGCAGGTGAAGGTGCTGCCATGCCCCGGCACGCTGCTGATTTCCAGGCGGCCACGGTGGCGCATCAGCACGTGCTTGACGATCGCCAGGCCAAGCCCGGTGCCGCCGGTGTTGGAAGCGCGGCTGGAGTCGACGCGGTAGAAGCGCTCGGTCAGGCGGGGCAGGTGCTTGGCGTCGATGCCCACCCCGGAGTCCTGCACGCTCAGGTGCGCGCCCTGTTCGTCGGCCCACCAGCGGATGCGGATATTGCCTTGGTCCTGGGTGTACTTGACGGCGTTGAACACCAGGTTGGAGAAGGCGCTGCGCAGCTCCGACTCACTGCCTTTGAGGCGAATGCCGGGGGTCGCTTCCAGGGTGATGCGCTGGTTGCGCGGGCCGGACAGCGCCTGGGCGTCGTTCTTGATGGCGCCGAGCAAGCTATCGACCAGCACCGGCTGGTTGTCCGACGGGTAGTCGGTGGCTTCGAGCTTGGCCAGTAGCAGCAGGTCGTTGAGCAGCGTCTGCATGCGCGCGCCTTGCTGGTTCATTTGCTGCAGGGCGCGGCTCCAGCGTGGGTTCACCTCCTCGACATTGTCCAGCAGGGTCTCCAGGTAACCGGTGATCACCGTCAGCGGCGTGCGCAGCTCGTGGGAGACGTTGGCGACGAAGTCCTTGCGCATCTGCTCGAGCTGGTGGATGCGGGTGACATCGCGCACCAGCATCAGGTGTTCGTTGTTGCCATAGCGGGTGAGGTGCAGTTGCACGCGCAGGCGATCGTTGATCGGCGAGGGGATTTCCAGCGGTTCGGCGTAGTTCTGCGACTCGAAGTACTCCTTGAACCGGGGGTGGCGGACCAGGTTGGTCACCGGTTGGCCACCGTCCTGCGGGGTCTTGAAGCCCAGCAGGGTCTCGGCGGCGCGGTTCCACCATTCGAGGTTGCCGTCGCTGTCGAGCATGATCACCGCGTCGCGCAGCGCGGCGGTGGACTCCTGGACCCGGTCGATCACCGCCTGCAGGCGGCCGCGCACGCGTTGGTCGCGGCGTTGCAGGTGGTAGATGCTGTCGAACACTTCGCCCCACAAGCCGTAGCCGTCGGGTGGTGCTTCGTCGGGTTGGTGGTTGCGCAGCCAATCGTGCAGGCGCAGCAGTTGCTTGAGCGTCCAGGCCAGGTAGAGCGCCAGGCCGATGGCCAGGCACCAGCCGTAATAGCCGCTGACCAGGCCGCCGATCAGGCAGGCGGTGATCAGCAGCAACATGTGGCGAATCAGGGTCGCGTGCCAGTTCTGGTTCAATTGACAGTCCTTGTACAGCGGGCGCCAGGGGCTTCGCTCAGCTTTTGGTCGAGAAGCGATAGCCGGTGCCGCGGACGGTTTGTACCAGATTTTCGTAGGCTTCACCCAGTGCCTTGCGCAGGCGCCGGATGTGCACGTCGACAGTGCGCTCCTCGACGTAGACGTTGCCGCCCCAGACCTGGTCGAGCAGCTGGCCGCGGGTGTAGGCACGCTCCTGGTGGGTCATGAAGAACTGCAACAGGCGGTATTCGGTGGGGCCCATCTCGGCGGGCTTGCCGTCGATGGTCACCCGGTGGCTGATCGGGTCGAGCAGCAGGCCGCCCACCTCGATGGGGGCCTCGCTGTCGCTCGGGCCGGTGCGGCGCAGCACGGCCTTCAGGCGCGCGACCAGTTCGCGGGGCGAGAACGGCTTGGTGATGTAGTCGTCGGCGCCGACTTCCAGGCCCTGGATCTTGTTGTCCTCTTCGCCCTTGGCGGTGAGCATGATGATCGGGATGTCGCCGGTCAGCTCGTCGCGCTTGAGGCGTCGGGCCAGTTCGATGCCCGAGGTGCCCGGCAGCATCCAGTCGAGCAGGATCAGGTCCGGCTTGCGGTCGACGATGATGGCGTGGGCCTGCTGCGAGTTCTCCGCCTCGAGGCAGTCATAGCCGGCCATTTCCAATGCAACGGCGATCATCTCGCGGATAGGCGCTTCGTCGTCGACGATCAGAATGTTTCTGCCAACCATGCTCAATTACCTCTCCCAGGAACGATGTCTTGGCCCGCATTAGATAACGGAATTATTGCAGCTGTGTGACAGCTCATGGGCGGTTCTGGCGACATGGCGTGACTGGACTAGGCTTCTAGGGGCCGCCAAGGCGGCGGGCAACACTTCTTCCACCCCCGAAACGATGGTGATTCCAATGACACGACATACGCTGAGCTGGATGGCCCTTTGCGCTGCGCTGGCAGTGCCGGGGGTGGCGTCGGCTCATCACGCCATGGAGAAGGACGGCATGTGGGTCGATCACGACGGCATGACCCTGTACACCTTCGACAAGGATGCTGGCGGCAAGTCCGTGTGCAGCGGCGAATGTGCCAAGAATTGGCCGCCGCTGATGGTCAAGAAGGACGACGAGGCGCCGAAGGACAAGTGGAGCCACGTCACCCGCGACGATGGATCGATGCAGTGGGCCTACGATGGCAAGCCGTTGTATACCTTCGTCAAGGACAAGAAGGCCGGGGATACCACCGGCGATGGCATGAAGGACGTCTGGCACGTGGCCAAGCCCTGAGCCAGTGATGCCCTGTTCGCCGGCAAGCCGGCTCCTGCAACATCAGCTTGTAGGAGCCGGCTTGCCGGCGAACGAGGCCGGTGGCGTCAGCGCACGGCGTAATCCAGTACCACCCCGATGAAGATCAGCATCCCCGCCCAATGGTTGTGCAGGAACGCCTTGAAGCAGGCGTCGCGGTCCAGCTTGCGCGTCGACCAGTACTCCCAGGCAAAGCACACGGCCGCTGCCAGCAGCCCCAGGTGGAACCAGCCGCCCAGCTCGAAACGGTTGCCGGCCAGCAACAGGCAGCCCAGCGACAGCAGCTGCAGGGTCAGGATGATCACCCGGTCGGCCTCGCCGAACAGGATCGCGGTGGATTTCACCCCGATCTTCAGGTCGTCGTCACGGTCGACCATGGCGTAATAGGTGTCGTAGCCCACCGTCCACAGCAGGTTGGCCAGGTACAGCAGCCAGGCACTGGCCGGCAGCTCGCCGCCAGCAGCGGTGAAGGCCATGGGGATGCCCCAGGAGTAGGCCGCGCCCAGCACCACCTGTGGGTAGTAGGTGTAGCGCTTCATGAACGGGTAGCAGAACGCCAGGGCCACCGCGCCGAACGACAGCCACACCGTGGCGGCGTTGGTGCACAGCACCAGCAGGAAGCTCACCGCCACCAGCACCGCGAACAACGCCAGGGCCTCGCGCGGCTTGACCCGGCCGCTGGCCAGTGGCCGGTCGGCGGTGCGCTTGACGTGGCCATCGACCTTGCGGTCGGCGAAATCGTTGATGCAGCAGCCCGCGGCGCGCATCAGCACCACGCCGAGGGCGAAGATCAGCACGTTCTTCAGGCTCGGCGCGCCGTTGCCGGCGATCCACACCGCGACCAGGGTCGGCCACAGCAGCAAGTAGATACCGATGGGGCGGTCCATGCGGCTGAGCTGGATGAAGTCCCAGGCCCTGGGGTGCAGGCGATTGAGCGACTTGAGCAGGTTCAGGTACATCAGTGGTTCGCCTCCTGGGCCGCAGCCCACAGGGTCGGCAGGAAGATCTCGGCCACCAGCAGGTCGAGGCCGGCGCGCTCGAAACGTGAGCGCCGGCCCCACAGCCCGGCCTGGGCGGCCTCGGCGGGGAGCCAGGCCTGTGGATAACGGCAGGCTTCGATGGGATGGCGGACGAACGCCTGATCGCAGAACAGCAGCTCACCGAGCGAGCGGCTGCCCAGGGTTTCCAGGTCGAGGCCACCGCGCTCCAGGACGCAGCGCCCGGCCACGCTGCGGGCGAACACCCACGGCTGGCCATGGCCACGCAGGTACACCTCGCGCACCCAGCCTTGTGCGCCGGGCGCCAGGCCCAGGGCCGCGCATTCGTCGTCGCGCAGCGCCTGCCAGCCCTCGAACAGGGGCGTGACGCTGAAGTGGTCGTGGGAGAGGCGGGTCAGGCGGCGGGTCAGGGAGCCTTCGTCGAACAGCCAGTCCAAAGTCGGCTGGTCGAGCGTATTCGCCAGCTGTGGATACGGCAGCCACGCGACAGCGGCTGCTTGCGGGGTTTCGTACGGCACGTCGGTATGCTTGATACAGGCCAGAGAGGCGGCGAGCTTAGCATGTTTGCCCTTGTGGCTTGCATCCTGCCAGCAGGGCCAGTAAAAAAGCCCACCAAAGATTGCGCGATGGTCTTGCAGCGGGTTGTCCCGCGCCCACCATCAGCGGCAACGCACTCCCGAGCCTGACCAAGGAACAGCATCGAATGAAAAAGTGGCAATGCATTGTCTGTGGCCTGATCTACGACGAAGCCCAAGGCTGGCCGGATGACGGCATCGCCCCCGGCACCCGCTGGGAAGATGTGCCGGAAGATTGGCTGTGCCCCGACTGCGGCGTGGGCAAGAGCGACTTCGAAATGATCGCCATCGGCTGATCGAACCCTCAAGTTCTGAATAAGGAATGCACGACATGACGTCTCCTGTGGTGATCATTGGCACCGGCTTGGCCGGCTACAACCTGGCGCGCGAGTTTCGCAAGCTCGACGGCGACACGCCTTTGTTGCTGATCACCGCCGATGACGGTCGCTCGTATTCCAAACCCATGCTTTCCACCGGCTTCGCCAAGCACAAGGACGCCGACGGCCTGTGCATGGCCGAGCCTGGCGCCATGGCCGAGCAACTCAAGGCCGAGATCCGCACCCACACCCGCATCAGCGGCATCGATCCGGGCCACAAGCGCCTGTGGATCGGCGAGGAGGCGGTCGAGTACCGCGACCTGGTGCTGGCCTGGGGCGCGCAGACCGTGCAGGTGCCGGTCGAAGGCGATGCGGGCGAGCTGATCTTCCCAATCAACGACCTGGAGGACTACGCACGCTTTCGCGCCGCCGCCGCGGGCAAGCAGCGTGTACTGATCCTCGGTGCCGGCCTGATCGGTTGCGAATTCGCCAATGACCTCAGCCTGGGCGGCCTGCAGTGCGAGGTCGTCGCCCCCTGTGAACAGGTGATGCCGACCCTGCTGCACCCGGCGGCGGCGGCGGCCGTGCAGGCAGGCCTGGAAGGGCTGGGCGTGCGTTTTCACCTCGGTCCGGTGCTGACCCGCCTGCTACGTGCAGGGGAGGCGCTCGAGGCGCACCTGTCCGATGGCAGCGTGCTCCCCTGCGACTTGGTGGTGTCGGCCATCGGCTTGCGTCCACGCACCGACCTGGCGGCGGCGGCGGGCTTGCAGGTCAACCGTGGCGTGGTGGTCGACCGCCAGCTGCGCACCTCCCACGCCAATATCTTCGCCCTGGGCGACTGCGCCGAGGTCGACGGCATCAACCTGCTGTACGTGATGCCCTTGATGACCTGCGCCCGCGCCCTGGCCCAGACCCTGGCGGGCAATCCGACCACGGTCAGCTACGGGCCGATGCCGGTCACGGTGAAGACCCCGGCTTGTCCCTTGGTGGTCTCGCCACCGCCTGCCGGCCATGAGGGTACCTGGGTGGTCGAAGGGAGCGGCGCCGACCTCAAAGTGCTCTGCCACGGCGCGGATGGGCAGTTGCTGGGCTATGCCCTGACCGGCGGCGCGGTCATGGAAAAACTGGCTTTGAATCGGCAGTTACCCGCCCTCATGGCGTAAATAGCGGGCGTTCTGTCGGAATTATCCTGTTCTTGCCGCGACAATGGCCGCCCAGATACTGGCGCGGCCCTGGCCGGCGTGCCATCCTCACTGACGTCTACCGCAGGCTAGAGCCTGCGGTGCCTTGAGCGCTGCTCGATTCGGCAGCACGGCATAACAACAAGAAATCCCGTCAAAGAGGCTTCACTATGCGTAAACCAGAACTCGCCGCCGTCATCGCCGAAAAGGCCGATCTGACCAAGGAAAAGGCCAATATTGTCCTCAACGCGATTCTCGACAGCATCACCGGCGCGCTCGACAAGGACACCGTCACCCTGGTTGGTTTCGGCACCTTCGAAAAACGCCACCGTGGCGCCCGCACCGGCAAGAACCCGCAGACCGGCGAGCCGGTGAAGATCAAGGCCAGCAACACCGTCGCCTTCAAGCCGGGCAAGAACCTGCGTGACAGCGTCAACGCACCGGCCAAGCCTGTCAAGAAAAAGTGATCGACAAGCGATCGAGACGGGCGCCTTAAGGCGCCCGTTGCGTTTCTGGTAAGCAAATGCGGCGAACTTGCATAAACAGGGCGAGAAACGGATAAACTGCGCGACTCAGTCACTTTTCATTCGAGGCGTGTTGATGAAGTTTCGCTTTCTTCTCTGGGCCATGGGCTTGCTGATGGCCAAGGCCAGCCGCAACAACCCGGCGTTCCAGCAGCAGTTGCAGGACAAGGACCTGGTGTTCCAGATGCAGACCCTCGACGGCAAGGTGGCCCGGCACTTCATCGTCAAGGACTTGCGCATCACCAGCCAGGGTGGCCTGCACCCGCAGCCGGCTTTCGCCATCGCCTTCAAGGACGCCGCTTACGGGTTCGCCACGCTGCAGGCCGGTAACAAGCAGCTGGCGTTCATGCAGGGGATCCAGGACAAGAGCATCCAGATCAAAGGCAATCCGGCGCTGGTGATCTGGTTCCAGGGCTTGATGAAGTACCTGAAGCCGAAGAAGAAAGCCTGAAATTTCAGGTGCAGGGCTTCTCTGCAGGAGCGGCCTTGTGCAGCGAATAGGCCGCTTCTACGGGGATATGACCACTCCAATTCAAGATTGCCGGGGGGTCGCTTTGCGACCCTTTCGCGACACAAGGCCGCTCCTACAGGAGGGCGCGGTCGCCTGTAGGCGCGGCCTTGTGCAGCGAATGGGGCGCTTCTACGGGGATATGACCACTCCAATTCAAGATTGCCGGGGGGTCGCTTTGCGACCCTTTCGCGACACAAGGCCGC